>CAVFRZ010000049.1:0-11335 GCA_963624875.1 Anaerovibrio sp.
CTGTCTGTTTTCAGCAGCACTTCATAAATGTCACTCATCTGTGCCTCCTATCACAAGTCTGCCGTCCTTTACCGTGACTTTGGCATACTTTGTAAACACAAGCGTGCCGCCGGCCACATAAAAAAGAGCGCCCGGTGAATCAATCACCAAACGCCCATTTACCACATATGCCGTTATTGCATCGTCCTCAGCCGTAAGACCAATGGTCTCCATCACATCCTGCTTGCCCTGCGTTGTGACGACATTGAATCCGATGGTAGCTTTTCTGGTGGTGCTGTTTAGACTTAGTGTCACATTTGATACTGACTTGACGCCATCCACTGACAGCACCGCATCCTCGATCATGCGCCGAATCAGGAGCTTGTTCGGATTCTTTACAAGGACCTTTTCGAACCACTGGACGCCCAGCTCCGTGTTGTAGATCCACTCACCAAAGAACCACCGGAGCTTAATGAGAATCGCCTGCTCAATGCTGTCTGTTGCCACGATGTCATAGCCGGTTATCAGCAGGTCGCCTCGCTTTGTCATCTGAAGATCATTCATTTGTGCCTCCCTTGCATGGGAAATCGCCTCCGCACGTGATGCTTCCGCCTACATCCAGATTTCCATTCATGCTCAGATTGCCGCTTATACCAAGGTCTCCGGATACATTCAGGTTTCCTTCCACACTGATCTCGCCGCCTTCGATTGAGATGACCGCTCCACCGCACTGGATTTGGATCCTGTCTGCCCCCACAAGGCATTTTGTCTCGCCGTTAGTAAGGATGTATGCCTCTTCCTCATTTGCCTCTATTTGAGCCTCCACGGCCTCTTTCTGGAGCCCCGGAATTGCCATTGCATTCTGCAGTTCAAAGCGTTCGTCCATCTGCTCTTTGCTGGTGCCCGTGCGCCATGTGGATAGCGACTGCTCCGCACACGCCATCATCACAGTGTCGCCCTCCTTGATCGGAGACACAAAGGACATCCGGCCTGCTCCGCTTGCATTCAGCACCAGCGGCACAGAAGGGACCACAGGATACTCCATCTCCATTCCGTTCACGTAGTACGATCCCACCGGCTTTAAATCCACGGTCCCTTCTTCCAGATTCAAGGCCACAACCTCTGCCGGCATGTTTGTGTGAAGGTTGGAATTCATGACGTCTTTAACTTTATTGTCGATCGCTTCTGCAATGTCCTGAATCATTTCACCTCCACCACCTGCGCAGTACATTTCCAATCGCCTTCGTAGTTGTCACCATCAATCGTCAGCTTCTTTACCCTGTAGTATCCGCTGATTTCTTTACTGCTGACCGACACAAGGTCATTGACTCCGATTGCCGGATTCAAGAAATAATTTAGCTCATATCCCGGAATTCCCTTCTTGGTAGTTGAACTAGAAGAACTTGAGCTACTGGATGAAGAACTCGAAGCTGATCCGCTGCTTGAACTGCTTTCGCTGATAGATATCTTTTTCGGCACGCTTATAAGGCCCGTTTCCGCGCTCAAGCTGTAGGCCTTTGGCGTAACCGTCTCGCCGCTCACATATACCTGCAGCACGCCATTCTGAACAGAATAGGTGCATCCAGCCTTCCGGAGGACGTTTTGCAGGGCCGCCCTGAGCTTCCCAACATAGCAATACCCATTGTCGTACTTAGCTGATTCCAGCTTTTCTCTTGCTGCATCCGTGATGATTGAAGACTCAAATTCCATTTTTTCAACAATGCCGGAAAGCGCATCAGAGCACGTGACGACCCCGTTTAACGAAAGCCATCCGGGAAGCTCGTTGTTTGCGAAGCCGTCGATCACTTCGACTGTCGTGTCCCTGTCCGCATCATTCAGTTCTTCTTCCGTCTCTGATACTGTGCCGGAAAAGATAAGACCTAAATCCGACCCATAGCCAGCATAAAGCTGTATATAGCAGTTTTCCTTTGACAGGACCGCTCTGTGCTCTTTGTTTAGATTGGAAATCGTAATCTTACCGGTGTTTGACGACTGTGTGTCCGACTTTTCCAGGCTAAACGATACGTGAAGCGGCCTCCCTTCGGATGCACTCCCAATCTCAAACCCTTCACTGCCTGGCACTCCGGCAACGAGTCTGTATTCTCTCTTCCATTGCCTCATGAGCTTTTGATCTCCTCTATGTCTGCCAGCGTCAAATAATAGATGTGCGCGTTGCCATCCTTGAAATCGTCTCTACCAATTGCTTCCTTACTGGTTGCCACAAAAAACTTCCCAACCGGAAGATCTGTGTATTTATACCAGAAGTACAATCCGTATGGCACCACCTTGACCATTGGAACAATCGGATTGCTGAATGCGTCATACACCCCCAATGACCAATAATCACCGTAGCTGTTGTAGCACATCCTCAGCAGATACTCTTCTCCATCGAGAGACACCTGACTCATGCTGTCATTTTCATCCGGAACCTTTATTTCAAACATTTTTATCCTCAATCAAAAAGTTTCTCGATATACGGCTTGACACTGTGAATCGTCTTGTCAAGCACCGTTTGGCCCTTCCCGGAATTAGTACCGGAACTGGAGTCCGATGTACTTCCACCACTTCCACCACTTCCACCGGAGTCAGAAGAACTACTACCGGAATCCGTACCGCTGCTATCGCTGGATGTTGATGCTTTTCCCGTACTCTTCCCGGTTGTTCCGCTCTTCCCTATCTTTGACGGCACCTCGACCGTTCCGGACGTGGTTACTGTCACCTGTGTCAGTGTTATCGGAATCTCTCTGGCAAGGCCCGTGCTATCATCCTTCTTGATGGCGATGGACTTAATCACCATATTTGAGTAGGTCTTTTCTGCCGTTGTGACCGTGATCGGTTCTCTCTCCACGTATGTTCGTAAAAGCTCATCGCACACACTTCTTAGCCTATTTTCTCCCATTCCATGAGAAGATCTCCATGTAATAGGTGTGGCAGTGAGATATAGCGTCATTGATAATTCCATGGCTTCCATTGCCACGTTGTCGCTAACGCTATATCCGCTGTCTACTGGATAAGTCGGAACCGTCGCCTCGTATGCTTCTTCGCTGTCAATCAGCGCATCGAACTCCACGCCGTTGATACTGACTGGCTGTAGATTAGCCATTTCGCCTCCTTATCATCCAAATGCAACCGCATTGGCCGTGTACGTCGATGCATCCTTTGCCGAACTGTTAAGCTGCGCAGATGCCGCCTTTTGATTCGACCTCGTGTCTCCATTGAATGTGCTGTTATAGGTCATGTTCACGTTCACATTCTTATTGGACGACTGTCTGCTTGCGATATCATTTACAGTCGAACTCGGGAATTGCCCAGCAAGTGCCTGAAGCTGGCTCTGTGACCCTGCTATCACTTCCTGCAGACCACTTACTGCCCCTTGCATGCTATTCATCGTCTCAATTGTCTTGCTTGCGGCATTCTTCACATCATCTGAAGAAGATTCCGCAGCATTGTTGACCGCAGACTTTGAATCGGCGGAATCTTTTGTAACAGCATCATTCTGATCCTGTGCACTAGCTCTAAGATCGACGATTCCTGCCGTAATGTCGTATATGAAGTCAGCTATGCTGTTCTTCGTGTCCTGAACCGCGGTACTCCATGATCCATCCACCTGACTTCTGCCGCCATTGAATACTCGATCGGCAGAGTTGTGCACATTTGCTCGGCCTTGCGCGTACTGCTTCTGCCCCCATGTCGTTGTGTCAGTACCTTCGTACTTCTCCTCCAGGGCGGCAATATCATTTTCAATCGATGTACGCTCGCTTCCCTTTTTGCCCTTTAGATTGTGCTTGAGCCGTTTGTACTTCTTTGCATCCTCATCAGACATACGTTCCGTGCCTTTAGATGTTGCAACATTCTCCCCTTCCGTGAGCGCATCATCGAGACCGGTAATGAATGCCAGAGCTCCTGCCGCCGCCTGAAGCGCTCCGGCTATCGTCTGTGCCGCTTCCGCTATGCCCGTGAAGATATCCTGCATCATTTGGCCGGAATCCTCATAACCAAAGAACTCCGACAGGCTTTGGACCGTGTCGCTTATTGCTGTCGTGAGATTTTCTGCTTTCTCTTTCAGGGAATCAAACGCACCGTCGGCAAGGTCCTGTATCTTCGTGAAGAATCCGGTTATCCCGTTCCTGACTTCATCCGGATCACCACCAAGCTTTTCGATGAGATGCCCGATTGCCGATTCCTTGCCCTGCATGAATCCGATGAAATCATCTATCACAAGAAACAATGCCAGTATCCCAAACGTTATAGCCGCCGTTTTCAGATTTATTTTTGATAAAAAGTCAACAACATTGCTCAGATATCCCGGCAGCTGCGTTGCCATAATGGCCCCGATTGCTAAGGCCAGAAGTTTCGCCGCGTTCTCAATGCCACCGACTGCGTCAATGACTTTGGTTCCAAAGTGATAGACCTTCTTACAAACATCCCAGAACTTATCCATCGCTTTTGTGAGCTTCTGTGCCATCTTGTATGCAAGCGTGCCCTCTTTTTCTGCGTCGCCAAGAGCATCTGCCACCCGCGTCAGCAGTTTTGCCAGATTTGTTGAGACGGACAGCACGTGCGGGAGGAAGATCATTCCAACCTGCGCTTTGAGCTGTTTCACGACATCTGAAAGTTCTCCAACTTGGTTGGTATATTCGCCAGCCTCTCTTTTTGCCTGTCCGGTCGCTCCCATCTGCTCATTGGCATTGATGAGCTTCTGCAGGATCAGCTCTTTCTTTTCGTTCTCAGTCAGATCGTTGTAGGTCTTTTTCTGGAACATCGCCATGGCC
The DNA here is from genome assembly GCA_963624875.1 of Anaerovibrio sp. Lineage (GTDB taxonomy): Bacteria > Bacillota > Clostridia > Lachnospirales > Lachnospiraceae > CAG-791. Next base: position 4,752 of record CAVFRZ010000049.1, read on the forward strand.
ATTTCATTTCGTTCGGCCTCGGCAAGGTTGAAGTTCAGATTATCATCCAGCTGAAAGTTGCCTTTTAAGAGCTTCTGGAATGTTTCCTGCGTATACTCAACAGACTTATCCATATAGGCCGCATTGTCCGCGATTGCCTCCATGGCTCTTGCCGTGAAGTCATTGGCTTCTGCAGTTTCCATTCCGCCGGTCTTTGCAAAGGAAGCCATTCTTGAGTAAGCTTCCTTCATTCTGGACTCGGCAATGCCTGTGCTCTCAGACACCTTCTTCAGGCTGGCTTCAGCAACATCTGTCATGTCGCCAAACGTCTGCTCGAACTGTACATTTACGGATCGGACTTCTGCGGCAAGCGATGCGGTTTCCTGCACAAAGTTCTTGATGCCGTTTATAGAAAGACCAATACCGATGACACCGAGAGCCTTTGTTAGCATGCTCTTGAGGCCACTTGCCTCGCTCTGTACCTTTGCTTTTGATGCAGAGTCAACCTTGAACCCGAGTGCTATAAAAAGCTCTTCTACTGTCATTTTCTGCCTCTTTCCATTTCTTTCATTCGCATCGCTTCAATGTCCTGATGCATCGACATAAGCGCATACAATTTCAATGCGTCTTCCAATGTGTAGTATTCGCACAGCTCCATCATTGACGCCTTACCATTGTCGATCAGGGCATACATTTTCATCTCTAAAGGATTGAAACGCTCTCCGTCAAACTTTCCGTAGTCGTCGATCCGGAGCTGGTCGATAGAACGTTCTGGAGTCCAGATTGGGTGGTCAATTTCGTAAAAAAACTGCCGAAGTTGACCTTTACAACTTCAATCGCAAGCCTCACCATATCTTCCAGACTGCCAACGAACAAATCATCCGCCAGATCCTTTGTGAGTCTGCTCTGCACCAGCTCACCTCTATCGTCGCGGTACTCGCAGTTCACGTTTCCGTGGTCGATCAGAAGTTCCATCAGAATCTTCTGTACATTGTCGCTGTCAAACGTGGCCAGCGATGAAGATACCAGCGGGGCCAGCTTTGTGATATCCGATTTCATGATCGCGTCCAAAGAACCGTCTCCACCTCCTGCAAGAGGAAGAAGGCCGGCGACCAGAGGACCAATGAACTTTGAAAGGTCCCCCGATACGCCGGCTGCAGTCATTGCTCCGAACGGATAGATTGCAAAACTCACGTCTCCGATAGTAATGAGATGCGGTGTCATTTTCTTTCGCATTGCTACTCTCCTTCCCGCTATGGATTACTCAGATTCCATCTTTCCCTCGGCCGCCACAAGATCCCACTCGCGGTTCGTGGTATCCTTACCTCTCCCCCAGGATGCCGGCTTTGTTACCCAGACATAATCTGCACTGAATTTTTCATTGCCCATCAGATCCTTGATGATGACGGGGAAGTATCCCGTTCCATCCTCCTGATCCTTTTTGTACATCGCCTCCAGATATTTGTTGGTCGGCGAATTCTGCAGGAGCGAAACCTTGATGTTATAGGCCTTGTTCACGGAAATTGCACGATTGACCTCTCCGTCGCATCCGACTTTAAGCTGCGTGCCATCTCCGTTAGGCTCTACGGTAATGAATGAATCGTCTGCATAGGCAGAAACGATGTGATTTCCCAAGCCCATAACGACCTGTTTTGGATTGTATGTATAAACATTTGCCATTGCTTAACCTCCTTAGTACGTGAGCGTTCCTTTGATGTAGGTTGCATTGATTGCTCCGGCAAGCCGCGCAGTGAAAGTCACATTCCTGAGCTTTCTGCTCTTCTTCTCGCTTGAGGAAACATTGCCGATTTTCGGAACTGAAACAGAGAAGCCCTTGGTTACGTTTCCATCGGAATCCGTCTCGTCAGCATCTATGCCACCAGTGCGCTGCGCAGATGTCAAAACCTCTTCGATCCGGTTCTGAACGCCTGTGATACCAGCGCTTGTATACGGCACCTTCTTGTTCGCGGTCAGGTAATTGAAAACCTTGCTCTGAATCTCAGAAATCAGCCAGTCACGGAACCGGATGATGTCGATCCACTCACCGGAACCAACCTTGCCGTTCATGGTGCAGTTCTTGCTGGCGATCTTCGTGTAGTACATCGACGGGATCTTCTCAAGCTCCTTGCACTTTGCACTTGTGAGAGTCGATGCAGATACACTGCCAAGGGTCTTGAGATCCCAGGACTCAGAGCCGGGATCATACCCAAAGCATTTCGCCATCAGGGCGAGTGCTCCGTACTTGTCCACCGTCTCCGTTCCGCTGTAATACATCGCATACGTGCGGTTGTACGCCGTCACATCAATCGGAATCTCGCTTCCGGTCCAGCTAAAACCAAAGAGCTTTTCATTGGACTCGGCCCACTGTGCAGCCAGCTTGATGTCAGATCCGCTTGCGTCGCCTACGAGTGCGATACCATACCAGCCTGTCGTCCCAAGTGCTCTGTCAAGAGTGGTCGTAATCGCTTCCGTGGTGTCGCTGTCGGTCTTTCGCACTGCCACATAGACCTTCTCCGGTCTCGGGTCCTGTGCAAATGCCACAGTCGCCGCCAGATATGTCTCAGAATCCTCTGCGTAGCCATAATCAGCAAGATCCGCTGCGTAGGTGATCTCTGCAACATCCGGCATAGTAAGTCCTGCATTCTCCGGTCCCGGAGCTACAAGCAGCAGCGCAGAAAACGACTCTCCCGTACTGGTCGGGGATTCAATCGAGATCTGCACATTCACAATATCGTCGATATTGCTCATCTATGTTTCCTCCTTCTTCACTGCTCAGAATCATCCTGAGCGATTTCAACCGTCTCGATGTAGGACGGCTCCGTTATCATTTCCTTGTTTCCGCCGCCAGAAGCATTCGGCAGCTCATTGTTGTTCTGGTAGTAGTCTCCATAGGTCATGTCCGTAAACCGGACCGTGAACGATGCCATGGCCCTGTACTGGAACTGTGCCTCACGGATCAGCGCGGACAGGTCCTTTGGCTGAGAATCTACCGCAACGGCGATCCCTGCCGTGTCCTGCTTGCCTATGCCCACTTCCGACTCCAGATAATCCATGAACCCTACCAGATCATCCAGTGATGTGTTGGCGTATACAGTCTGGCTTCCTGCAATGCTTCGGCCTTTGGTGTACAGATTCAGGTCAACGCTTGCTACTATCTCCCTGTAGGCATTTACATAACCGGTGTCCTGCATCAGCTTCGATTCATGCACCTGCCGCTGGATGCCGGTTATCTGGATGGTTACGTAAGGCTCCGGAAGCTTAACCATCTTCGTCTGCGCATAAAAAACGTGGCTGTCACCGAAGTAATCAGCCACGAGCTTGCGGAATTCCTCTTTTGCTTCTGCTATTTTCATTGCTCATCCTTGCATATAAGTGCGCCGTCTCCTGCTGATACGTGGGCGCTCCTGCTGAATACCAGCGTTCCGCTCGCGGCGTTTACCACATCAGTCGGTGCCAGTATCACAAGTCTCCCACCTTCAACAGAAATGCTCATCGGCTCATCATCTGCATTCGTGCATTCCACAAACGTACTGGTCCAGTGTTTGAGAAACGTGTTCTCGCTCAATCTGGATGATCTGCATTCAAACCACCTTTTCTGGAACCAGATCCTGTCTCCCGGCGTTCCGGCTCTTTCGTCTGCAATACATAGCTCTGAGTCTGTAAAGACCTTCAGCTTCTGCAGACCGATGTCTCCATCTGCGCCAGTTGACACGCTTCTGTCTGTTGTCTGGACATCGGCGGTAATCCAGAAATCTTCATGTGCTGACACTGCATACCCGCCGCCTAGCTCCGGTGCGGAATACCTGCGTATCAGTCTTCTCTTCTTCCACAGCGGTAAGCCCATCTATCTGCCCTCACGTTCCTTTTCCTTTGATCACGTAGACAACGTTCTGCCTCATGTGTGCCGAATCAATCAGCGGCTTGCTGGAGCCTTTTCTGGCTATTGTAGACGGTGCGTTTGGTTCAAACTCGCCATCACGGATCTCTTTCTGCATCCGTCCCTTTGTGTAAGCCCCGATTGCATTAAGAACCTCAGCAGCGCTTCCCCGGGACCTTATCGCGGCGCCGGCTTTGGCATTCACGAACTTCGTGATCTTGTCTTCGTTGTTCTCGATTGTCTGCCGCATGAACGGTCTGGCAGGACTGTGCTCTGTTCCGTACTCGTTCCATGCTGCCACCTGTGCTGTCGTTGTACCATCCTCGTAGCTGCCGGATTTCTCATTGAAGCCCACGTTGATCTGCTTTGATGTCAATTCCTCAATGAATTTCTCTATCCGGGCGCCCTCTGCCGTCTGTTTGCCGATGTTGAATAAAGCCATTCCGTTCTCCTTAATAGCCAGGAATCGGTTCTCCTGCCGAAACAATCGGAATAATTACGTTCCGCTTCAGCGTCAGGAACTCAATACCGTAGATCGTAAGGCTGTACTCCGACTCTGCATCAGCCGTAGAGATGGAACTGGAGAACGAGACCGAAGTCTCGCCCTCAGATGCGGATGCAACACGAAGTGCCGCCCCCATGGAGCCGAACCCGTCGTCAGCTCCCTTGTCCATCATCTTCAGCTTGTGAGCGGTGAGATAGGCAAGAGCCTTCGTGTACGACTTCCCGAATCTCTTTACCGATATCTGATCAGCAAAGAGCTCCAGATACGTATTCACGCCGTAGATACTAACCGCGCCGTCATCGCCTGTTTCGTCGTCATCAGGAAGGGTGTTAAATTCTGTCGCTACAATGCGGAAGATCCTCAGCGCTTCACGTTTTAAGCTCTCGTCCATCCCATGTACCTCACTCGATATCAGCCGCTTCCTTTGCCGCTTTGGAGCGTCTGGTGGTCTTCTTTACCTCGGCCTCTGCGGGCTCCTCAGTTGCCGTAATCGGCGGAGTAACCTTTTCCTTGGTCACTTCCAGCAACCCGCATTCAATGATGTTCTGAATGGCTCCCGCAAAGCTGTCGTCTACTTCAGCAACGCAATCCGGAAGAAGGGCGGTGCATCCGCCCTCCAGCTCCGGGATTGCCACGATCTTTTTGCTAACATTCTTTACCTTCATGGCACTCTCCTATTTTCGCTATTGATTAAACGCCGGGTGCAATCAGCAGGGACAGCGGATAGTAGATGATCACGCCGCCGTGTCTCTCCTCGCAGGGAACCACAACCTCAAGGTTATGCGGCTGTGCTGCGTACTGCATAAAGCGCATCGGGATCTGAATCTCGATCTTCTCCGGATCGTTGCGGTACAGCAGGGCTACGTTCTTGCCGTAAGGGTTGGTCCGGGTGGACTTTGCGCCAAGCTCAGGCGCCTGCTTGAACTCCAGATCAGAGAAGTTCTCCTTCAGATACTTCAGCAGGGAGGAATCCGTGCCAGGGATGCGTCTGGTAGTCAGAGCAACCCATACTGCAGGAGGCAGGAGCAGGGTATCCGGAACCTCAACGTCCTGCGTAGAGTCGGACATGAACTGCTTCATGTTGCCGATGTCGTTGATGATCTCATCAACAGTCTTGTCAGCCCAGGAAGCCTTTCCAGACTCGCCGTTAGTCAGAGTGTAGACCGGGATGCCGTTGTCCTTGGACAGAACACCCACCAGCTTGTTGGCGGAATCTCCAGCCCATGCAATCTCGTTGGCCTTGCGGTCGATCTGACGTCTGGCGGCCTCAGCACGCTTTGCATCAAGAGACTTGCCAGCCATACGGGATGCTCTCATATCCTGCAGGGAGTAGCCGTAAGAATCGCCCAGAGACTTGATGTAGGACGTGTTCGGGGTGCCGAATGCGTCTGCTCTGGGAAGATCGGTTGCGTAGTTGGAAATCAGCTCCGCAAAACCAACCTGATCATAGCTAACCCATGTGATGGTCTCTGCACCCTCATCAGCCTCAGTACTGACCGGGAAGAGCTTCTCGGCGGTAAGCTCGGGGTACTGCTTGTCATAGGACTTTGCTTTTACATAGTCCAGCTCTCTGGCAAAGAACACAGAAGCATCTTCTGCACTGTCGAAGTGCATGTTCTCCGTGGTCAGCTTGTCAGCGAAGTTGGAATTCAGAAGCGCTCTTGCGTCTGCTTCGTCATAGCGCATGTTCTTTTCCATAATCTCTAACCTCCTCTAAGTTAAGCGTTGTACAGGGCGATCGGAGCAATACCGTTCTCGTTTGCGCCGATAAACTTGCCTGCGATTTCCATTGCATTGGTGGATGCGTTGGTGAAGCATCCTGCGTTGTCGCCGGTTACGATTAAATACAGCTTGTCGCCCTTTGCGATGGTTACGGAAGCGTCTACTCTTGCCCAGATGCGGCCATGGCGCATAACGCCGAAGGTCTCGCCGGTTGCAAGAACAATGCTGCCGTCGCGCTCCTCCTCGTGAGCCTTGTGGACTACAACGCCCTCGAACTCATCGGTGGTAGCTGCCGGGAGCTTTACGCCGTTGGATGCGGTACCCGCAACAACGCCGTAACCGAACTTGATCTTTCCTGCATCTGCCTCGGATGCTCTGGAATTTACCTCGTAGGGTGCAAGATCATAGATGCCGCCCGCGATACCGGACGGATTCTCATAGCTGTAGCTAGTACAATGAAAATTAAATAACTGGCCATATTACTGATGCTCAGCTATACTA
>CAVFRZ010000050.1:0-11325 GCA_963624875.1 Anaerovibrio sp.
GGCGATTTTTTGACGAGCAGAAGGATTCTCATGTAAGGAGCGACTTCACCAGCCCGACAGGAGCGCAACTGTTTGAGTCCAAGACGCAGAGACTGCCGAAGGCAGTCCTGCGGACGGACGAGTTTTGCGCGGATCGGGCGTTTGGTGAAGAAGCGACGTTCATAGAGAATCCCTGCGAGGGAAACATGAGCACCACGTCATTTCCACAGAAGGCCCGTGAATACATTCGGCCAATTTTGCACAGAAAAATTCCTGTTTCGGTTGACAGGGAGGCGCTGGGATTTTATTATCGTATACAATTATACAGAATCGTTTCTGTGTGCTTTTTTCGGTATGTATTCCGGAAGAGAAGAATGCAGGAAACCGGGACTGTATGGCAACCATCTATTGCTAAAGGAGGATATTATGAAAAAGACCAGTAAGCTTCTTGCAGGAGTGCTGGCGGGCATTATGGCTGCATCTCTGGCCGCCTGCGGCAGCAGCTCTTCGGGATCTTCTGACAGCACAAGTGCAGGCTCTGAGAGCTCCAGCGCTTCGTCAGATGAGAAGGTAACCTACCGGACTCTGTACTCCGGTGAGGTACAGACCCTGAACTACCTGACCACCAGCACCACCAATGATTACGCCATCAGTGCGAACATCATCGACTGCCTGGTAGATTACGATTCCTACGGCAACATCATCCCCGGACTTGCTGAGAGCTGGGAGTCCAACGACGACATGACCGAATGGACCTTCCACATCCGCCAGGGTGCCAAGTGGGTTGACAACACCGGCAAGGAAGTTGCCGATGTAACCGCCAACGACTGGGTTGCAGCAGCTCGCTACGTAAACAACGCAGCCAATGAGTCGGACAACCAGTATATGTATGACACCGGCGCTGTGGTTCACAACGCACAGGCTTACTATGACTACACCGCATACATGCTTGCCAGCGAGGACGGCACCAAGACAACGGACGACGACGGAAATGAGCTCGAGCCGGTGGATGAGGTAAAGGCTGAGGACATCGGTGTTACCGCAACCGACGACTACACATTGGTTTACACGCTGGATGTTCCCTGCTCTTTCTTTACCAGCATCGTTTCCTATACATCCTACATGCCGGTTTCTCAGGCCTGCCTGGATGAGTACGGCGATTCCTTCGGACTGGATAACGAGAGCCTCTGGTACAACGGCGCATACATCCTGGATACCTATGAGCCGCAGGAAAAGCACGTTCTGGCCAAGAACGAGACCTACTGGGATAAGGACAACGTATACATCGACGAGATCGTTTCTACCTATAATGCAGATGCATCCAGCGTAGAAGCGAACATGTACAAGAACGGCGAGATCGACTACGCAAGCATCAGCGCAGACCTTCTGGATTCCTGGCTCAACGATGACGCAGTCAAGGATCAGGTACACGGCTCCCGTCCGTCCAACTCCTTCAGCTACTTCTTTGCCTTTAACTTTGATCCGGAGTTCGACGAGCAGTATGAGCCGGAGAACTGGAAGATCGCCGTCAACAACGAGAACTTCCGTAAGGCTCTGATGGCTTCTCTGGACCGCGTAAAGGCTCTGACCGTCAGCGAGCCGTACAACCCGGAAAGTCTTCTGAACAACTCGGTAACTCCTGCGAACTTTGCAGCAGCTGCCGGCAAGGATTATACACAGTATGATGCACTCGCAGATATCACAGCCGGCGACAGCTTCGATGCCGAGAAGGCTGTTGAGTACCGCGACAAGGCCAAGGAAGAGCTGACAGCAGCCGGCTGCACCTTCCCGATCAAGGTCCTGATGCCTTACAATCCTTCGACAACCAACTGGGATAAGGAGTGCCAGGTCATCGAGCAGCAGATGGAAGGCGTTCTCGGAACGGATTTCATCGACATTATTGTTGAGGCTGGTCCGGAGACCGGATTCCTTTCTGCAGTACGCCGCAGCGGCAAGTACGCATTCATGAAGTGTAACTGGGGCGCTGACTACGCAGATCCGCAGACCTGGGCTGAGCCGTTCGGCGAGGGCAACAACTACAACTTCTGGGATATCTCTGAGGATTCCGAGACACAGGCTATCTACAAGGAGTGGAGCGAGAAGGTAGCAGAGGCTTCTGCAATCTATGACGACGATGAAGCTCGCTACACTGCATTCGCAGAGGCAGAGAGCCTTCTGATCGATCATGCGATCATCGTACCGTACAGCATTTCTCTGGGCGATGGCTATGTCGTATCCAAGCTGAATCCTCTTGAGGGTGAGTATGCACCTTACGGTGTAGCAACCGAGAGATACAAGTATCAGCACCTTGGTGAGACATCCATGAGCATGGACGAGTTCAAGGCAGCTATGCAGCAGTGGGAAGAGGAGAGAACCGCTTCTCTTGCAGCTGAGGCAGAGTAACCATATGAACGAAGGAAATACTGATCGGATCAGCGTTTCCCTAACTGAAGCGACTTCATAGGATGCACACCTACAGAATCAGCTGGTGCATCACATTTCCGGCAGATGCCGATAAGGCATCTGTCGGATTTCGATTGCAGCGGCCTGCTGCAATCAGGATAAATCAAAGGAGGCGCTGCCAAGGGCTGCGCCGTACCGGAACGGAGGATCTCGTTGGGCAAGTATATTCTCAAACGTCTTTTGCACTCTCTGGTCACATTATGTATCGTCATTACCATTGTGCTGCTGCTCCTGCGCAAGATGCCTGTGGAAGGCTACTTCAATAACTATGAGAAGATGTCGCAGACGCAGATCAATGTCACGCTTCAGAAGCTTGGCCTGAAGGATCCGGCTCCGGTGCAGGTGGTAAAGTATTTCGGACAGGTCCTCAAGGGCGACCTTGGCACCTCCAACAAATACCGGGAAGGGTACCCGATCGCCAAGATTATCGCCAAGAAGGCCCCCATTTCGATCAAAATGGGACTTCTGGCAGAGATCATTTCGCTGGCGCTGGGGCTTCCGCTGGGAATTGCCATGGCCAAGTCCACCAGGAGCCGCTGGAAGCTGTGGGATAAATTCGGAACGGTGCTGATTGTCATTGTGCAGGCCGTCCCTTCTGCGGTATATCATCTGCTCATTCAGCTTTACGGCAGTGAGCTTTTAGGCGTCTCGATGCTGTTCGATGAGAGCAACTGGCTGACCTGGATTCTCCCTGTTTTCTCTCTGTCCATTGGCAACATTGTCTATTACGCCATGTGGCTTCGCCGGTACATGGTGGATGAGGCCAACAAGGACTACATCCGTCTGGCCAGAGCCAAGGGTGTTCCGGAAGGCAAGATCAGCAGAACCCATGTGTTCCGCAATGCCTTTGTTCCGCTTGTGCAGTACATCCCCAACTCCATTCTGTTCACTCTGATGGGCTCTTTGTATGTGGAATCCCTGTATTCAATCCCCGGCATGGGAGGACTTCTGGTGCAGGTTATTAAGATTCAGGACAATACTATGGTACAGGCGCTGGTTGTTATTTATGCCGGAATCTCTGTAATCGGACTTCTGCTGGGTGATATCCTTATGGGCCTTGTGGATCCCAGAATCAGTTTCACGAAAAAGGAGGGAGCAAGAGCATGACCATCCGCGGAGAAAAAGAAAAACAGCTGGAAAATGCGCTGACAGAAAACCTGGCCAGGGAGCTCTCTCCCTATGAGAGGTATAAGGATCTTTCGGACGAGGAGCTCTTTGCGGAGGCGGAATCGGATGAGAAAAACGCCGAGCGAGGCGGGTATTCGAATTATTCCTACTGGGGTGCAACGCTTCGTGCCTTCTTTAAAAATAAGGTGGCTGTTTTCTTCCTGATTGTAATCATTGCCGTGCTGGCCTTTACCTTTATCCAGCCGATTCTCCCTAATCAGAGAAGCCCTAAGACCATCAACAATGATCCGGTGACCGGCATTCAGATCATTAACCACCAGCCGGATTCCGAATACTGGTTCGGAACGAACTCCATCGGACAGGATCTGTGGGCAAGAACCTGGGCCGGCACCCGTACATCCCTTGGCATCGGCTTTGCAGTAGCTGCCTTTGAGGCAGGCTTTGGCACGCTGATCGGCCTTTTGTGGGGATATGTCCGCAAGCTTGATACCTTTTTTACGGAGCTCTACAACATCTTTGACAACGTGCCGCAGACGCTGGTGCTGATCCTGATTTCCTATATCATGAATCCGAGCGTCGGAACCATTATCTTCGCTCTGTGCCTTACAGGGTGGTTGTCCATGGCGCGTTTCATCCGCAACATGGTCGTGATCATCCGTGACCGGGATTACAATCTGGCCTCCCGCTGCCTTGGCACGACCACAGGCCGCATCGTCACTAAGAACCTTCTTCCGTACCTGGTTTCGGTCATTGCGCTTCGCATTTCCCTGGCCATTCCTTCGGCCATCGGCAACGAGGTATTCGTGACCTACATCGGCATCGGACTTCCGACGGACATTCCGTCCCTTGGAAACCTGGTACAGGCCGGCCGCCTTCTGATGAGCCAGCCGGAGCTGCGCTATCAGCTTTTATTTCCGACGGCAATTCTGGCCGTGATCACGATCTCGATGTACATTGTCGGAAATGCATTCGCAGATGCGGCAGATCCGAAGAACCACATGAACTGATGCAAACGGATTCGGAATGGATCGGAGGTTTTTATGAGCGAAAATACGACTTCACCCAGCCGGGAGGTTCTCCTTTCGGTAAAAGATCTGGATTTCCAGTTTACGCTCCGCGGCCAGGTGCTCCATGCGCTGCGCGGCATTTCCCTGGACGTCTATAAAGGAGAGAGCCTTGCCATTGTCGGCGAGTCCGGCTCCGGCAAATCCGTTTTTGTATCAACCCTGATGGGATTAAATGCTTCCAACGGACAGATTACAGGAGGCTGTATCCTGTACGACGGGAAGGACCTGACCAAGCTCCATACCAATGAGGAGTGGCTGCAGATCCGCGGCAGGAAGATTGCCATGGTCATGCAGGACCCGATGACATCCCTGAACCCTCTGAAGTCCATCGGCTATCAGATTCAGGAGGCAGTGGAGCTGCACCAGAACCTGCACGGTGAGGCAGCGAAAAAGGCTGTGTATGAGCTTCTCGAGGATGTCGGCATCAGTGATCCGGAGCGCCGTTACAAGCAGTATCCGCATGAATTCTCCGGCGGCATGCGTCAGAGAGTTGTCATTGCCATTGCCGTTGCCTGCCGGCCGGAAATCCTGATCTGCGATGAGCCGACAACCGCACTGGATGTGACCATCCAGGCGCAGATCCTTGGTATCCTGAAGGATATGAAGGTCAAATACGACCTGACGACCATTTATATCACGCATGACCTTGGTGTTGTTGCCAATGTGGCGGATCGCATCGCTGTCATGTATGCCGGTGACTTTGTGGAGATCGGCAGCTGCAATGAGGTTTTCTATGATCCGCGGCACCCGTATACCTGGGCACTGCTTTCGAGTCTGCCGCAGCTGGGTATCAAGGGACAGGATCTGTACACGATTGTCGGCACGCCTCCGAACCTGTTCATGGAGGTCCACGGCGATGCCTTTGCTGCCCGCAACCCGAGACCGCTTAAGATTGATTTTGTAAAGCGTCCGCCGATGTTCGAGGTGACGCCGACACACTATGCAAGAACCTGGCTTCTGGACTCGAGATCGCCCAGGATCGAGCCGCCGGAGCACATCCGCGTTCTGCGTGAGAAGGGAAGAGCGCTCGGAATTGCGTCGCCGGAGTATGGAACGCCGGTAGAGGATGCAGAAAGTCAGGCGGCAGGAGATGCTGCAAGAGGAGGTGAAGCCAATGGCTGAACGCAAAAAGCTCATTGAGGTTGACCATATCAAGGTGCAGTTCGGCGCGAAGCGTCACCCCTTTGTTGCGGTTGACGATGTCAGCTTTGACATTTACGAGGGAGAAACCTTTGGCCTTGTCGGCGAGTCCGGCTCCGGCAAAACAACGATCGGCCGTTCCATCATCCGCATCAATCCGGTATCGGAGGGCGAGATTCGGTTTAACGGCAAGCGCGTATCCGGAAAGCTGACCAAGGAAGAGGACCAGCAGGTGACCAGGGATATCCAGATGATCTTTCAGGATCCCATGAGCTCTCTGAATGAACGCGCGAAGGTAGGCTATATTGTATCTGAGGGCCTCTATTCACCGGGACATCACCTCAGTGAGCAGGAGCGCCAGGAGAAGGTGGACCGGGCCCTGCGTGCGGTAGGACTTCTTCCGGAGTTTGCAAGCCGCTTCCCACATGAGTTCTCGGGCGGACAGAGGCAGCGCATCGGCATCGCAAGAGCACTGGTTATGGATCCGAAGTTCATTGTGGCCGATGAGCCGATTTCGGCTCTGGACGTCTCCATTCGCGCACAGGTATTAAACCTTATGTCCAAGCTCCAGAAGGAGCGTGGTCTGACCTACCTTTTTATTGCCCATGACCTTTCCGTAGTTCGCTTTATCTGCGACCGGATTGCGGTTATTCACAAGGGAAAGATTGTTGAGCTTGCAGAGTCGGAGGAGTTGTTCCGCCATCCTCTGCACCCTTACACCAAGGCACTTTTGTCTGCCATTCCGCAGCCGGATCCTGTTGAGGAGAAGAACAAGACGCTTTTGGTCTACGATGCATCGGTACACGATTATTCCGAGTACAAGCCGCAGTGGACCGAGATCCTTCCGGGGCACTTTATCCTTGCCAATGAGAAGGAGCTGGAGGAATACCGAAGCGTACTTGCCAACAATAATGATTAACACATCGGGGATGACGAGGCGGCATGGAAGCCGCTGCCTTGTCATCCCCTGCGTTGTTATGAGATGTAAGGAAACGCTGATGAAGGCGTTTCTGGCGCCGGATTTGCGCTGCGAAGCAGTAAATTCCGTGCGATCCACCGGAAGTTGTTGCCGCAAGGCTGAGGGCCTTGCATAAAAGGAGCAGAAATGGAAGATAAAATAAAGGTTCTGATTGCCAATCTGGATACGCCGAACTATGTTCGCGCCATGGAGCACGTGGGCGCAGAGTGTGTGAATACAAGAGAAATTCCGGAGAGCATCGAGGAGTATGATGCTCTGATTCTGCCGGGCGGTGATGACATCGATCCGGTGTTCTTTCATGAAGAAATGAATGGAACCAGAGAGGTGGACCACGCGCTGGATGTGGTGCAGCTCACCCTTTGCCGGCTGTTTGCGGAGGCTGGGAAGCCGATTCTGGGCATCTGCAAGGGGGCACAGATCATCAATGTGTGTCTCGGCGGCACAATCATTCAGGATCTTCCGGACGGCATTCGCGAGCATCATACCTATCATTCCGGACTGGGTACAGGGGAGTATCATGGGACTACGCTTACGCCCGGAACCTTTCTGCATGAGCTCTACGGTGATGCGGTTGTCACGAACAGCTATCACCACCAGGCGCTGGGAGAGCTCGGAGAGGGACTGAAGGTCATCCAGAAGAGCGACGACGGCGTCATTGAATTCATCGTTCACGAAACGCTTCCCATCTACGGCTCGCAGTGGCATCCGGAGAAAAACTGCTGGGAGACTGCGGAGGACGGCGTCGCTGACGGCGCGCCGCTGTTTCGCTATTTTGCAGAGAAGATACGGGAAAATAAAAAGCCTACGCTTAGGAGATTTCTGACCAACGCGCTAAGACCCTGCGGTCAGACGCTGTATGTCTGGGGCGGCGGCTGGAACAAGGAGGATGACGGTGCAGGAGAGGACGGCGTCCGGATCGGATTGAATCCGGAGTGGAAGTCGTATTTTGACGCGAATGCCGGCAGCTACGACTATGATCAGCACCGGTTTGAATTCGGTCATGGCCTTGACTGCTCCGGCTTTGTTGGCTGGACCGTGTACAACACGCTGGAGAGCGCATCCGGGCACCCGGGGTATGTAACAAGCTCCACGGCGATGGCAGAGACCTTTGCGCAAAAGGGATTTGGAACCTACGTGCCCAATGAGGCCATCGATGCCTATCGCCCCGGCGATATTGTGAGCATGCAGGGACATGTGTGGATCAGCCTTGGGCAGTGCCCGGACGGAAGTGTGGTTCTGGTGCACAGCAGTCCCAACACCGGCGTGCAGATTTCCGGCTCTATGCTGCCGGAAACGGAAGAGAAAACAACCCAGTCCTATGCGATTGCGGAATACGCTATGGCTACCTATTTTCCGGCCTGCCATCAGCATTATGCGACAAGAGAGTGCGAGCTGAAATACCGGAGCGGGAATCTGATGCACTGGGATCTGGAAAAGGGTGTTATGCAGGATCCGGACGGATTTGCAAAAATGGGGCCCCGCGAGATTATTGACGCTGTGCTCGGAAAGAGGATACACTGTCTCGTGATGTAGAGTGAGTGAATGCTGCACTGCAGCACTTGCCGCACACATATGGGTGGTAAAAGGACAGCTGGTCCGGACAGCTGCATCAATCAGCGCAGCGGCCTGGCAATGCGGGAATCAAGAAAGAACGGAGAGAAAATGGAGAATACAAAGGGAAACCGTCTGGAGGTCATTCGACTTTCGGACGACGAGAAGGACGTGATTATTCTGGATCAGACCAGGCTCCCGAATCATGAGGAGTACCTTCGGATCCATGATGAAGAGGTGGCCTGGAAGGCAATTAAGCTCCTGCAGGTAAGAGGCGCACCGGCCATCGGCGTATTCGCCGGCTATGCCATGTATGTATTGGCGCAGCGTTATAAAGACCTGGAGTATGATGCGTTTCTTGCGGAGTTTCGCCGCCAGGCCGAGTACCTTAACAGCTCCCGGCCTACGGCGGTTAACCTCTCCTGGGCACTGAAGCGCCAGACAAAGCTTGTCGAGGAGAATGCGGACAAGAGCCCGGAAAAGATCGTTGCACTTCTGGGCGAGGAGGCCAGGAAGATCGAGGCAGAAAATGCTGAGATGACGAAAAAGATTGCAGAGTACGGCGTCAAGCTGATCAAGGACGGTGACGGCATTCTGACCCACTGCAATGCAGGATATCTTGCGTGCCTTGGCTATGGAACCGCAACGGCCCCGATTTACTACGGCGCTGAGCAGGGGATGAAGCTGCGGGTCTTCTCGGATGAGACAAGGCCGCTCCTGCAGGGAGCCCGGCTTACCTCCTACGAGCTGGCCAAGGCAGGAATCGATGTTACCCTGATCTGCGACAATATGGCATCCATCGTGATGAAGCAGGGGATGGTGAATGCGGTGTTCGTCGGATGCGATCGGATTGCGGCGAACGGAGATTTTGCCAATAAGATCGGAACCTCCGGGGTAGCTATTCTTGCCAAGCATTACGGCATACCGTTCTATACGCTCGGCCCGTCCTCAACCATTGATTTTGAAACGCCGACGGGAGCGGACATCCGCATTGAGCAGCGGGATCCGGAGGAAGTAAAGGAAATGTGGTACCGGGAGCCGATGGCGCTTGCGGAGGTAAAGAGCTACAATCCTGCCTTTGACGTGACGGATCACGAGCTGGTGACAGGCATTGTGACAGAGCGCGGCGTGGTGTATCCGCCGTTTGATGTGAATTTAAAGAAGCTGTTTCAGGGCGATGCGGAGTGATTGCCGTCAAGTGTGAAAAGCATTTCACACGTCGGATTTGTGCTGCAAAGCGGCAATTTCACAGGAACTGGTCACATGCGGGTGCTAATGGGTATTATCGTGTGGGCAAAGAAAACTGCAAGGAGAAGTGCAGTAAATGCCGCAGGAGAAGTGCGGCAGAAAGGGGTATAAACAATGGAAGTAAAAGAGAGCATTTCGGCTTGTATCGCAGCGAAGGCAGAGATTGCAAAGGTAGTGCTGATGCCGGGAGATCCGCTCCGCGCAAAGGCAGTGGCAGAGAAGTTCATGACGGATGTGGTCTGCTTCAATGACACCCGCAACATGCTCGGCTTTACCGGCACATATAAGGGAAAGAGAATTTCTGTCATGGGTCACGGCATGGGTGTGCCCTCCATCGGCCTGTATTGTCATGAGCTGTACAGCCAGTTCGGTGTCGAGGCCATCATTCGCATCGGCTCCGCCGGCGGTCTGGATATGGGCGTCGAGGCCAAGGACGTCGTGATTGCAGAGGCAGCATCGACCAATTCCGGCTATGGCAATGCCTATGGAATTCCCGGACAGCTGGCAGCCTGCGCAGATTATGAGATGCTGGCAGAGGCAGTTGAGAATGCCAAGGCCCAGGGCTGCAGGTTCAATGTCGGAAAGGTGTATACCTCGGATTTCTTCTATTATCCGCAGGAAGGACTCAATGAGAAGCTCCGCGATTTCGGACACCTTTGCGTGGAGATGGAGACAGCAGGACTGTATTGGACGGCAAGCGCCAACCACAAGAAGGCACTGTCGATTCTGTCGATTTCGGATCATCTGTTCAAGCCGATTGCGCTGTCTGCCGAGGAGAGACAGAACAGCTTTACGGATATGATGGAGATTGCGCTTAATACGGCTGTGAAGTTCGCATAACGTCATGGCGTGGATCGCTTGCCCGCCAGGCGACGGGTCCCGGCGGAGGTGTCCGGTTCGGGGACGTTCTCACTCCCCTGCGGCCTAGCGGTGCTAAGCTCGCATAAGACGCTCGCAAGCACCGAGGTCCTCGGAAGGCCCCGAACCTGGACATCCATCCGCCTCCCTGTCACCTGGCGGGGCAAGTAAGCCACAGCAGAGTCTATACCTCTTGCGCGTGTTAGTTGACACAAACGCGCGCAAGAGGTATATTTACCAACGAGAGTTAGCAATAGCTAATTAAGATCATCCAAAACTAACAGTGGAGGCCATCAGAAATGCCGGAGAAAACACTGATCGAGAATTGTTCACCGACACTCGCCGGCATGAAGCCGGCGAATCTGATCAGTCTGCCGTATGAGAGCATGGAGCTGGCAAAGGCTGACATCCGCGAAATGAATCGCATTTTCGTTGGGAAGGGTCTTCGAGCTGTGCCGCTTAGCTACTGCAAGGCACATGTACTGCTGTATATCTACAGGCCGCAGTTTCTGGAAAAGGAATTTGAGAAGGAGGGGGTTCGTGCTTTCCTGGAGCAGGCAGGATATGACTGCAGTGATGTGGACCGCTGCGTCATACGTCTTGGGGAGCGGATTCGGGCACGCAAGTGCAGCAAGGACTTTCCTCATGAGATCGGTTTGTTTCTGGGATATCCGCTGGAGGACGTGAAGGGCTTCATTCAGCACAAGGACGTGGGCTGCAAATGCATCGGTGCATGGAGAGTGTATGGCGACGTGCAAAGGGCTATGGAGGTATTTCAGAATTACCGGCGCTGCACGGATGCATACCTTCGCTCCTGGGAGCTGGGCAGGAGCCTGGAGCAGCTGACGGTGGTGAAGGCGGCTTCGTAGAGGATAACAGGGAGTGTGGTTCGTTCACCGGCAGGCGGTGGAG
>CAVFRZ010000051.1:0-11306 GCA_963624875.1 Anaerovibrio sp.
CGATTTCGAGTACGAAGTTCCGCAGAGCGTTTCCATGATTCGGCTGACTTTTCGGGTCGCCACACCATTGATTACCATTTCCGCCATACTGGCGATCAACGCCGCCTCGCTGCGGGAATAGTTTTCAAATACGAGCGTCTTGAAGGGAACATTCCGGTGTCTGGGGACTGTGAGAGTAATCCTTCCAATGCGAGTCTTCAAATCTCGCTCACGGATGCCGTTTCAGCTATCTGTACGCTCTTCTGACCGCTCATAAGGCTCTGCCTTAAGCTGCGCAGTAGATTCCGCCATCAGTATGCTGTTAAGACTGTTTTTAAGCAACTCACGGAATGCCTGGTCGTGATCTGTTGAAAGAAGCTGTAGAATTTCTTCCTGATTCAATGTAACATTGAGCTGAGCCATTGGGTTCGTCCTCCTCGGTGTTATGTTGGTTTTGGTAGATCTTCATTATACCTAAGAGGCTGAGCCCGTGGCTCTTTCAATTTTTCAATTTACACCATTATATAGACGTAACCCTTCACGCTGTCGCATCACCGCTAAACTAAGCTGTGGCTCTTGGAAGCTTGATCAGACTTCCCAAATATCTGTCATACTCATCTGATGAGAAGTGTGCAAAACCTGCCTCTTGATAAAATGTGATCTCCCCAAAGTATACTCGTCCGTTAATAGAATAAAAATCGGTTCGAACGCTAGGAATCCCCTGCGACAGTTTTGCAGCCAGCTCCAGCATCAACCCCAAATGCTCCGGCCGCTCAATTGACACTTGAGAATTCTTCGGATACTCAATCTGCTCGTCGATATAGTTCCAGTTCAAGTCATACAGATTCCGCTCATGATGCACGAAACGTCCGAAATCCACCTGGATCAGCTCTGGCTTTCCACCAAAGCTATAAATTTTATAATCCTTCAATTCTGTTCCAGATTCATCCACCATGTACTGCTCGGCAATGATCCTAGGTACAATATTCTTGTACGGCCACTCCCTGCTCGGATAGAAATAATTAACTGCCAGTGATTTCGACAGTTTTTCTCTAGCAGCCTTCCAGTCAAAACTCCCTTTATCGTTGCAGATAATGACACTGGCAGAATCATGCGTACACTTCAGGACAAACTGCTCCGGCAGTGCATCTGAATCAATGTCCTCTATTCTATCCCAAACGCCCAGAAGCGGTATCAGATACTTCTCTCCGATCGCAGTTGCAATATACTGACGAACCTCATACTTGTCCGCCATCTTTGTATATTCGTCCCTCCGGTCGTAGAGCTTCAGCCAGTTCAGCTTCTCATTAAAGGTCACCGGATGATCCAGATGCAGTTTTGTACCCATCCGCACCTCATATAACCATTCCAGATATAAGCGGTCCGGCATCCAATGACCAAACGTATAGCAGAACTTTCGCTTGAAGCGTTTTTTTAATGTTAGATTTTCGTTTGCATTTGTCTGCTCGACTTCTGACAACTTCTGCCTCCTTAAGCCGCTTTATTCATAGCGTCAGCTCTGACAGCACATAATCCATGCACTTGCCCTTTGCTCATCATGAACTTCTTTTGATTTTTAAAGAAAAAGCTCTTCCTTCGTTCTAAGGTGCACCCCTCCGTCTTCAACCTCATAAATCAGGTCTGCATTGCGAATGGTTGTAAGTCTGTGTGCGATAATGATCATGGTCTTCTCGCCCTGCAGGTGATTGATCGACTCCATAACCGCTGTCTCTGTTTCATTATCCAGCGCCGATGTTGCCTCGTCCATAATCAAAATCTCAGGATTATGATACAACGCCCTTGCAATGCCGATCCTCTGTCTCTGTCCTCCCGAAATCCGCACACCTCGATCACCTACAAAAGTATCCAAACCATTAGGAAGCTCTGAAATAAAGCCATCCAGCTGTGCCTGGTGAACCGCACGCGTCACAGCTTTCTCGTCAATCTCCTCTTCTCCTACACCGAATGCAATATTTCTGCGAATTGTATCATCCGTCAGATAAATGGTCTGCGGAATATACCCTAGCAGCTTATGCCATGCATTCGGATTTTGCTGAATACTCCAATTATCCACGCAGATGCCGCCCCTCTGCGGCTCGTGAAGTCCCAGAATAATGTCTGCTAATGTTGTTTTTCCAGCCCCAGAAGAGCCAATAAGAGCCACCGTTTTCCCTTTCGGAATATCAAAAGATACATGACTAATTACATATGTGTCAGAATCCGAATAATGGAAGCAGATGTCCCGCAAATATATTGCGTCCTGAAATGATAAATTATGGTCCTCATCCTCCCCTACTTTGCTTTTCTGGAATCCTTCAATACTCTTCAAATCCTTATAAATATAATCTAGGGACGGAATACAGTAATTGATATTGGAAATATACGAATTCAGCTTTCCAACCGATGGGAGAATTCGAAACGATGCAACTGCAAAGGCAGTCAGCTGCGTAATGAACGTCGTTCTGGACACATCCTGTCCGAACTTAAGCTTTACAATAACTGCCAGTAGCATTCCTACAATGCAAACCGTTTCCAGAAGGTACTTAGGGATTGTTGCCAGCATCTCATTTCCCTTTGCACCCTTGATCAGCTTGGCATAATAGTCCTTGTAAGAATCCACAAAGAACTCTTCGCGATGCAGCACTTTCACGTCTTTAATACCGCCAAGAGCTTGATTAATCCACTGATTCAGCTTTGCATTATAAAGTTCATTCTGTCTGCCGAGTTTGCCGGAAACATTTTTCGAGACGTAAGTGAAAAATCCCAAAAACAATAGCAGCATAGCTGCGACAACAATCGTTATGGCGTGGCTAGTGTGAAACAAATATGCCACAATGGCCACTACCATCGTAAGTTCTGCTAATGTTTGGAGCAGATAGTTCAGAAGCAGCATAAATTGCTGAGCATCTACAGTCAGACTCTTCTGCATTTCTGCAATATTTGTCTTTAAATGGAAGGAGTACGGCTCATGCATATACGTATCTAGCAATCTTGTCGCCAGCCCCATTCGTGTCTTATAGGTAAAGGTCAGAATACTGTTCTGCATGAAACTCAAATACAGATTTTTCAAGATGTATACTGCACAAATCACTAATGCAATCATGATCAGGAATGTATTGATATCCGGCACATGAAAGGTCTCGTACGACCATTGTAGATAGGGATGATCATAGTCGTTCAATGCTGACTCTGGATCCATCAGCATCCGAATAAACGGCAGAAAGACTGCAACTCCCAATAGTTCCATGAAACTGCCGATGATAATAAGTACCAAAAGCCCTACTACCTGTAGCTTCTGCCTTTTGTTCAGAATATAACGAAACTCTTTAATGATCTTCTTCACTTGCAAATTCTCTGCTTTCTTCAAATATTCTGTGCCAGTAATCCGAACTCACTCATCTGCATTTCCATCACACATGGCAACATCAACTTTTAAGCATACATAGCTTTCTCTTCAACACTTGTTGCCATTCGTGCCGATATGCTTGCATATACTCCCAATCTCCATGGAATATCGCGGCTGATCTCATATATAGAGATTTCACCTTTGATCGAATGATCCAGTCCGAAACGATTCTGCCAAGTGTATCTTTCAAAATCACTTTATCGTAGATGCCTAGCTTATCATTCTGCTCTACAACTCGATCAATGATACGAACCGCCTGAATGTAAGTGTCCACGGTTTTCGACGGCTTTTCTAAAATCAGTTGGTGATAGATATCCCACTCCTGCTCCGTCAGTGCAATTCCCAATTCCTGCAAAAGCCGCTCTCGAACACGATCCGCATTTCGGAACTGACTCCCTCCCACCTTATTAGACACCTGTCCCTCGTGGGCACGGTACTCCAACAGTACTTCCGGACATATTCCAATCGAATACCGTCTGGTCAGTCTCGCCGCCAGATCATAATCCTGTGCCTGACGAAAGCTCTCATCATACTGGTAGCCCAGTTCCCGAAACACTTCCCTGCGAGCCATAAAACCCGGATGAGCCAGCACGGGTCGCACCAACATGCGACAGCGCAGATACTCCGAACTCCCTGTAATATCAGACTGCAGATTCTGATCTCCGAATGTTTTCGTCCGACAACTGATCAGCATTAATTCCGGGTGTCGTTTCAAATACTCCAATTCCTTCTCGAGTCGATTCGGATATGCAATATCGTCCCCATCCATCCTTGCAATGAATATTCCTTCTGCAACATCCAGCGCACGATTTAAATTTACCGTCAACCCACAGTTTTCGTCATTAAACAAAACCTGAATTCTCGGGTCCCGGTACCCTGACAATATCTCTCTCGTCCGATCCGTCGATCCATCATCCACGATGATCAGTTCAAAATCACTAACTGTTTGCGCCAGTATACTATCGATCGCATCCTGCAGATAACGTTCTTCGTTGTATACAGACATGATCACACTGATCAGTGGCTTTTTACTGTTATCGCTCAAGTTGCTTCCCTCAAATATGATGTAAGCCAATTCGCCTCACTGCAGGCTGCCGAAAAAATAATGATACCCTGGTACCTTGCTAAGAGTGCAAACGTCCCATCCAGTATACTGCAAGTGCATTGCTATGACGAACGCTGCTGCATAAGAGCTTCTGCTTATTTCCCATTGGTTGCCTGGACATATACTCTGCATTTATCTGAACTTCCTTACTTTTCATGAAATTTCTTATCTGTAGTAAACCATCTTTCTGTTTCGCATATTGGCGAATCATCTCCATCACGGAAATCCAGATTGTATTCTGAATTCTTCGCTCCACGCCTGCGTTTGATAGTTTAGAATCCTCTACAGTATCCACGCACACCATCAGTCCATACTCTTCAGCATATTCTTTCAAAAGTTCACAAAACTCCAATGTCCTCTGCAACCGTGTCTCATCCATGCGATGCGTATGCGAGGATCTGTGCATCACATAGTGATAGATAACTTCTGGCAGTGTTGCCGCAGCGCAGCAATGCTTGCAGAATTCCAGATTAAAAACTGTATCCTCACTCAACACCTTGCGTTCCGACGCAAAACGAATCTGATGCTCCATCACAATCGATCTCCGATAGCAGCTCATACACGCTGACACACCGCGCAGATCATCATCATATGGATCATCTCCAAAGAAATGCAGTACAAAGTTTTTCCGAATCTCATTTCCCACGTAACAAGTCTTGCGGATGGCCGGACTCCACTGAAAAAGGCCCTGCTCCGATTCTTTACAATATCCGAATGCACACACATCTGCCTTCGTTTCCTGCAACCGCTCCAGAATCTGTCGGCAACCATCCGTATCCCAGTAGTCATCCGAATCCAGAAAAGCGATATATGTCCCCATCGACATCTCAATCCCGGCATTTCTTGCAATTCCTTGTCCCTCATTGACTTTATGCAACACACGAATACGTGAATCACCGACTGACAGTCGATCGCATAATTCACCGGATCCATCTGTTGAACCGTCATCAATCAGACAAATTTCCAGATTTGCCATTGTTTGCATTGTCAGCGAAGATACACATCGTTCAAGATATTCTTTTGTATTATAAACCGGTACGATTATACTAATTGCTGGCACCATGCTATATTCATCCCATTATCACATGCAGGAAACGATCGATCCGTTCTGCCATTACCCTTTCGTTATACAGATGCAAAACGACACTTCTGGCACGTTGACCAAGACTTTCTCGAAGCTCAGTATCTTCTATCAGTAAATCCAATTTCTGTGCCAATTGTCCTTCATTTCCGGATTCATACCACAACACACCATCTCCATCATGATATGCCCCTAAACTTGGAACATCTGCAGCAATCACAGCCTTTCCCATTGCCATCTGCTGCAACAGTGTCATCTGTCCATAGGAATACGGGAAATTATCCAACGGAACAACGCAAAAGGCAGCTTCTCGTATCATCTCCTGCAGTTTATTTAACGGAACAGGAGAACAGATTTCTACATTTTCAACAGGCAGAGCATCTTTCTTGAATTTGGCAGAATTCCATTCCTTAACACCAACAATTCGCAGTGTTAACCGCTTGTTCGACAAAGCATAGGCACGCAGCAACGTACTCCAATCCCTCTTGATTTTACCGAATGCAAGGATATATGTGCCATTGTCTGTTCGAAATTGCGGTTTTTCCGGAGAAAAATACTCTGCATCTGTTCCAAATGGAATAAACCGACTCTTTTTTACCAGCCACGGATGGTATTTCTGATAGTAATCCTTCTGAATCTCAGTATGATAAATCACTCCGTCCAATGACTTTGAAGCAAACTGCATCAGTTTTAATGCTTTTCCGCATTCTTTCCCGCTATTGAACGCTCCGATATCAAATACTACATGCTTATAGTCTCTCTTACCAAACAATCTACGCCATAACGCCAGTACAATTCCGCTCTGCATTCCGTGCGATATCACAAGATCGTACCGTCTAACTTTAGGTAACACGCGCAGTGTCTGCCATATGTAAAAGCGTACTCTCTTCTCCAATCCGGCGACAAAGCCTGGGGCAGTGATATCCACTACATCTACATCCCACTCCGGATTCATATAACGAAAAAACCAGTATGGTTCTTCTACAATATAATAATCCGGTGGTTGGATACCTTCGGGCTTTTCCGCACAGTAATTCACTTTCCAGTTTACCAGCATCAGGACACGACATTTTTCGCTTTCGCTCTGCGGCTGCTTTCGAAATTCACTGCTGCCCATTTTTATTCCCTATCCTCGTATTCAGAACAGCCACTGCACTTTCTATCCACAACACCAGAATTACAAGTGCAAATCCTCTTCCTGCTGCTCTTCGATAATATTCTGTCACAACCGTCAGACCTTCAAACTCATATAGCCTTCCCTGTGCATCTCTGTCGCTCAGAATCCATCCGTCAAATTCCGGATTATTCAGTAGATCCGTGTCATAGATGTACTCATATCCTGCCTTTCCTTCCTTGCGATCACAATCCCACAATGAAGCGTACACAGAAGATGGCATATGTACTGTCGAACAGTAGCTGGACACTCCTACAATAAAAACACCAAATGACACCAGCAAAACTTTCTTCTTATTGTCACAAAAATGATTTAAAATCCACTCTATCGCAGATGTCGTATATTCCGACACCTTCCCACATCCAACAGTCCATCTTGCCGTTACATGTTTCAATAGTTTTAATTTCAATGAATAATTTACAACTCCATCCGCGTGTTCTCCTTCTCTACTCCTCCACACCGGATTGTCATAAAACATAACTGCTATAAATAGAATAGCTACATTTTTAAAGGATGTATTTGCCATGTACTGCTCCGTTACACCGGAAATCGCACACACCATCAGTATGGCCACTGCATCCATCTTCTGTCTCTTCCAGCAATAAACCACTGCTGCCTCCAGCAGAACACAGAAAAATATAAAGTAAATCAAGCCATAATGAACCAACATATACACGTAGGAGCAATCCACTGTAATCGACGCATCTACGATCTCCATGTTCGCGTTGCCGAATAAATGAATTCCCTGTCCCAGGATATACTGTCTGGACAATTCCAAGCGAGTACTCAACAGCTTATTAGCCAGATCAAATGCCTTCCCCTTGAGTAGTATCGGTGCTCCCACGGAGAATAACACGCACAGGATCGGCATCAGATATACTGCCACTCTTTCCCAGGAGGAGAACGTTCCTCGGTAGCATACCTTGCTTTGCAAACTAGCATTCATCAGCAAATATACTGTCACAATCAAAACACCTGTATAGCTGACGGAATAGCAAAACAGCAGCAGGTTTACCAACATCGCCAATACGCTGTATAAAAGCAGTTGATTTCTTTTCTGAGGTTTACATGCATAAAAGAGTAAGACTATCAGAATGAAGTATGTAATGTGGAGGACATTTGGATGAGTAAATCCCATTGACCAGCGAACAATGTACATACCAAATTTCCTATGTATTCGAAAGATCTGTTCTGTACGAATGCCGGACATTGTCAAAAAGCATTGAAGTAAAAAGATAATCCCCCACACGCCAGCGCTAATCCGAATCAAACGCTTTTGATCTACACCACGCAGCCCAGTCAGCAAGGCTAAATTAAATAGCGCGCCCATTTTTCCTGACACTTGCCACGTAATGACTCCCAACAGAATCATAAAAACGGTCAACACCAATTGCCGCAACGTATAAGATTCCTGTACCAGCTTGCATAACAAAAAAAGAAATGCTGCACAAACAAGCACATCGAATAGCCGCATCCCCTCGTACAGTCCCATCCCCTTTGCAATCGTCAAAAGCAGATAAAAACCATAAAACAAATATTCCGTTCCCTTGATTGATGTTTTCTCCACCGAAATTCCCCAGTATTAACTACCGATCGGAATCTTAATCCAATCACCACAGATTTGATCAGCTATATCTATATGATGAAACCATCTCTCTGGTACCATCACAAGCTTATCCGGATTCTGATTCAGCCAAGCCCCCCACCAGCTGAAGCTACTGTTGGCCACAATATTATTCCTGCATAAACTCATGAGCCATATGTCAAATGCACTGTCCATCCCGTAATTACAAGAAACATAAAAAAAATTTTTCTCACCAAAGTTTCTCTTGCACCAGGAGATATCATCCGAAAATACATAGAAATGACAGTTACCCTTCTCCCTGTACATTGCCTCAATCGCATTGTTATAATACGTCAATGTGCATACATCTCGGTACACATTTTCATACTTTTCGCTCAGATAATCCCCCCTTCGAACATGCAGTGCAACTGCACTTCGGTCCTCCCGAATCTGCTCTCCGATCACTTTGCAATTATTGTTCGCCCTTTCCTCCGGGAAGCAAAACATTTCCAAAATATCACTTCTGTATTCCGCAAAATACCGTTCGCACTGCCAGTAACCACTGATGTACGTGTTTTTCAGTTCAAAAACCTCCGGCTGGTAACCTTTTTTCACATCCTCCTGATAGATATGTCCTTTTCTGCGTGCCAACTTACGCAACACCTTTGTCGGAACAGAATCATGATATCCGTAGCCCCTCATCCGTGCAGATACGCACTCTGCTGCTTCCGGAATATCAACGTTTTTAAACAGTTTTATCTCTTGCGGCCGTTCCTGCTGTCCAGACGTATAATACGAATAATCCACTTCGACAGGAATTTTCTTCATCTGAAAGGACTTGGCCAACGCAATCTGGAACATCTGATTCCCGAGTCCACCTTTAATCTCAATGATATTTCTTTCCGGTTCTCTCACTGCCAGCACTCCGCTATCTGCTCTATGGCATTCAACTGATACAAAATTGCCGCACGCGTTGCACCCAGCAATTCTCAAAACGCTTTCCGTAGATTTTCTATTCTTAATCTTAGGTCTGCACGCAATCTCATATACTCAAGATTTATGCGTTCCTTTTGAGCTTTTTTCCTCAAAAAATTCAATCCATATTCTGTAATCTCAAATCCATTGTACATATTCTCTGCTGCATACAATATCTGTCGAACGTATTTTTCGGAAGAGAATTCTTTGATTTTCTCTGATTGCAGTAACTTTATGGATGCCTCGAGATAACGTTTGTATGTATTCTCATCGATGCTCATCAGATATTCTGCCATCTCCTCATAACTGTTAAATTGAAACCGGTCAATATAGCATTCTTTCGGAATATAGTCACTTATGTTTTCTGCTCCTGCATATACCGGTACAATTTGCGCTGTCAGACAATCCCAGATCTTTTCGGTAATGTAATCCTTCCTTGTTCTCGTATTCTCATAGCAAAGTGCAAATCGGTATTGGTGAAACACTTCATATTTGTTTTTCACCGTGCCTCCATAGCAAGGATGTCCCTTTCCGCTCCATCGTGTTCCATAGAACTTGAATTGATCTGGAAAATTCTTTTCAAAAAAGCGATACGCATTCTCTCGATCTGTATAAAGCTCATCCTGGTATGTTGAATGCTTATTCGCAGAGATTCCTGTGGCAAGCTTTCTATTCTCAAACGGGACACAACAAGAGTGGAAGGAAAAATAATATGGTATACAGCGTTTAAAGATCTGCTTACCGTCCGTCCAATCTGGATTCCATGTCAGGATGCATGGAAATATCTGTCTCAGAATCTCGTATCCAGTTTTTGTGTGCAGCTCACAAACCGACGGGGGCTCTGCATTGCAGTAGATCAAACGGTTTCCATATCCCGCCTTTTGAATTCTCTCTGCTGCAATCCAGTCCATCGAAAACAGAAGGAAATAGTCAATTTCTTCCCACTTCTCATATAAATCATATGTATGAACTTCATGGCCTTCTCGTTCAAATACGAGGCGCATCTCCGATACCACATTACATGCCGGTATCCGTTCTCCACTTTCCGATTGCTGATAGAAAATAGCATCTTTCAGCTCAGAGTCCTGCCATGGAACAAGTGCAAATTTCATACTGCTTTATCACCCATCTGCATAATCTGCTTGCTTTTACGTCATGACCATTACTTGATAAATGAACATGATTTCATTATATTTATCATTGATTAAAAATACTAGAGTAACGAATTAAGGTAGTGTCTATCATGCTTTCGGTAATCATCCCTGCGTACAACGAATCCTGTAATATATCCAGAAGTTTTGCGGCTATCAGCGATATTCTGGAAGGCCATCAAATACCCTATGAAATTCTCTTTATTGACGATGGTTCTGCTGATGACACCTGGCTGCAGATTTATCATCTTTCCCAGAAACACAGCACAGTTCGAGGAATTCGCTTTTCCAGAAATTTTGGGAAGGAAGCTGCGATTTTTGCCGGTCTTTCCTCCTGTCACGGGGACTGCTGCGTTGTTATGGACAGCGATCTTCAACACCCTCCGACATTAATTCCACAAATGTACCAGCTATGGAAGGAAGGATACGAGGTTGTCGAAGCTGTCAAGAATTCCCGAGGGGAAGAGAGTCTCTTTCACAAGCTGTGTGCGAAACTTTTTTATCAGATTATCAGTAGCCTAACCGGCATCGATATGTCCCGCGCATCCGATTTCAAACTTCTCGACCGCTGTGCCATTGACGCACTTATATCCATGCCGGAAAGAGCTCCTTTTTTCCGTGCACTATCTTCTTGGATTGGATTTCGCTCCACATCCATTCCATTTGATGTTCAAAAACGAGAATTCGGCAATTCCAAATGGAACTACATCTCGCTCATCAAATACGCAATTCGGAATATCAGCAGCTTTTCCGGATCTCCAATGCAAATTGTAACTGTTTTCGGTTATATCATGCTGTTGTTTGCCTTCTTTCAGGGGTGTGAACTTCCTTCTTTTTTACACCTGAAGAATTTTTGAACTCGATAGAATCA
>CAVFRZ010000052.1:0-11054 GCA_963624875.1 Anaerovibrio sp.
TTGGAGCCTTTATTTTTGAGCTCCGCTTTTTCATAGCTCAGTTGACACTATCTGTATGCGGTAACCCTAAGCTATGACTTGGTAATCAAAGTTTACAAGTAAATCCGCGATACTACAAATGTGAGGCCATTACATATTGTCTATTCAGCACCCATCTCGAATTTGCTATCGCAAATCCTCGATGCGGCTGGCCAGAGGCGCTTCGCGCCTTGGCCGCCTACCAATTTCAATCGTGAATATGCCTGCAAGCAGTCAATTCACGTTGAAATGTGGCAGGTGCTGAACAGATACAAAAGATAAAAGAAGTGGAGGATATGTGAACATGAAGAAAATTATCATTTTTGGTGCAACAGGAAACGTGGGTTCTTATGTACATGAGTATGCCTGTGAATATTTCAAGGGTCGGTATGAGGTGATTGCGTCAGGCCGTCGTCAGACGGATTTTTTTGAAAGACAGGGACAAAAATACGTTTCTGTGGATATCAGTAAAACAGAAGAATTTGATAAGTTACCACAAGAAGATGTCTATGCAGTGATTGATCTTGCGGCACAAATTCCTTCTTACATGGCAGGCTATCAGCCTGAAAAGTATGTTCAGTCGAATATTCTGGGGGCATATAATGTACTTGAGTATTGCCGGAAAATTCATGCAGATCGAATTTTATTTTCAACGACAGTATTTGATATTTCACATTCTGCAACGGATGGAGCAGTACTAAAGCCTGACCTGCCATACAACTTTAGCTACAATGGAGATCATGCTGTTTATGTGATTACAAAAAACACAGCAATTGAATTCATGAAACACTACTATGCAGAATATGGCTTGAAATATTTTGTTTTCCGATTCCCGACTATTTATAACTACAGCCCGTATCATTATTATCATCCAAATGGCGTGAAAACACTTCGTCCTGTTTATCGTATGATTGATCAGGCGATGAATGGGGAGCCAATTGAACTTTGGGGGGACCCCAATTATGCTAAGGATATGGTCCATGTCTATGATTGTGCACAAATGATTTGCAAGGCAGTTGAAGTGAATCGTGATCATGGCTGGTACAATGTCGGTACGGGCATTCCTGTTACGCTGCAGCAGTAGATTGAAACGATAATCAAGGTGTTTTCTCCCGTCGGTCATCCTTCTCAGATTGTCTATTGCCCGGACAAACCAGCAGGTGGCGGCTTTCTTATGGATGTTACAAATGCCAAAGAAGAACTTGGCTATGAGCCAAAATATGATGTCGAGGCATTGTTTAGAAACTACAAAGTGGAGATGGAGAACGAGCGTTTTAAGGAACTGCGTGGTGAATAATTATCGATGGCTCGCACCGACAAGTGCGAATCTTTCATATAGCGAAGCAGTCTTATAAATGGCGTAGATGTAGGCCTTGTGTGCTAAAGGCACTGGTTAAGATGAGCTTGTAGTCAGGCTACAAAACAACAGTTACATAGGTCGGCGGGGACCTTTTGACACCTGCATTATATATGCATAAAACAGTAGAGAATACATCAGTTGTACGGGGGTTCCTCTGGCGTTTTGCAGAACGGTGCGGCGCACAGGCAGTGACATTTGTAGTGTCAATTGTGTTGGCACGGATTTTGGCACCGGAGGATTACGGAATCATTGCATTAGTCACGGTATTCACCACAATCATGCAGGTGTTTGTGGACAGCGGGCTTGGAACTGCGCTGATTCAAAAGAAGGATGCAGATTCGCTGGATTTTTCGTCAGTGTTCTACTTCAATCTTGCGATGTGCCTTGTCTTGTATGGCGTCATGTTTATTGCGGCGCCGGCAATTGCAGCCTTTTATAATAATACGGAGCTGACTGCGCTGGTTCGTTTCATTAGTCTGACGATCATCATTGCGGGAGTGAAGGGAATTCAGCAGGCCTATGTGGCGCGGAACATGTTGTTTAAACGCTTTTTTTATTCTACGTTGGGCGGAACGATCTTCTCGGCTTTTCTGGGAATCTGGATGGCGTACCGTGGATTCGGTGTATGGGCGATTGCCGCACAGCATCTGTCAAATACGTCAATCGATACCCTGATTTTATGGATTACGGTAAAGTGGCGGCCGCGGAGAGAGTTTTCGCTTGGACGATTAAAGGAGCTTCTAGGCTTTGGCTGGAAAATGCTTGCTTCGTCATTGCTCGATACTGGGTACAATAACCTTCGGAGCCTTATCATTGGACGACAGTATTCTTCAGCGGATCTTGCGTATTACGACCAGGGAAACAAGTTTCCAATGGTCATCATTTCCAACATCAACTCGTCGATTGACAGCGTGCTGCTGCCGGCCATGGCGAATGTGCAAGAGGATCGAGAGAAGGTGAAGGCAATGACTAGGCAGTCCATCAAGGTGAGCACGTATATCATGGCGCCGATTATGATGGGACTGGCCTTCTGTGCCGAGCCGATCATCCGCCTGGTGCTTACCGATAAATGGCTTGCCTGCGTGCCGTTTCTGCGGATTTTTGGAATTACATATATGTTTTATCCCATTCATACAGCTAATCTGAACGCAATTAAGGCAATGGGAAGAAGTGATTATTTTCTACGGCTTGAAATTATAAAAAAACTGGTTGGGGTAGCGTTACTCTTGGCTACCATGAGAGTTAGCGTTTTGGCGATGGCGTATTCTATGATTATATCGAGCATTCTGTGTCAGATTATTAATTCCTGGCCGAATCGTGAGCTACTGCATTACAACTATACAGAGCAATTGTTGGATATTTTGCCATCAATTCTGCTTGCAGTAGGGATGGGAATTCTGGTTGGACAGTTTAATCGAATGGGATTTCCTGATGGAATTACTCTTTTCCTTCAGATACTGGTAGGAGCAGGAGTATACGTACTTTTTTCAAAATTGCTGCATTTGGAAGAATTTACATTCTTGTGGAAGATGATAATGGGAATAAAGGAAAGACGAGAAAATGTATAAATTCAGGTCTACAGATAATCTGGTGATTTCTGCATTTATATCTACCGTTACGGTCAGCTATTTTGTGAATTACACGACAGTGGTATTTAGCCTGAAGGCGTTAACCAGCGGGGCATTGTCGCCGATTGGTCCAACGCTGGGGAATTATCTTCTGGATGAGGAGGATGGGAGTAAAAGAGAAAAAGTTTTTTTGCTGAATACGTTCGTGTGTTATGTGCTGGCACTGATCATTGTTATTCCGATGGTTGTCCTGGTCTGGGACTTTATCATATGGCGGTTTGGAGAGAACATGGTGTTGGAAACTGTCTGCAACATTGTGCTTTCTCTGGTATTGGTAAGGTATCTTGGAATTGCAGACGTGTTGATTGGAACTGTGGTTAGTCAGATCATTTTTTGGATTGGACGAAGCGGAGTAGTCTATAAGGAATGCCTGAAGGTTGGATGGGGAAGATATGCCGGGTATTTGGTGAGAAATATCTATTTCATCATAGCTGCAGTGGCAATGGACTTTGTTGTTCAGTATGCATATGGTCAGATGCGTATACGAAATGTTCTTATAAAGTTTATTGTGGGCGGTGTGGCTTTCAGAACTTTTGATTGTTGTGATGATAGTTTTAATCTTTGGACGGCGTGAGGAAATGCGTGAGCTGAAACGGATGTTCCTGAAACGGAAAGATTTCTGAAGTACTTCTTGAAGGCATACATCCTTGAGGTGTTTAAAAGCAGAAGAACATCTGAAGGGGGGTGATTTTTCGGGCTGGAAGAAATCTTGAAGAGAGTACATGGACAGGTGATTCAATGAGAATTGTGTTCTTTATCAATAAATCTAACGGATTCCCGGCGGGGATGATTTCTTATATGGAGGAGCATTTTCCGGACCAGGAGATGGAATTCTATACCGTAGACCGGCGGTGTGAGGAAAGACTGCCGGATTTGCCGAATGTTCATAGGATTCATTCTTATTGTCAGTTTTTATTTGATTCGGATTTGATTCGTCATGTTCGACAAGCGGATAAGATTATCGTCAGCGGTGTCTTTACGCTGCAGTATGTTTTGCCGATATATGGAAGTTCTGTGCTGCGGAAGACGTGGTGGCAATTCTGGGGTGGAGATTATGAGGACTTGCAGAGAGACGGACGGAAGATCCAATGGAGAGACCGGATCAATGAGAGGATACTCGCACACAACTTGGAGTTGGCTGGGGGAATTATCCTTTTGACAAGGCCGGAGCGATCAATATTTCTCAAGATTTTTCCGTTCGCAGAACAAAAGATGATGTACTATGTGCCGGTTCCGAGCAGCAAAGAAGCTGATGAGCTAGTCCAGAGAATTATGATAGAATCAGACATGCTGAGCAGTGAAGGCGGAGAGCATGATAAAACGGAGGATGCTCCTAAAACTCGCGTTGTACTTGGAAATTCTGCAACTGATTCTAACTGTCATCTTGCGATGTTTGAAATGTTGAAGCATCTGAAGACCGAAGGACTGGAGCTGTGTTGCCCATTATCCTACGGAAATGCCGCATATCGTCAGCAGGTCGTTGAGCGAGGAACGGAGCTGTTTGGTGAGAGTTTCCATCCGATCACGGAATATATGTCTTTTGAAGAGTATATTCGGTTTCTGTGTTCCTGCAGTGTGGGAATTTACTATAATAACAGGCAGCAGGCTCTTGGTAATATAAACCGGATTCTTAGCATGGGGAAAAAGGTGTTCCTGCCGGAGATTCTGCGTGCGTATTATGAGGAATATGGATTTATAACTTTTCGGTCGGAGGATCTGGCAGAGTATAGTATGGAGGAGCTTCTGTATTTTTCAGAGCAGGACCGTCAGCATAATCTGGAGTGTGTAATAAGACAAAAAGAGGCGATGGAACGAACCTGGGCGGAAATCATTGAGGGGTGATAGTCGGACCTTGGTTCCATCATAGCTGTTTTCTGCAAAAAACATTGAGGAACAAATGAGGATTGCAATTATTAATGTGACTGCCATGTCAGGAAGCACGGGGAAGATTGCTTACGGCATGTATCGCAGCTTAAAAGCGGACGGGCATGAGGTGCGTCTGTATTATGGCAGGAACGATGATGTGACAGAGAATGATGAGATCTGCAGGTTCACATCGAAGGCATCTGTTTATATGCACGCGCTGCTGACCCGGCTTACCGGTCTGCAGGGGTGTTTTTCCTCTTTGGCGACACGGAGGCTGGCTGATTCGTGATCTGGAGCAGAACCCTCCGGATCTGGTTCAGCTGTACAATCTCCATGGCTATTATATTAATGTCAGCATGCTGCTTCGATATCTGAAAGATCGAAAGATACCGACGGGGTACTCCATGCTGGATGAGTATCCGTATCTCGGGCGCTGCTGTTATTCGTTTGATTGTGATCAATTCCAGACTGGATGTCTGCATTGCCGGCAGGATCGGAAGGAATATCCTGCTACGCTTCTGTTGCGCAGCAGCCGGAAGACGCTGCTGGATAAGCAAAAGGCCTATGACAGATTTGACCGGCTTTGCTTTACCGCTCCGCAGTGGGTGCTGGACCGTGCGGAGAGTTCGTATCTGCTGAAGGGAAAACAGATGTACTGCGTGGATGAGTATGTAGATACGGAGAACGTCTTTTTCCCAAGATCATATAGTAAAAATGTGTATTACAAGCTGCCAGAAGAGCTTCTGCAGTGGAGACGAAAGGGGACGAAGCTGGTGTTGACGGTGGCACCGTATTCGAATCCCAGAAAAGGGGGGCATTATTTCCTTGAAATGGCCGAAAGGTTTTGTGAGGAAGAGAAGGCCAGTGCCGAACAAGGTGAACACCAAGATGCTGTAGAACTTGATATAGCGCGTGGAGGATTGTTGAGCGAGAGGCAGAAGACACATTGCACTGGGCGAGATGGAGGCTCCGCTGACGAAGACAACGGGAATCAGAATGTTCGTTTTATCTATGTGGGAATGGATGATCCGACAGTTGTTATTCCGGATAACTGCTGTGCGGTGGGCTATGTGAAGGACCAGGATCTGCTGGCAGAGTATTATTCCATCGCAGATGTTTTCGTATGTACGAGTCTTGCGGATACGATGCCGAACGTGATTCTGGACGCGTTGGCGTGCGGAACGCCGGTGATCGGCTTTGATAATACCGGTATTCCTTATACCGCAGAAGAACCGCTTGGCCGATTTGTTCCTACCGGTGATGTGGATGCACTTTGCAGGGGTGTGAGCGAGGCACCTAGAAAGACAGAAGCGCTTTCGGACGAGTGCCGCTCTTATGCGCTGAACCGGTATTCGCCGGAGGTTTATTACCGGAGAATGCAGGAGGTTTACCAGGAGGCGAAGCGTGGATAACGGAGCAAAAATCGTACACGTTTGCCTATGCGGGGCCACGACGGATGGATTCAGCTACCAGGAGAACCTCCTTGCCAAATACCATCGAAAGATGGGCTATGCGGTGACGCTGATTGCATCGCAGTGGATCAATGATACCAGCGGCGGACTAACGACGACGGCAAAGACGGACTATCGGAACGGGGACGATGTGAAGGTGGTCCGCATTCCGATGATCTTTGGAACGATTGATACACGGCTTAAAATATATCCGGAGATCATTTCTGTTATAGAAAAGGAGACTCCGGATATACTTTTTGTCCATGCGTGCCAGTTCCTGGATATTGTACGGATTGCCAGTTTCTTAAAGACGCATCCGGGGGTTCGCTGCTATGTGGACAATCATGCAGATTACTCCAACAGTGCCTCCGGCTGGCTTTCCAGAAACGTTCTGCACCGCGTGATCTGGCGGTTCTGCGCCGGACGCATTGAGCCGTATGTGCGGTATTTCTATGGAGTTATGCCGGCGAGAGTGGATTTCCTAAGAGAGCTTTACGGGCTGCCGGAGGAGAAATGCCGCCTTCTGGTGATGGGGGCAGATGATGAACTTGCCGAGGCAGCCGGAGCAAAGGAGCGCGTGGAACGCACGCGTGCAGAATATGGAATTGTGGCACAGGATTTCCTGATTGTGACCGGTGGAAAGATTGATGCCTGGAAGCCGCAGACATTGCTGCTAATGAAGGCCGTGCAGAAATTGCAGGCAGAATCTTCGAAGGTTGCAGAGCACCAGGCTTCTGACAGGAGCGTTTATATGCCGCGTAACATAAGGCTGTTGGTGTTCGGCTCTGTGGTGAAGGAGCTACGGGAACAGTTTGACGCCCTTGTGGACGGAACGGTTGTTCAGTATCTTGGGTGGCAGGACAACGAGGCGGGGTATCGTTTGCTGGCTGCGGCGGATCTTGCGGTTTTCCCTGGACGGCACTCAGTGTATTGGGAACAGACGGCCGGTCTGGGAATTCCCATGGTGGTGAAGGACTGGGAAGGTACGCACCATGTGGATCTGGGTGGAAATGTGCGGTTTCTGAGGGAGGATTCCGAAGAGGAGATTCGGGGTGTGCTGAAAGAGATTGTGGAGAAGCCGGGGGTATATGCGGCGATGAAGAAGGCAGCACAGGAAAAGGGGCCGAAGGTCTTTCGGTACAGCCGGATCGCGGCGGAGAGCATAGAGAGTACCACATAAGTGAAGACAAAGGCACATCGCGGTGGTGAAGCTGCGTGCAGATACCGAGAGGGATGGCTTAGGAGATACGATGGTGAGAGCTGCGGATAGTTCCAAGGATGTAAATGTACGGAGAGCGACGGATAATATTGCAGCCATTGAAGAGAGAGCGGTGATCCTGACTCTTCAATCATCAGCACAGTTGCCGACGGTCGAAAAGGGGTTACGAAACGGCAGTTTTCCGCCGTCCTCGCCGCCGCCCTGGACCCGAACAACCCGGTCTCACTGAAACTTTGGCACTACTATAATGTGAACTTTTTTGCAAAGTTCACATTTAGGGTACAACGAGGAGCATGAAACTGCGTTTGTTCCAAACGAAGAGATCCGGCAGGCGTTAATCACAGCTGTCAGGAGCAGTAAATGGGATGAATTAATTGCTTTCCAGCAGGAGTCGAGAAACCTCTTGATGGCAACGCTTTCAATGAATGAAGATCAGGTTGCAGATGAAATCGAGAAGATCCATTCGGAGTACGCTTCAACGATCCAATATAACGATGAAAACTCCTTGAGCAGCGGGATCACCATAGAAGACTTTATATCGAACCGGGAGGCGAAGCTATCGTACAGTGAAGCGGTCTTCCCGGAGCTTTTGAATTACCTGCAGTAAGACGGCTCCTGCGGGGTATTTTTGATTCTGGCTGCCCCTGGCGAGCGCGAGGCGGACGACTTTTTCTACGAGCCGTATCTCCTGGCACTGGAGAATACGGACGTGGAGGCGAGCCGTATGGCCTACTGGTCCACGCCTTTTGTACTGGAAAACAACGCCTTGGACAGCCATTCGATGATTACCTATTCGATTCCTTTGATCTCTAATGGGACGGTGTACGGGGTACTGGGCACCGAGGTGTCCGTGGGCTGGCTATCTGTTAAAGTCGTATCTTTTGGTGCAGGATCTGAACCAGAACCATAATGCAGGCTATGTGCTGGCCATCAAGCAGGACGATGGCACCTACAGCGAGATGGCCGGGAAAGGTGTGCTGTATGAGACGCTGGGGGAGAAAGAGACAGGACCGGCCGTCAGACAGGATTAAGTGGCTTCCTGTTCCGAAGAGAGAACAGAGCGGCGTGGAATACGAGTATGTGAGGACGAAATGGGCGAGCGTATGCCGGGGAGGGATCCCAATACAGATTGCGCGAGGATGAATGATGTGGATTCATCAGCAGAGTGTCATACAGATGTGACGAAGATGCAGGAAGACCGGGAACAGCAAACGAATACAATAAATGAGGCAGGTACGGCGGTGTCTAAAAGCTGCGGGCATAGGGCACGCAGACGCATCTGGCTGCGGCGCAGCGGCAAAGTGCTGTCGCTGGTGCTGGCCGTTCTCATGCTGATGAACCTGGCCTGGGACCTGCTGTACATCCACCGCAACTACGATGAGGACCGGATCATTGGCTTTTTCAACGAGCCGGATGATTCGCTGGATGTGGTGCTGATCGGCGCGAGCGACATCAGCCGTGCGTATTCCTCAGGACTGGCATATAAGGACTACGGCATCACGAGCTATCCCTTTACGATCAACGGCGACGCGGTGCAGGTGTGGCAGGCGCAGCTCGATGAGGCGATGCGCCGCCAGAATCCGGACGCGGTGGTGATCGAGGTGAATGGCGCGCTGTACAGTGCCTCGGAGGAGAAGGACTTCCACATGCACCAGACGGCGGTGGAGCGCATGGCGCTGCACCTGCCGCTGCTCTCGCCCATTCGGCTGCAGCTCATCGAGGAATACCTGGCGTCGACGAAGGACTGGAACTCGGCGCTGCGTTTGCTGCTGCCGATTTACGAGTATCACTCACACCAGCCGGGCGGAATTGGGAGCGCAGTAGCGACCGTCTGGGATAACCTGCACTTCGGCACGGATAACGAGGGCGTATCGACGCTGCGCGGGCTGGAGACGATCACGGGACCTGCTGTGCAGTGCGACCTGGTGCCGGGAATCGAGAAGAGCAATGAAGCCGAGGACCTGGATCCGGTGTACGAGAAGGCTCTTCGCAAGTTCTTAAAGCATTGCAAAAAGAAGTATCCGAAGACCAACATCATTTTCGTCCGCGCACCGCACCTGTTCGCCAAGGGCGATGAGCGAATGCTGCGTATTTACCGGAGGACCAACCGGATTGCGGAGATTTTCGATGAGTATGGGTACACGTTTCTGAACTTCGAGAAGATGAAGGGACAGGTCGGGATCGATGAGAAGACGGATTTCTATGACACCAATCATCTCAATGTCAGCGGCATGCGGAAGTTTACGAAGTACTTTTCCGAGTATCTCCTTAGCCACGGCGTGACGGCGAGCGGAGGCGAGCTCGAGGAGAAGGCAAAGCGCCAGTGGGAGCACACGGCCAGGTACACGGATCTCTTCCTGCAGTACTATGACAGGCTCCAGGCTGAGGGCGTCGTGAACAAGGATCTGTTCGAGTGCAGCGAGGTGCTCGAGGTGCTGTGGGAGATGGACGCAGAAGACGACGCCTTATAGGGGGCATTTATGGTGAGATGTAGAACATCAGGCAAGATTGCCGGGGAGGCATCATGAGTTATGTTTCATTCCGGTTTCTGTTCTTTGTGGCGGGAACTGTGCTCGCATATTTCCTGTATCCGGTGATCTTCAGGAGAAAGAGTGAGTACCAGTGGCTGGTGCTGCTGGCGGCCAGCTGGCTTTTCTACTGGCTCTGCGGCGGAGTATACCTCCTGCTCATTCTGTGGACGAGCTTTGCCATTTATCTGGGGGCACGGATTCTGCAGCGCCTGAGCGAGGAGCAGAAGAGGGCGCTTTCAGCAGTACAGCTCCGCGAGGAGAAAAAGCGCATCCGCGCACAGTTCCTTCGCCGAAAGCGCATCGTGCTCTGGAGCGTGCTCGTCATGAGCTTCGGCATCCTTGCCTTTTTTAAGTACGTTCCGGGGGTTGTAGAGACTTTGACAAGAGGTCAGCGGACGCTGTCCCTCTTGGTGCCGGTGGGCATT
Source organism: Anaerovibrio sp. (assembly GCA_963624875.1). Taxonomy (GTDB): domain Bacteria; phylum Bacillota; class Clostridia; order Lachnospirales; family Lachnospiraceae; genus CAG-791. The sequence continues at coordinate 10,499 of CAVFRZ010000052.1, forward strand.
TCCTTCTACACATTCCAGGCGGCAGGATACCTCATCGACGTGTACAACGGGAACGTGAAGGCAGAGAAGAGCTTTCTCAAGACCGCACTCTTTGTCAGCTTCTTCCCGCAGATCATCCAGGGACCCATCGGCTTCTGGGATCCGGTGGCCGGCGATCTTTTCGCCCGGCACCGACCCGACTGGAGCCGGTGCAAGCACGGCTTCGAGCTGATCCTGTGGGGGTACCTGCGAAAAATGGTCCTCGCCGACCGGATTGTGAATGACATTTATCTCGTGGCGAACGATTATGAGAAGTACTCCGGGTCCATGGCGGTGCTGGCGGTCCTTTTGTATGCGCTGCAGCTCTATGCGGATTTCGCGGGCGGCGTCGACATTTCCAGAGGCATCGCCGAGATGCTGGGGATCCGCCTTCCGGAGAATTTCCGCCAGCCGTATCTGGCGACCTCGATCAACGACTACTGGCGCCGCTGGCACATCACGCTGGGCGCCTGGATGAAGAAGTATATTTTCTATCCGCTGGCGCTGACGCCGTTCTTCGCCTCTGCCGGCAAGAGAC
>CAVFRZ010000053.1:0-11016 GCA_963624875.1 Anaerovibrio sp.
CCATGTTCAGATGCATAGGGGTCATCAGCGTCGAGCCCTGTCCGATGGACAGCTGTGTAACATCCTCGGTTGTAGTAGCATCCGTCAGCTCGTACGAGCTAATGCCGGACGGCAGATCATACGGCAGCTCCTCCCCGAACATCATATTGTTCAAAAGCGCCGCAAAGGAGGTTCGGTCCAGGCTGTTGCCGATGTTGACAAAGGCGCTGTTGCAGGACTTGGCAAAGGCCTTCTTCAGATCCACATCACCGTGTGCAGTCCAATGGTAGCAGTGAATCGGCTGGCCATCCTCCAGCGTGTAGGTATTATCATAGCCAACGCAGTTATAGGTGAAGTTATTGGCCTTGCTCATATCTTCATCCATAAACTCGATGGCATCGAAAATCTTAAAGGTCGAGCCCGGCGCATATAGGCCCTGTGTCACACGGTTCACCAGTGTTCCGGACTCCGTATCCGAGCCGAGGCTCTCCCATATTGCTTCGATATCGTTAGGATCAAAATCCGGCTTGGAGACCATGCACAGGATGTTGCCGGTGCTTACCTCTGTCACAATGACAGCACCGTTGTTGTCTCCCAGCGCATCCGAGGCTGCCTGCTGAAGTGACAGGTCCAATGTCGTATACACGTCATCGGCGGGATACTTTTCTCCGGCTTCATCGAGGGCGGCCTTCTCCGACAGTGAAATATCGGAATGCGTGAGATTGTAATCCTCCAGCTGCTCGACACCGCTTCCGCCCTTATAGGTATAGCCGATAATGTGTGCGAAGAGATTCGCATACGGATACGAGCGCACCTCGCTCCCATCCTCTGCAGTTACCGTCTGAGCCAGCACTTCACCGCTGGCGGCGTAAATCTTTCCGCGGGTGTTCTTCTCCAGAAGAGCCTCCTCGCGCTTATTATAGTCATTTTCAAAAAGCTGCTTGGAATTGCTGTTGGTATAAACCAGAAAGTAGACAATCATCGCACCGAACAGTGCAGAGATTGCCGCGCCCGAAACAAAGACCTGTCGGCGAACCCTCGTTTTCTCCCTGGCAAGGGCAGACGCCTTCGCCTTGCGGCTTCGAGCTCCCGTGTCGCTGCGGCGCGCGGCGGATCTTGTTCTCTCCGAGCGGCTGCCGCCTCTATGTTCTGAGTACCTTGCATTTCTGTCAGTCATCGTAGAATCCTTCGTCATCCGAGGCAGTGGTGATGCGGCGTCCGGTATACGGCTCTGCAGCGTAGCTCATTCTGCCGGCCGCGTGGGAGGCAGAAGCGTTTCCGTTTCGGTAGCGCGGCATCTCTGACGCCCGGGATGCATAGGCTCCCTCGTTCCTGTGCCTTGCCGTCCCCGCAGCGCCGGAGGATGTATACATTCCTTCGCTTCTGCGTCTTGTCAGTCCGGAACTCTCCGATGCATAGGCTGTATATGCGTCCTCTCTGCGCCGCATGGCAGCCGTGCCGGACACATACGCATCGCCTCTTCGTCTTCCGGAGGCGCTCACCGCACGCAGCTGCCTTGTGCGCTCACTCTCACCTTGCCTTGCTCTTTCCTGGAGCCGCGCCTGGCGTGCCTGCTTTCTCTGCAGCTCCTCAAGCTTTTCACCGCGCAGTATACACATTGCTTCTACCATGGTAAATATGATCAATGTGGAGAGTATGGAGCTGCCGCCGTAGCTGATAAAGGGAAGTGTTACACCGGTCAGCGGAATAAATTTCGTCTGTCCGCCCAGTGTCAGGAACATCTGGAATATGTAGCAGATACCCGCGCCGTACGCCATCAGCCGGTAAAACCGGTCTGCAAAGCCGGCCGCCAGCTCCAGCATGACAATAAAGCAGCTGATGCCCACCAGAATCACGCAGACGCCGACGAGCTGTCCCAGCTCCTCACACACGGCAGCAAATACAAAGTCCGATTCCACGAACGGTACATCCGAGGGAGTTCCCTGCCCGAGTCCGACGCCGAACAAGCCGCCGGCTCCGATAGCAAAGAGGGACTGTGTGACCTGATAGCCGATGGAATCGATGAGGCTCCACGGATCAATGAATGCCTGCACGCGCTGCTGGATATGGGAGAACATAAAATAACAGGCAACCGCACCCGCTCCGCCAAGTCCAAAGCCTGCTGCCAGAATCCACCACTCACCGGTGGCCAGAAATGCCATAAACAGATATACAACAAAAAAGATCAGTCCGCTTCCCAAATCGGTAGAGCCCACCAGCACCAACACATGGGCAGCGGCGAACACAGTCACAATGACAAGGCTCTTAAAGTCGTGAACCTCCCGCAGCGTACTGGCAAGGAAAAGGATATATAAGATTTTGACAAATTCTGACGGCTGAAAGGTAACGCCGGCAATGGTATAGGTGATATTCGCTCCCAGTGTTGTCGCGCCCAACAGCATAACCACCGACAAAATGCCGATACCGATAAAACCATAGCCATAGCCAAAATTCTTCAATAGTCGCATCTGCCCACGCAGCATCGGCAAAGTAAATGTGATCACCAGTCCCACTGAAGCGATCATCATCTGGTGCACCGCATTGTCAAAGGAGAGCCTTGACTGGACCACCAGTCCCACCGACAGCAGCATACACATGTTGTTGAAAAGCGGCATATTGGCATGCCGGTACAGCGTTCGGTACAGCAGGAAAATTGCCAAAAACGCCGCAATCACCAGCATGGCGAACAGCATGTACCTGCCCTCTCCGATCGCCACATACAGCGTAAAATAGCTGATCAGCTGATACACGAGAATCAGAATATTCTCCACCAGCGTGAGGCGCCGCACCTTCTCCTTATCCTTCTGCACCAGCAGATAGAAGGAGAGAATCGTGTAGGCAATCATGACGGCTACAATGCCGTATTTAGTCAAAGCCAGGATATAAGTCCGCATGAATTAAACGTGTCGTGATTGTAAGCGATTAAAGAGCTCCCTTTCGGTAATGCCCTGTCGTGTGTGCTACCGGTGCCTGTGCCTTCGCATCTCCGGCAAACCGTGCAAGAATTTCTGTCATCTCCTCCGGCTTTTCTACGGTAAAGCTCAGAAGAAGGCATCCACACTTCTGCATCAATGTATCTCCCAGACTCTTATGCAAAGAGGTGGGCACACTGTTGTAAAGTATGTTCTGACAATGGCGGCAATCCGTCCGTACCGGAAACATTGCTCCCGTGCGATCCCGAAGGGAAAGCATCTTACCCGCGCCCGCATTTCCGGATCCGCCGCATTGAAGACAGCCTTTCATCGTTTTGTGAATGCACCCCGCACTCATCATCAGCGGCTGCCGCCCATACACCCAAAGTGCAGCATCCGTAAGGTCGCCCTCAAAGGTCCTTTGCAGCTCTTTCCGTTCCAGCTCCACAGGGAACACACGGAAAAATCTGTCCCTTCTCGGAGCACTTTTCCTCAGCACCTGAAGGCTTTTCACATTCCAGGCATACAGAAAACTGTCCGCAAGGACCGCTCTATCATACTCTTTCTCTTTTAAAAATTCCAGTTCTTCCAATGATCTTGTAACAAATCCGTAAAATTTGTCACAATTTTCCGCATAAAAAGTCTCCAGCCAAGCCCGGTCGCTCTCACGGAAAACATACGGAAGCGCCGCCAGCACCGGAATCCGGCAGCCCGTTTTCTCCTCCTTGGCAGCGATTTCCCTGCGCACGACCTCCGCAGTCTCCAGTGCCTGCGCATCCAGAATCAGGGCATAGAGATTCTGCCCGTTCCTGCCGGGCATGCTGCCGGATGCCGCATTCTCTTTTACATGCCCGCTCCGGTTGCCGGACTGTGCACGTGAAATCCAGTCAAGGGCAGCCCTGGCCTGCGGCAGCGTCTGCACCATGATGAGGAATCGTGCAGGCAGCTGCGTGCCTCCCACATGCCCCTCCGATTCTGTGCCGTTTCCTTGTTCCGGGCCGAGAAGCTGCGGTACCTCCGCTCCATCCGTCTCTTCGCGAGACGGACAGCTCCCCTGCAGAAACTCCTCCGCCGCCCTTCTGCGAAGCTCGCCCAGTGCCGACACCGGCAGGAAGGACCTTCCATCCGTCTCAATGCGAAGCTCTGTAAACTCCAGCGGTAAATTTCCCGTTTTGCTCAGCTTAGCGGCGATGTCCTCCTGCGTCAGTGCACGGCTTTTCGCCGTCTGTACCAGAGCCCCCTTCACCGTCACACATACGCCGCTCTCCTCTGACAAAAGCTCCAGCTCGGCCTCCTTTCCGCTCACGATCGTCGCTCTTGCCAGCACGCCCACCTTTCGATCCTTCTCCAGATACCGGTTCCGAATTCTCTCCAGAAGCTCTGCATCTGCGCCGCGGTAGCCAGGCTCATGCATGGTCACCAGCTCTTTTCCGTTTCTTCGCTCATAATAGCCGGTGCACAGGTCGCTTCGGATATAAAGGTGATTTAACTTCTCCAGATCCTCCGGATCGATGCTCCAGGTGCCCGGCCTTCCCTTTTGATCCCAGTTGTAGAAGCGATCAATATATTTTCGATAAATTGCGGTGGTACCGGCCACATATTCCGGCTTTTTCATTCTTCCCTCTATCTTGAAGGAATCAATTCCGGCATCCATCAGCTTTGGCAGGATCGGAAGTGCGCACATATCCTTCATCGACAGCGGATAACACATACCGGCCTTCCCAAGGGCGGTTCCGTCTTCTCCGATGGCCTCGTAGGGAAGACGGCACGGTCCGGCGCACCGCCCCCGGTTTCCGCTGCGCCCGCCCAGAAAGCTGGACAAAAGGCACTTCCCGGAATAGGAGTAGCACATAGCGCCGTGAATGAAGCTCTCAATTTCAAGTCCTTCCTTTTTAAGCTCGCGAATTTCTGCAAGAGAAAGCTCTCTGGCAGGTACCACGCGCACAAATCCCTGGCGCTTTAAAAAACGCACCGCTTCCGCTCCTGTCACCGACATCTGCGTGCTGGCATGAAGCTCCAGGCCGGGACAGACCTCACGAATGCTGGCCGCCGCACCAAGGTCCTGTACAATCACTCCGTCGAGCCCGGCCTCATACATGCGGCGAACAAAGGCTGTAAGCTCTTCCATCTCCTCCTGACGGGTCAGCGTGTTGACCGTCAGATAGATTCGAACACCGAACAGATGCGCGCGCTGCAGTGCGTCTCGCAGCTCCTCCTCTGTAAAGTTGCCGGCGTAGGCTCTGGCACCGAAATTCTGCCCGGCCAGGTAGACTGCATCTGCCCCTGCGTTCAAGGCACCGCAAAATGCTTCCATGTTCCCGGCCGGGGCCAGGAGTTCTGTTTTTCTTCGTATTCCGGATGATTGGTTCTGCATAATTATTCCTTACACGACACAAAAGGGCACCGGACTCCTCCGATGCCCTCCTTTTCATCAGTATTGTAATGCCGGGTTTACAACCCATATCTTTCCGGCTGGTACCAGTGCATCCATTTGCAAAAACCGGCTCTTCTGCTGATTGCGCGTATCAAAATCTCAGTGCTTTTGCTCCTGTCTGGTCTTGAGCTCAGTCTCCAGGCGAATGATCGTCTTGGCATTCTCGTCATTTTCCGTGCGAGCCGCCTTCAGATTCTTCTCCGTGGTCTCCAGCTTCATCTGGGTGGCAATGAGCTCGTGCTTCAAATCATACAGATCCTTCTCACGGCTCTCACTGTCCTTTTTAAGCTCTTCTGACTCCTGAACGGCGTGGAAATAATCATCGGCCAGGTTGATCTGCATCAAAACGTTGCGAAAATCAGGGCTCAGCCTTGTATAGCTGTCGCTCTTGCGGAACTCGCTGATCTTCCCGTTCAGATAGGAAGCCACCTTCTGGATATACTCTTCACTCTCGAATCCGGAAATGGTATATACCTTTCCGTCAATAATAACTTCAGCATTTGTCTTGGCTGCCATAGCTTCCTCTTCCTCCCTGCCGACAAGGATACTCTATTCAAGTTTATACTTCACTCTCCGGGAATTCAAGTCCCAGGTGCTCATACGCTGCCTTTGTTGCGACCCGTCCCCGCGGCGTCCGGTTCAAAAGACCATTCTGCAGAAGGTACGGCTCCACCACATCCTCAATGGTTCCTGCGTCCTCGCCGATGGCGGCGGCCAGCGTATCAAGTCCGGCCGGACCTCCTCCAAAGTTCTGGATCAGCGTCAGCAGAATCCTTCGGTCGCTGCGGTCCAGTCCCATGCGGTCCACGTCCATCAGATCCAGGGCAGTCCTGGCTACCTCTTCGGTAATAACGCCGTCAAAGCGGACCTGGGCGTAGTCCCGCACACGCTTCAGGATCCGGTTAGCCAGTCTTGGCGTTCCGCGCGAGCGCTTGGCCATTTCCCTTGCGCCCTTTTCCTCCACCGAAACGCCCAGCTTGGCCGCGGAATTACAGATGATCTGCTCGAGCTCCTGCACCTGATAGAACTCCAGCCGCTGAATCATTCCGAAACGGTCTCTTAGCGGTGCGGACAAAAGTCCGGCCCTTGTCGTTGCACCCACCAGTGTGAACTTCGGCAGGTCCAGGCGAATTGATTTGGCTGCGGCTCCCTTTCCGATCATAATATCGATGGCAAAGTCCTCCATAGCCGGATAGAGTACCTCCTCCACCTGCTTGTTCAGGCGGTGAATTTCATCCACAAAAAGGATATCCCCTGCCTTTAATCCATTCAGGATCGCTGCCATTTCGCCCGGCTTTTCAATGGCGGGGCCGCTCGTTATTTTGATATGAACGTCCATTTCATTGGCGAGAATCTGGGCGAGGGTCGTCTTGCCAAGGCCGGGAGGGCCGTAGAACAGGATGTGGTCCAGCGGTTCGCCGCGGAGCTTGGCCGCAGCGATGGCCACGCTGACGCTGTCCTTGATTTTCGTTTGTCCGATATAATCCTTCAGCTTCTGGGGGCGAAGCGTTCCTTCGATCTTCGCATCCTCCGGGGTGAAGCTGGTTTCAATCATTCGCTTTTCCACGCGTTTCTTATCCTCTATCCTGCCGATGTTCCATATGCACGTCGACACATTCACGATTAAAATTGGCAGGCGCTATCTCTCATAGAAAGCGCAGCGCACCGGCGAGAATCGCCTGGGTGTCAGCCTCCTCCATACCTTCCTGGGCCGCAGCCTGCCGCACGGCCTTGGTGGCCTCTGCTCTTGAGTACCCAAGGGCTTCGAGGGCCTGAGCCGCCTCGGAGGCAGCACCGCTCTGCAGAGCTGAGCTCCCCGGTTCTTCTGCGCCGGCAGCTGCTGCAGACACCTGTTCCGGGCTGGTAAGCTCGAGCTTGTCATGGAGATCCAGCACCAGGCGCTCAGCCGTTTTTTTGCCGATGCCGGGAGCCCTTGCAATTGCCTTGGCATCTCCGGACAATATGGCAAATATCAGGTCCTCTGCGCTCATGGCCGAAAGCAGAGACAGCGCGCCCTTGGGGCCGATGCCGCTTACGGTGATCAGTTTTTTGAACAGGCGAAGCTCCTCGGTGTCGGTAAATCCGAAGAGCGTCACATCGCCTTCTCTTCCGAAGCTCATGTAGGTGTATATATGGGCGAGCTCCCCTTCGGACACGGCAGCCATCCGGCGGATACCCTCCGCGCCCATCTTTACGTCAAAGCCAATGCCGTTGACGTCGAGAATCACGCCGTCTTCCCCGCAGGATTCTACGAGGCCTGTCAGTGATGCTATCATGGTTCCTCCATGCATTGATTATTTGCCGACTGTACGTTGCTTTTATGCACCACGGGCGCGAGGCAGAGGATGGGTGGTGCTCATGTCGGGCTGGCGAATCTGTTTCATTCATGAGAATCCGGCTGCTCGTCAAAAAATCGCACCATCCCATTCCCACTGCCTCACGCCCTTACACAACATCTGCCACAACGAACAAGCAACTTTTTAACGTAAAGCAGTTTATAAAAACGCTTGCAGCCGAATGATACGAGTTTAACACGCGAACGAAGATTATGGTATCATGTATCTGTTTGGCACCTGCCATTTTCAATCGTGAATCCGCCCGCAAGCGGTCAATTCACGTTGAAATATGGCAGGTGACCAAGGCGCGAAGCGCCTCTGGACAGACGCATCTCGATTTGCGATAGCAAATCGAGATGTGGGCTAAACAATTGCGATAACATATGATGTAATGCCATTCAGCAGGAGAATTACTATGCGCTTGATTTTTATCCGGCACGCTGAGCCGGACTACGAACACAATACACTGACCCCTCGCGGCTTCCATGAAGCAGAGCTTCTGGCTGAGCGCGTTCCTCACTGGAAGGTGGACCGGTTTTATACATCTCCTCTGGCACGGGCCAAGCTGACAGCCGAGCCGTCTCTTCGCAAAATGGGACGAACAGCCGAAGTTCTGGACTGGATGCAGGAGTTTTCCTACGCCGTCACAGATCCCACCACCGGCGAGAAAAAGGTTCCCTGGGACTTTATGCCGCAGTTCTGGACCGGTGAGCCTCTTTTATATGATAAGGATAACTTCTATCAGCACGAGGTTCTGCAGTCCAATCCCCAATACCCTGCTGCGGTCCGGAATCTCCGAAAGGGCCTGGACGGGATCCTCGCAGAGTACGGCTATCACCGGACCGGCGGATACTATGGAACCGATGAAGAGAAAACGCGCGGCGATGAGGATGTTACAATCGTCTTTTTCGCGCACCTGGGCGCCAATCTGGAGGCCATCGGGTATCTTCTGGGCCTCTCTCCTCTGGTGCTCAAGCAGACCATCTACCTTCCTCCGACGTCGCTGTGTGTGCTGAATGCAGAAAAGCGCCAGTGCGGCATTATCCCCGGCAATGTTCCCGGAATTGCCATGTTCCGCGCGCAGGTGCTGGGCGATGTGCATCACCTGCAGATGGCCGGTCAGCCGCTGTCCGAATCCGGCTCCTTTGCCAGAGTGTTCAATCAATGAAAGAATATTGTCTGCAGTCAAAGGATTTTCCGCCGAATATGGCAGGTGCTTAATACTAAAAAGCGAGGCTTCTTATCGAAGTCTCGCTTTTTACTGCCATCCGACCTGTCACCTGCCGCCTGCCAGTTTCAATCGTGAATTTGCCTGCATGCAGCGGGTTCACATTGAAATGTGGCAGGTCTAAAACCACCCTGTTTTTATGCCTCCTTGCTGTTGACGTAATTGATCAGTCCGCCGGCATCAATGAGTCCCTGCATGAAGGGAGGGAATGCCTGTCCCTGGTAGGTCTTGCCGGTCGTTTCATCGGTGATCACGCCGCTGTCAAAGTCGATGGACACCTGGTCGCCCTCTTTAATCTCCTGCGCAGCTTCCCTGCACTCGATGATCGGAAGACCGATATTGATGGCGTTGCGGTAGAAAATTCTGGCGAAGGTTTCTGCGATGACACAGGAAACGCCGGCCGCCTTGATGGCAATGGGTGCGTGCTCTCTGGAGGAGCCGCAGCCAAAGTTGCGTCCCGCCGCAATGATGTCTCCCTTGTGTACCCGCTGAATGAAGGTCTTATCAATGTCCTCCATGCAGTGCGCGGCAAGCTCAGACGGCTCTGAGGTTGCAAGATACCGTGCCGGGATGATGACATCCGTATCGACGTTGTCTCCGAATCTGAAAACGGTTCCCTTTGCTGCTTCCATTTTTCCAAATTATCCTTTCTGTTCTCGCGGTAACGATCCCGCCGGGAGATGCTGCTCCCGCAGGAATATGCACCGGGCCTGCGATGCAGTGGCCTTAATATGCACTCGGATCGGCAATGACGCCGGCAATGGCCGATGCCGCTGCTGTTGCCGGGCTTGCCAGATAAATTTCTGAAGTAGTATCGCCCATGCGTCCCACAAAGTTGCGGTTGGTGGTCGATACGCATCTTTCTCCGGCTGCCAGAATTCCCATATAGCCGCCAAGACACGGTCCGCAGGTCGGTGTGGAAACCACTGCACCTGCCTCCAGGAAGCTCTCAATGAGACCCTCCTTCAGTGCCTGCATATAAATGGCATTGGTCGCCGGAATAATGATGCAGCGCATGCCCTCTGCAATATGACGTCCCTTTAAAATAGCTGCAGCTGTGCGAAGATCCTCAATGCGTCCGTTCGTGCAGGAGCCGATTACAACCTGGTCAATCTTGATCTCCGGGATCTCATCAAAGGTTCTGGCATTCTCCGGAAGGTGCGGGAAGGATACGGTCGGCTTGATGGCTGAGAGATCAATTTCATAGGTCTTCTCATATTCCGCATCCTCGTCCGCTGTGAAGATCACGCCCTCGCCTGCGCCGTGCTCTCTCTCGTAAGCCAGTGTCTTCTCATCCACAGGGAAAATACCGTTCTTTCCGCCAGCCTCGATGGCCATGTTGGAAATGGTGAACCGGTCGTCCATGGAGAGCTCCGCTACACCGGGGCCGGTGAATTCCATCGACTGGTACAGTGCGCCGTCCACACCGATCATCCCGATGATATGCAGAATGACATCCTTGCCGCTGACCCACTTGCCGGGCTTGCCGGTCAGATGGAACTGAATTGCGGAAGGAACCTTGAACCAGGCCTTTCCGGTTGCCATGCCGGCGGCCATATCGGTGGAGCCGACACCCGTAGAAAATGCGCCCAGTGCGCCGTAGGTACATGTATGGGAATCCGCACCAATGATCACATCTCCCGGTGCTACCAGTCCTTTTTCCGGAAGGAGCGCATGCTCAATTCCCATCTGTCCCACTTCAAAGTAATTGGTAATCTTGTTGCGATGCGCGAACTCCCGCACACACTTGCAGTTTTCGGCCGACTTGATATCCTTGGCCGGTACGAAATGGTCGGGGACCAGTGCTATTTTGTCCTTATCGAATACGCCGTCCTTGCGGAAACGGTTCATCTCCTTGATTGCCACCGGTGCTGTAATGTCGTTGCCCAGCACCAGATCAAGATCTGCCTCGATCAGCTGTCCGGCCTTGACCTCCGGAAGATTCGCGCGGCGGGCGAGAATCTTCTGTGTCATCGTCATTCCCATAGTTTCTCTCCTGTCTTTTCGTTCCTACTGAAAAAGGCAGAGGAGCCTGGCTCCTCTGCCCCGTGGTGTTGCTTAGCTGTTTTAGTTGTTAATCAGCATCTCAGACTCATTGTTCCAGCTGTAGAGCTTGCGGATCTCTGC
>CAVFRZ010000054.1:0-10981 GCA_963624875.1 Anaerovibrio sp.
GGATGAAGCGCAGAACACCACTCCCGAGCAGATGAAGATGTTTCTGACACGCTTTGGCTTCGGCTCCCACGCGGTGATTACCGGCGATGCCACTCAGAAGGACCTGGCAAGAGGCACCGTATCCGGTCTGGATGTGGCCACAAGGGTCCTTGCCCGCAAAAAGATCGAGGGTCTTTGCTTTGTGACACTGGATGCCAGAGATGTGGTTCGTCATCCGGTCGTGCAGAAGATCGTAAAAGCCTATGAGGAGTATGAAAAACATGCAGCTGCAGCTGATCGTCAGCGAAGAGAATACCGCAGATCCCAGTCTTGAGTTTGATTTTGATAAGGAAGAGGTCGCAAGAGCCGTTTGTGAAAAAGTTCTGGAGCTGGAAGCGTGCCCGGTACCGGCGGAGGTTTCCCTAAGTTATGTCGGCGATGAAGAGATCCGCAGTATCAACAGCGCATGCCGCGGACTGGATCAGTCCACCGATGTGCTCTCCTTCCCGAATCTTCCGTTTGAAGGTGCTGACGGCCCCGGAGACTGGGAAATTCTCCTGGAGTCAGATGAAGGTACTGTGCCGGCGGATTATATGGATCCGGAATCCGGATGTCTTCTTCTGGGCGATATCGTGCTGAATCTGAATCGCACGGCAAGCCAAGCGGAGGAATACGGACATTCCAGAAAGCGAGAGTTTGCATTTCTGATTGCACACAGCATGCTCCATCTGTGCGGTTATGACCATATGACGCCGGAGGATGCGGCAGTGATGTTCGCCCGGCAGGATAGCATTCTTTCGGCACTGCAGATAACGCGGGAGGTGTAAAGCGGGTGGCAGGTTCCAAAAAGCTTCGCAAATTCGATATCGGTCTTACCTCGGTGCTTTTGCTGCCTGTGGTTCTTTGTGTTTTATCCGTCTTTTTTTCGCTGTGCCTTGGCAGCAGTGTGATGTTCTACGCCGGAATTCCTTTTCTCTTTCTGTCGGCAGCCTCTGTCGGCAGCTTTGTCGGCGTCAGCGGTTTTGTTGCGCGCCAGATGGAAAAGCGTTTGCAGCGCCGCAAGTACGCCGATGCAGCTGCGGTTTTTTATGCCTCCCTGAAGGTGCTTGTACTCACCTGTCTCGGAGGCTTTCTTCTGTGCTGGGGCGGAACTTTTCTTCTTCACAATACCTTATCGGCGGCGGTTTTGCGTCTGTTCCTTCCGGCGGTGTTTCTGTATCCTTTTCCCGGGCTTTTTCAGGGGCTTCTTATGGGAACCGGAACGACAAAGTCCGGTCGCATCGCTGCGCTCATGCCCTGGGCCCTGGCAATCGGGACATTCACGGCCGGCGGCATATTGTCCGTCACCGGCTATAACAGAGGCGTAAAGGTCGGCGCGCTTCTTCGAAATGATTCCATGCGCTACGTCTATGCTGCCTGCGGCATGGCAACCGGTGTTTGCGTCATTGTCTGCGCCGTGTTGCTGATGGGGGCCGTAGCCGGTTTTCTTTCCCTTCGCTCTCTGCAGCGAAGTCACAGGTTTCGGCAGGATGACCTGTTCCGCACCGATGGAAGAGAGGGTGCGGCGGAGCTTTTTGCCTATTGCCTTCGACACCTTACCCTGGCACTATCCCTGCCGCTGTTCCCGGCGGCAGCTGTCCTTATAGGGGTACGACTTTGGATGAGCTCACAGGGCGTTCGTTCCAATACGCTGGCATCGTATTGGGGCGGCTTCGTCGGGATCGGGCTTCCGGTTTGCGTGGGTCTTGCTTTTCTTGCGGCAATGCCGTTCACCGCACTTGCCGTGCAGGTTGTACGCACATGGCAGGCCGGGAAAAAGAAAGCCATGCGCATGCGGCTTTCCCTGTTGCTGCGGCTCTCGGGCTATCTTGGCATTCCGATGTCGGCTTTTGTTTTTGCAGCGGCGAAGGAAATTGCGGCCATGTTCCATGCGCTGACGTTTAAGGCGGAGGAATCGGCTATTTTATCTCTGAAGTCCGGAAGCTTTCTGATCTTCCTTTTGCAGACGATTATTCTGGTGCTGATTGTGTACTGGAACTGCAATGGACGGAGAATGATCTTCCTGGCCGGATGCGTTTCATTTTTTACCGCTATCGTCCTGCAAGTCCTCCTGCACCTGTTCGGCGTTGGCATAACAATGAATATGTGGCCGCTGGATATCATGGCTGCTGTATTTTTGGCTGCGCTGTACATCGGCGGACATTCCCTGTTCGGCAGGCTGGATTCCACCTTCTGGTATGACGATCTGCTGATCGCTGCATGTGCAGGCATTGCCGCGATTCCCCTGATCCTTCTCAACGATTATCTGATTCTGGTGATGCCGGCAGCGGTGGCGTTCGTGCTGATGCTGGCCGTGTACTGGGTCCTTTATGTGGTGCTCAGCATCCTTCTTCATGCGGCGGATCTGCTTAATATGCACCGGATTCCTTTGGGCGGATGGATTTATGATATTGCGGTGATTCTGGGCTACGCGGATTCGGAAGAGGACGAAGAAGATGAGTAGGGGACGGACAGGGCATACGGATTACAATTCCTGCCTTGTGAAATCTAAGGGGACAGAAAAGGCGTCGCAGCTGCGGCAGCAGGCAGCGCCTGCCGGAACCTGCTCGCTCCTTATTATTGGCGGCGGCATGGCAGGACTTACGGCTGCGATTTATGCAGCGCTCTCGTGGGAGGCTGCAACGCCGTTTAACATTGTCCTTTTGGATGCGAACAAAGAACCCGGAAAAAAGCTCCTGGTGACCGGAAACGGGCGCTGCAACATCACGAATCTCGTGCAGAATGCGGACTGTTACCGCAGCAGTGCCGGGGATGCTCTCAAGGATTCCTTTTTCTGCGATTGCGCAGCCTGGCCGGAGCAGCTGCTGGAATTTCTGCACAGCGAGCTTGACGTTTTGACGCATGACCGGCAGGGGTATGTCTATCCTCGCAGCGATCAGGCATCAACCATTCAAAAGGCGCTCCTTCGGAAAGCCAACGCCCTTGGCATTCAGATCCTGTCCGGCGTGCGGGCAACATCGGTGGCCGCGCGCCTGGATGAAAACGGGCGCAGGAAGTTTCTGGTTACGGCATCCGGTCTTCCTTCCGGAAGGTCCATTCGGGCCGATTCCGTCATTCTGGCAACAGGCGGCATGGTCTCCGAGGCGTATGGATGCACCGGTGATGGATACCGGCTTGCACAGTCGCTCGGGCATCCGGTGACCAGACGGTTTCCTTCGCTTTGCATGCTTCTATCAACGGATCCCGGTCTGCAGCGTCTGGCAGGTGTGCGCACAACAGGAGAAATTCGCCTGTATTCTGACGGACAGATGCTCGCATCGAGCAGAGGCGAGCTGCAGTTTACTGCAGAGGGTATCAGCGGGATTCCGACCTTTCAGGTGTCCAGATATGCTGCGGAAGCTAAGGGGAACCACACTGTGACGGCTGTCATTGATTTTCTTCCGGAGCTCTCAGATGCACAGTGGGAGCAAATCTGCAGCCAGCGGCTGGGAAAAGCCTGTGAAGAGATTTCTGCCGTGCAGCAGGCCGTTTTGGAAAACCGTTCCATACGGGGAACATCCCTGCTGCAGGAGTTTCTCTTGGGACTCGTACCGGATAAGACGGCGGCGTTTCTGATTGACCGCTGCGGCGAGGTTCCGGAACGAAAGCTCTACAAGCTACCGCATCCGGAGCAGACACTTCGCCGCCTCCTTGACTTGGTACGACATGCCGAGTTCGCAGTTACCGGGACGCCCGGCTTTGAAAAAGCACAGGTGACGGCCGGCGGCGTTTCCCTTTCCGGTATTGATGCCGGCATGGAATCGACGAAGGTTCCCGGCCTGTACCTGGCCGGTGAGCTTCTGGATGTTGACGGAATCTGCGGCGGCTATAATCTTACCTTTGCGTTCCATTCCGGATCGGCTGCAGGGAAAAGTGCAGCGAGACGCCTGATGAAGGAGAACGGAGACAACAAGTGCTCGAACTAAGTCAATTAAAGCTTCCCTGCGGCACAGACCGCACAATGCTGGAAAGTAAAATACGAAAACAGCTCCGCCTCCCGGCGGGCGCAGAGATGACCTACCGCATTACTCGCCACGCTGTCGATGCCAGAAAAAAGCCGGTTCTTTGGGATGTGTACACGCTGCAGATTCAGCTTTCCTCTCAAAAGGCCGAGGACCGGGTCCTTTCAAAGGCCGGGAAGGCAGGAACATCTCTTCGCAGAAAGGAACCGGTTATCTACCGGTTTCCGGCTCCGGAGGGAGATGTGCTACAGCACCCTCCGGTTGTTGTTGGGTTCGGTCCGGCTGGTATTTTTGCCGGATTGATGCTGGCAAGAGCAGGCTACGCTCCGATCATACTGGAGCGCGGGCAGTGCATGGAGGAGCGCACAAGGAGTGTAGAGACATTCTGGGAAAGCGGTGCGTTAGACCCGGATTCGAACATTCAGTTCGGCGAGGGCGGAGCCGGAACCTTCTCTGACGGCAAGCTTACGTCCAATGTGACCGACAAGGCCGGACGCGTACAGGAGGTCATAGAGACCTTTATAAAAGCGGGAGCCCCAGAGGATATTGCCTATGAGCAGATTCCGCACATCGGCACAGACCGGCTCCGGGACGTGATTCGCACGCTTCGAGGTGAAATCTGCCGGCTGGGCGGACAGATCCGGTTTGATACCTGTGTAAGAGATCTTTTCGTTGAGAACGGTAGGCTGCAGGGGCTGTGGATTCAGACCCGCGGCGAGGAGAGCACTGCCTTTCTTCCGGCAGAAGCCGTCATTCTGGCTCCGGGCCACAGTGCAAGGGATACCATTCGGATGCTAAAACGCCGCAATGTGCCCATGGAGGCCAAAAACTTCGCGGTAGGCTTTCGCGTTTCACATCCGCAGCAGCTGATCAACTATAGTCAGTACGGCATTTCTGATCCGGATGAGCTTGCCCGACTTCATCTGACACCGGCGAGCTATAAGCTGACCGCAAGGGCCTCTGACGGCAGGGGCGTGTATTCCTTCTGCATGTGTCCGGGCGGATTTGTTGTGAATGCGTCCTCTGAGCCGAAAAGACTTGCCGTAAACGGAATGAGCGACTATAAAAGAGATGCGGCGCGTGCCAACAGTGCCATTGTCATGACGGTGGATCCAAAGGACTTTGGAGGCTCGTCTGTTCTGGATGGACTTGCTTTTCAGGAGAAGCTGGAGGAACGGGCCTACGCACTGGCCGCTGGCAGTGTTCCGGTCCAGCGCTTTGCTTCCTTCATGGCCGGGCAAATGGATGCCGGCATTCCCTCCTCAAGGGAACTTTGCATCAAGGGCGCCTCTGCACCGGCACCGCTCCATACGCTCCTCCCTGCGGATCTGACAGAGGATTTCAAGGAAGGCATGCAGCAATTCGGACAGAAAATGCCGGGATATGACGGCGAGGATTGCTATGTCATCGGTCTTGAATCGCGCACAAGCTCTCCGGTCCGCATCCTTCGGGGAGAGGACGGAGCATCCCGGGTAGCCGGTCTTTTCCCGTGCGGAGAGGGCGCCGGATATGCCGGCGGCATCATGTCGGCCGCCGTTGACGGAATCCGTATGGCGGAGAAGGTGGCGCTGCGGTTCAGACCTGCGCAGTGAATTGCCGGCGACAGGGTGGCGGCAGGATGTCCGGGCTCAGGGCCTCCGCCAGGCCCCGTCGCCGGCAGCGTCAGATGACAGCCAATGAGGTGATTATCATGCACTTTTGTCAGCAGATGTTTGTAGAAAACGATACAAGAAAACAGAACCTGGAATGCCGTGCAGGGCTAAAGAGCCGGCAGCGGATCGTTGTCAAAATCGGCTCGTCCTCTTTGATTCACCCGGAGACGGGACGGCTGGATTATCACCGGATCGATCATCTTGCGGGAGAGCTTTCCGATCTGAAGAACCAGGGAAAAGATGTGATTCTGGTCACCTCCGGTGCAACGGCTGTCGGCCGTGAGGTACTGGGAGAGAGCCGCCAGATTCTGGCCAAAGACACCGGAAAAATGAGCCGCAAGCAAGCCTGTGCCTCGATCGGGCAGGCACGCCTGATTATGATCTATCAAAAGTTTTTCGAGGAATATAATCAGCTGACCGGACAGGTTCTAATGACGAAGACAACCATCGTCAATCCCTCCAGCAGGGAGAATCTCGAGGGCACTCTTCGCGAGCTTCTGGATCTTGGCGTCATTCCGATCGTCAACGAAAATGACGTCGTGGCGACGCTGGAATACCAGCTTGGCGATAACGACTCCCTTTCCGCAATGGTTGCATCCATCCTGCAGGCAGATCTTCTGATCCTGCTTTCCGATGTAGACGGACTCTACACCGATGATCCGCGGAGCAATCTAAAGGCATCCTTTATTGAATATGTGCCGCATCTTACGGATGAAATCATGGGAATGGGGAAGGAATCCACGGGAAGCGGCGTCGGCACCGGCGGTATGAACACCAAGCTCCACGCCGCCAAAATGGCCACTGCCTCCGGATGTGACATGGTTATCGCCAATACCAAAAACGGCGTCGGAATCATTGCAGATGTGATAAACGGCGTCAATGTCGGAACACTCTTTTGTGCGGACAGGGATGATTCTTTTGATCTGATTCAGTATGTGGAGGAAACCTATTGATGATTACCAGCCAGATGGAGTTTGACCAGGAAAAACGGGACCTGCGCCGGAAAATGAAACAACTCCGGGATGAGATTCCGGAGGAATCGAGAAAAGAGCAGAACAAGATCATCACGAACATTATTCTGAATACGGCGCTGTATGAAAGTGCTGCATTTATTCTGAGCTACGTATCCTTCGGCTCTGAGGTTGATACAACCGAGCTGATCCAGCACGCCATCCGGGACGGCAAAAAGGTATACGTCCCGAAGATTTTAAAAAACGGCGATATGGACTTTTTCCAGTGTGATGACCTTTCCAGGCTCCGCCCCGGTGCTATGGGAATCCTGGAGCCGGAGGCGGATCCGTGTGCCCTGTTCCCATATACCACCCATATTTCACTGGATTCTGCAGAGAACTGCATGATCCTCGTTCCGGGACTGGCCTTTGATCAGAAGCTGGGCCGTCTTGGCTTCGGCGGCGGATTCTATGACCGGTATCTGTCCCATTTCCGCAAAAAGATGGCGATCGGTATGGCCTATAACGAGCAGATGATTGACGAGGTTCCGATGGGACAGGAGGATGTCTCGGTGGACCTGGTTGTCACGCCGGAGCGGGCGTATTTTTAGAGGATTTCTGTAATGCTGAAAGAAACAACCAGCCGCAAATACAATGCCCTCCGGGAGCTTCTTGGGCAGATGGGGAGCGTCGCCGTTGCCTTTTCCGGCGGTGTGGATTCCACACTGCTTTTGACGGTGGCCGGCGATGTCCTCGGCGAGAAGGCCGTTGCCGTAACCGCCGCCTCTGAGACCTTTCCATCGCGGGAGGCAAAGGAAGCTGCCGCGTTCTGCAGGGCGCATAATATTCGTCAGATCGTTTTTGAATCCGGCGAGATTGACGTGCCCGGATACCGGGAGAATCCGGTAAACCGCTGTTATCTTTGCAAGCACTCCCTGTTCGAGGGGATTCTCAAGATCGCCGGTGAGCATGATCTTGCCTTTGTGGCAGAAGGCTCCAACACCGATGATCTGGGGGATTTCCGTCCCGGAATGCTTGCCATAAAGGAGCTGGGAATTCGTTCTCCTCTCCGCGAGGCAGGTCTTTGCAAGGACGAAATTCGGGAAATTTCAAAGGAACTGAGACTCCCCACCTGGCGCAAGCAGTCCTATGCCTGTCTTGCATCCCGTTTCGTCTACGGTGAGACCATTTCCGAAGAAAAACTTTCTATGGTGGATAAGGCAGAAGAGTTCCTTTTGGAGCTTGGCTTTCATCAGCTTCGCGTACGTATCCATGACAAGCTGGCCAGGATCGAGGTTATGCCGGAGGAGTTTAATGCTCTTTTAGAGAAGAGAAATGTTATCACGGAGGCCTTTCGTTCCTATGGGTTTGCATATGTCACAATGGATTTACAGGGATATCGTACCGGCAGCATGAACGAAACGCTGGATAAGGAAACGGTTGCCGCCGTACTGCAAAAGGAAAGCTGATTACATTCGTTGTGTTGTGCGGCAGCAGGATGGGCTGCAGAAGCGGTGAGGTGAAAATGACTTCCAGAGAGGTCCTGGAAAAGGTACAAAAAGGCGAGATATCCGCCGAAGAGGCAGAGCGTTTTTTTCAGGAAAAGCCGTATGAGGTTCTGGGCGAAGAGGGACATGGCTATGCAAGGCTTGACCTTCATCGCCAGGCGCGTTCCGGATATCCGGAGGTGGTCTATTGTCCCGGTAAGGACGATGCCTTCCTCCCGGACATTTTCAAAACGCTGTATGAAAAAAACGGGAAAGTCCTGGGTACCCGGGCCAGCGCGCACCAGGCAGAGCTTGTGGCTGCTGTATTGCCGGAAGTGGTTTATGACCCTGTCTCCCGAATCTTAAGTGCCACGGCGCAGGAGACAGCCACGGAACCTTCGCCTGAAAGGCTCGGCTGCATCGCCGTATGCTGCGGCGGAACCGCGGATATACCGGTGGCAGAGGAGGCGGCAAAGACTGCAGAATTTCTCGGGAATCATGTAGAGCGCCTCTACGATGTCGGCGTGAGCGGGCTTCACCGGCTTTTGGCTCAGCTTCCACAGCTTCGCCGCGCCAATGTGATCGTTGCGGCGGCCGGCATGGAAGGAGCGCTGACCGGTGTTGTGGCAGGTCTTGTGGAGAATCCCGTCATCGCGCTTCCGACCTCCGTGGGGTACGGTGCGAATCTGCACGGAATCTCGGCACTTTTGACGATGCTCAATTCCTGTGCAAACGGCATTACAGTTGTCAATATTGATAATGGGTACGGAGCCGGATACGTTGCTTCGCAGATCAATCGTCTTGCCGTAAAGGGCAATGAAAGGAGCAGCCAGGATTTATGAAGCTGTATATCATTCGACACGGTGAAACATCCTGGAATGCAAGGCATCTGTTTCAGGGACAGGTGAATACCTCTTTGGATGAAAACGGAGAGGAGCAGGCAAGAAAAGCCCGGGAAAGAATCCGGGAGCTGGGAATTACCTTTGATGCAATATATTCCAGTCCGATCGACCGGGCAGCAAGAACCGTGGAAATCATAACCGGACTTCCCCGCTCGCAGTTTCATCTGGATGAGCGGCTGATGGAAATGAATTTCGGTCCTCTGGACGGAACAGCCTTTGATAAGGAGTCGCCTCTGGCGGGACATTTATTTGATCATCCGTCCGAGTATGTGGCACCCGACGGTGCGGAATCCTTTGCTGAAATTGAGCAGAGGCTTTCCTCCTTTCTCGAAGATATGAAACAGACAAGGCCGGGAGAAAGTGTTCTTGTGGGGTGTCACGGGTGCGCAATGCGTGTTATGCTGGTTCTGCTTCACTATCTGGAGCTGGATGAAATCTGGAATCAGGGAATCGGCAACTGCAGCATCATTGAAGCAGAGCTGACAGAAGAGAATGACTTTGTCGTGCGCACCATCCACGAAACGCAGGACTGGTTCGGCAGCAAATAGCTGCAGTAATTGCGAGTTCGCAGTCGCAGGACTGCTGGGATTCCAGGAATGATTTAGGGTACAGAGGAGGTAAGAATATGTCGGCATCCAAGTATGTTGCCTATGTTTCCGCATATACCACGGCAATGAAGGATAATTTCGGCATTCGCATTTTTGATGTGGATATGGATAAAGGATATTTTTATGAGAAGGACAAGGTGGAAATCACCAATTCCTCCTATGTGACGATTTCCCATAATCAAAAATTCCTGTATTCCATCACAGACTTTGGCGTAGAGTCCTACAGAATCGTCAAGGGCGGTGATCTGGAATTCATCAACAAAGCATCCATCAACGGAATGCGCGGTTCGTATCTTTCGACCGATTATACGGATTCCTGGCTTTTTGTTGCAGGTTATCACGACGGGAAGATCACGGTTCTGCGCTTAAATCCGGAAACCGGTGAGATCGGGCAGATCACCGATGAAGTGTATCATAAGGGCATGGGCTCCGTGGCCGAGCGCAATTTCCGTCCGCATGTGCAATGCGTGAAGATGACACGGGACAATAAGTATCTGTGCGCAGCAGACCTTGGACTTGATCATACCAATGTCTATGCCTTCAATCCGGTTTCCGGCAAGATCAAGCAGGTGGATATCATCCACGGAGAGCTTGACTCCGCACCGCGGCACATCAAGTTCTCCAAGGACGGACGTTTCCTGTACATTGTCAATGAAATGAAGTGCTCCATTGATGTATTTCATTATGAAGAGCACCACGGAGAGCCTGATTTTGAAAAGGTGCAGTCGGTTTCTACGCTGAACAATTATCATGCATCGGATGCAGCAGCCTCGGCACTCAATCTCTCGGAAGACTTTCATTATCTGGTCACCTCGAACGCCGGCGATAATTCCACCGCCATTTTCTCCATCAACGAGAAGACCGGAGAGCTTTCCAAGATTCTGTGCCTTCCGGTTTCCGGCGATTATCCCAAGGACTGCGCTCTGTTCCCGGACAACCGTCACCTGGTATCTTTGAATCATGAATCCAACACCATGACCTTTTTTACCTGCGATCTGAAAAAGGGACTGATCATTATGAAGGGCAAGGAAATTCATGTGGATAAGCCCAACTGCGTGATTTTCCACAAGCTGACACAGGAGCAGGAGTAGATTATGGCAGGATCATATTTTGGAAATATTCTCCGGGTCACAACCTTCGGAGAATCGCATGGAGCGGCGGTTGGTGCTGTGCTGGATGGATTTCCGTCCGGCATGGAACTGGACAATGAGGATATTCAGCGGTTCCTGGATCGCAGAAAGCCGGGACGAAACCGCCTCGCAACCCCCAGGAAGGAAGAGGATCTGGTTGAGATTCTCTCCGGTACCTTCGAAGGGAAAACCACAGGCACACCTATTGCGCTGCTGATTCGCAACAACAATCAGAATTCAAAGGATTACAGTGAAATCGCAGACTGCTATCG
>CAVFRZ010000055.1:0-10971 GCA_963624875.1 Anaerovibrio sp.
TGATTCTATCGAGTTCAAAAATTCTTCAGGTGTAAAAAAGAAGGAAGTTCACACCTTGGCAACCTTGCGATGTCCGTCCTCTTGTACATCGCGGTGTTCTGCTTCGTGGGCCGGTGGCTTCACGCCTTCAAGATCGGCGTAGAGCGCAAGGCCAGCGTCATGGCCTCCCAGGTGCTGACACTCCTCGTCACAGATGTCATCGAGGTTTTCCTGTCCCTTGCCATCACCGGACAGTTCCGCTTCCTCCACGAATTCACATTGATCTACGCCGTGATGTTCCTCGTCCAGGCTGTCGCGAGCAGCCTCCTCGTCATTCCGATGATCAACTGCTACCGGCGGCTGTTCCCGCCGCTGACGGTCCTCGAGATCGTGGGCGACTATCCGGATCACCTTCTGGAGAAGCTCAACGGCGTTCCGTACAAGTACCATGTGGCACAGGTCCTGCATTATAAGGAGCCGGTGGAAAATGTCCGCGCGGCCGTCCGGCACTGCGATGCGGTTCTGATCAACGACTTGCCGTCTGCGGATAAAAACCGGATGCTCAAGCTCTGCTTTGACATGGATAAGCGCGTGTACTTCGTCCCCAAGCTTTCGGACGTCATTGTTAAGAACTCGGAGGAGCTGAACCTCTTTGATACGCCGCTCTTCCTCTCGCGCAACCGGGGCATCTCCGGGCTGCAGTACGGCATCAAGCGCGCGTTTGACGTGGTACTAAGCCTGCTGGCTCTGGTGGTGCTGAGTCCCATCTTCGCCGTGACAGCAGCAGCCATCAAGCTCGAGGACGGCGGAGCGGTGTTCTACCGCCAGGAGCGCTGTACCATCGGCGGAAAGCGCTTCTCCATTCTGAAGTTCCGCTCCATGATCGAGGATGCGGAGAAGGACGGCAAGCCTCACCCGGCAGGAGAGAAGGACGACCGCATCACGAGAGTCGGCCGCATCATTCGGGCCTGCCGCATCGATGAGCTGCCGCAGCTCGTGAACATCATCCGCGGCGAGATGTCCATCGTAGGTCCGCGGCCCGAGCGCGTCGAGCACGTGGAGAAGTACACGGCAGACATCCCGGAATTCACCTTCCGGACCAAGGTCAAGGCAGGCCTTACCGGCATGGCGCAGGTATACGGCAAGTACAACACGACCGCACTGGACAAGCTGAAGTTCGATATGATCTACATCACCAACTTCAGCATACTGCTGGATCTGCAGATCATCTTCGAGACTATGAAAATCCTGCTGCTGAAAGAGAGCACCGAGGGCTTCTCGGAGGAGCAGGCAAGACAGATGCAGGAACCGTAACTGTTTCAGCCTCCATCTTGGTTTTGGTATTCGAAAATGCCTAATGCAGCAGGTTCTGAACATGCAAAAATTTTCGGACAGAATTGACGTTAGATGGATGGAATTGAGTTTAAAGGAATGACAGACAATAGCAACAGTACTATTACATTCAGCATTGTAACCCCGGTCTACCAGGGTGAGGCCACCATCGCCAGGACCATCGAATCGGTTCTGCACCAGACCCTGCCGCCGCTGGAGTATCACATCATCGACGGCGGCTCTACGGATAGCACGGTCAGCGTCTGCCGGTCCTACGAGAAGGCGTTTGCAGAGCGGGGAATCCGGTATACAATAACCTCTGAACCGGACAACGGAATCTACGACGGCATGAACAAGGGCATCCGCAAATCCACCGGTGATTTCATCGGCATCATTAACTCGGATGACTGGTATGAGCTGATTGCCCTGGAGACCATGGAGGCGCTGTATCAGCGTACGCACTACGATATGGCCTACGCCGATATCCGGATGCACAACGGAGATCACACCTTTGTGAAAAAAGCCTCCAATCCGAAATTCGTGTCCTCCCGGACCTGGAATCATCCCACCCAGTTCACGAGCCGCCGGATCTATGAGCAGAAGCTCTACCGAAATGAAACGGTCTTCGATGATCTGGATATGCTGCTGTGGATCCACCGCAATGGCTTCCACATCGAATGCGTGAATGAGGTTCTGGCGAACTTCACCATGGGCGGTGCCAGCAACAATGAGAAGCGCTGGTCCGAGGTGAAAAAGCGCATCCGGACAAAGGGCGAGATATACAGAAGAAACGGGTATTCGGAGGTCTATACGCTGGATGCCGCGGCGATTGAGGTGGCGAAAATGGTGCTGGGGAAGTGAAAAAGGGACTTGCACTTGAAGGGAAAAGTAAAAGTATGGTTCGTAGATATAGGACAGATATAGGTACACTGATTATAAAAGGACTGATACTTTTAACGTTCACCCTTATTTGTGGGATACTGTTGCTGGGAGATAACATAACAACAGTTCATTTCTTGATTCCTAATTCAGTTATTGTTCTTGTTATTCTTATTTCGCTTTTTTTCATCAGCAAAGGAAATATTAAAGAGAAACGTTTAGTTGGTCTTTTAAAAAGACATGAGAATGCATGCCTGTTGTTTTTTTCAATTGGTATACTGGTGGTGCAGTTTCTTATCACATATGGCATTATTTTTAGAACATCATGGGATGTTGCGGCCGTATGGTATGGGGCTCACTGGGCTGAACTGTGCGATGCAGCTGGTCTGCAGGAAATGTCTGAGTATTACTCTATATATCCCAATAATCTTTTACTCGTGTATATCTTTTCAAAAATACTTAAATTAAATCGAATGCTCGGAGAGCCTATTTCAAACGGCGGTTTGCTTCTCGCATTTATTCAATGCGTAGTAGTCAATTTCTCCGGCGCGGTGATGCTTAAATGCGCAAAACGATATGTAGGGATAAGAGCAAGATGGGGAGCGTATTTTTTATATGTTTTCCTGATTGCATTATCGCCTTGGATCGTTTTGCCGTATTCTGATGGAATGGGGATCATTTTCCCAGTGCTAATTCTGTATCTATATCTTCGATGCAAGGAACAACAGGGAAAGATAGGAAAGGTAGTATTCGTTTATATCCTGTTTGTATTGGCGGTAATTTCATATCATATTAAACCTTATTCAGTGATCGTACTTCTGGCAGCATCAATGATTGAAGTTTTCAAGTGGTTTCTTAGCGTTGTCCACAGAGATACGCACATTCAAATTTTTGATGCAGTTGTTGTTATAGCAGCACTTCTTGCTCTTATTTGTTCTTCATCTGTTATTTATCATCTGAATCACTCTATGGGGTTTATTGTAGATGAGGAACGCAGAATGGGGATTTCTCATTACCTGATGCTTGGGGCTAACGAGAAAACTTTAGGAGGATTTAGTGATGAGGATTTGGAATTTAGCGAGCAGATATATTATAAAGAGGATAGGACGAAAGCGGAGCTGATAGAATTTAACCAAAGAATAAGTAGTATGGGGGTCATTGGATACGCAAACTTTTTTACACGGAAAGCAGCCAAGAATTTCTGCGATGGAACATTTGGTTGGGGAAATGGTGAAAGCTTTTACACAGAAGTATATCCATCTCGAGGAGAGGTAAGTGATTTGCTGCGTTCCTGGTATTATGGTTATGGCAAGTTGTATCCTTATAATGCTGTAATAAGACAGTGTTTATGGATTTTGATGTTGGTTACGATTCCGTTTTCTGTATTGTCAAAGGGAGCGTTTGATGCAAAAAAGAAGGTTCTTGGGTTGTCAATACTGGGTTTTATGTTGTATTTGCAGATTTTTGAAAGTAATGCACGATATGTGTTTATTTTTGTACCGCTGTTCTTGATTATGTCAGCAGTTGGTGTAAATAACGCAGTGAAGAGAAAATATCCTAGCAGATGAATAGAAAAGATATATCGAATTCGATTTGGGAGAGCAGATTGAAAAAATGACCTTTAAATATCTTCAAACGGGACTCAAAAGGATTGGACTACTTTTATTCTGCGGAGTGATCGGCTTTCTGTTGATTATTCTGAGCAATCTTCTGCCGGTGGAGCGGATGAGAAGCCATATTCGCAATGGGGCAGAGATTTTGCTACAGAATACGGCACAATATCAATATGCAGATGGCTACGTGTCAGCTATTTTGGATAATACTACAGAAGATTTGATTTTGTCTAAAGTGGTATATCAATCTGAGAATTTAATCAGTGATGCTGTAATGGCTCCGAGTTATTCCTACCCAGGAGAGGATGCAGGAGGTTTAATTCTTTTCGAGACTTTAAATCGGGAGTCCCTGCAAGACGCAAACATTGATACGTACCCGGCTTATTGGCATGGCTACCTTGTGATCCTGCGTCCATTATTTCTCGTTCTGACGTATGCGGATTTTCGTATTCTGAATCAAATACTGGAGCTGATACTGTTTGCATCTGTTATATATCTGATGCAAAAAAGTGGATTGGGACGTTTCATTCCGGCCTTTGTGGTCATGATTGCCTTCTGGAACCCGGGAACTATGGGAGTCAGCTTGCAGTATGCACCGTGCTACTATCTATCGATTGGGGGAGCAATTCTTGTACTTCTTCGAAATGGGACGGGATGCGGTATAGGATTTAGATCAGCGAATGGAACAACTGGAGAGGACGGGGGGAGGACAGAAAATAACACAAAGGTAAGGCAGGAGAGAGGTCTTTTTACGTTTTTCATGATGTTAGGTGTCTTGACTGCTTATTTTGACTTTCTGACATATCCAATTGCAACGTTTGGAGTACCAATGATCTTCGTTGTTTTGTGTCGAGATAGAGAAAGCAATTCTCAAAATGAATCCTATATGAAAAGACTTAGCCGCTTGCTTGTTTGTGGAGTATGGTGGGTAGCCGGCTATGTCGGAATGTGGGGAGAGAAATGGATTTATGGATCATTCTTAAGCGGATCGGATATTTTGACGAATGCGGCTGGTAAAATTGCAGAAAGATCATCTGCAGAGGAGGCCGGGGCACAAATATCCAGGCTGGGGACAGTGAAGTATTTATTGGATTATGCACTGTTTAAAAAGCCTTATATTATTCTCATGCTCTTGTTCGTTGTTGTGCTTGCTATATGGCAAGGCAATAATGGGGCATGTAAAAAATATCGGAATAATTGGAAGGAAAATGGTATATATCTGGAGTTGGTGTGCATTGGATTATTACCGTTGATCTGGTATTTTGCGGCTGCAAATCACAGTTATATTCATCCGAGGCTGGTTTATCGGGCAATGGGCGTGCTAATACTGGCTGTAGGAGTGATAGTAACTGAATTAAGTGGATATCTTGCTGTTGCACATAGGCCTATACAGTCAAAGCTGGATGGGGACGTCTTCTGATGGCAAAAGGGAACGCGGGCCTGCATATGCAGAGGGAGATTGATTGATGTTGAAATTGTTGAATCAAAACCGGAAAATAATCATTTCATATGGAGGATTGATTGTAGCATATGTGGTTCTGGTGCTGTTCATGAGAGGGAATGTCAACAAGTTTCTGGATTCAGATGCTTCTAGTGAACTAATCTTGTCGCAAATTTTGAGTAATGACGGAGGAATTCTGTCGGATAAATGGTATTACTCTACGGAGTTAAGAGTTGCGAATACACAGATCGTGTATTCGCTGCTGTTTCGAATCTTCAATAATTGGCATCAGGTTCGAGTATTAGGTAATGCTATCTTGTATCTCTGTATGTTGATAAGTGCATGCTATTTTTGCAAGGGCGCTAAGCTCATGCAATACTTCCCCTACGTTGGGACTGCTTTATTGCTTCCACTCTCCGATATCTATTTCAACAATGTACTGGTTGGTGGTTATTACGTTACTCATATCTCACTTACCTTTTTAGTTATTGGATCAATTCTCTTTTATGTTAACTATAGAACTGTCTTAGACAAGATGATTATTATCTTTATGACAGTCGGATTTTCTTTTATTGCCGGATTAGGTGGAATTCGATTACCGTTTGTCCTGTATACACCTCTTACTATTGTGGCATTAGGAATGCTATATCAGAATTATCTGCGAAAACATAGAGGCCAAACATTTGACCAAGTTTCAAGCAAGAGAAAATTCGCGTTTATAGTAGGGATTGCTGACTTTGCGGCTTTTGTTGGTTATCTGATAAACTCTTGCCTTTTGTCCAAGCAGTATACATATAAAGATTTCAGTGACATGAACTGGAATAGTATTTCACTGGAAGATTTATGTGGTTCGATTAATGGTTTTTTGGAGTCTTGGGGATATCGTACAGGGGTATCTTTTTTTTCGCTATTTTCAATTACAAATGTTATTTTTTTTGCTATTTTTGTGGGATTTGCGTGGTTGTTTTTTAATCGTGAGAATGTTGTAGTGCATCAAATGTGTTTTGAGGGAAAGGTTGTTGTCTTTTATTTTGTAACAGCAGTTACAGTATACAGTTTGTTTCGCATGGTATCGGGATATGGAATTGACAGACATAATCTATCAATTGCTGCATTTCTGGTGCCGGTAGGCTGTTGTCTGATAGATGTTGAACGGTATGGTCGCAATACCGGAATTTATAAAAAGGTATTGAGTGGAAGCTTGGCACTTGTTGTGATAAATGCAATCATTTGTTATGTAGCATATTGGAGTTCCGCCGGAAATCAGGAAAAGATACAGGTGGCCAATTATTTGGAAAATCATTCTGAATGTACGCAGGGTTGGGCTTCTTTCTGGAATGGCAATATTTTTACTGAACTAACAAACGGTAAATGCGAAGTATGGGTATGGGATGATGCTGAATCTGAGGAAGAACCAGTTCTCTTTCAATGGCTACAAAAAAAGGAACATGATGAAAAGAAACCAAATGAAAAGTGTTTCTATCTATTCTCAATGGATGAATATCAATCTTTGTCATGGGCACAGCGGTTTGACATAGAGGATGCAGTGTATTGCTCAGATCAATATGTGATTTTTGAAGATTGTCCTGACAAATAGAGAGAGAACGAATAGAAAGCCTTATATCGTACTTACATTTTTGTGCTTTGTTGTACTTGCGGTTGTTTGTGGTCAAGGCGGGATAGAGAGTTTCTTATGACAGAGAAGTGGAAAAAAAGTATTCACTATGCTTTAAAAGGAATGAAGCATTTTGGTGATGAGAAATACATGGATTATTTTCTGGAAAGAGAGAATAATCCGTATTTGCTAGAGTTCTCTCACGGGGGAACTAATCTTTCGGATAGAAAAGTTTTACTGATTCCAGAAACCGGAAAAGGCTGGGGCTTTTTTGCCGAGTTTAGAGTAATGTTAGCCAAAATGTATTTTGCGGAGTGCTTTGGATTAGAGCCATATGTGGAATGGGGAGAAAAGTTTCTATATTCAGAAAGCGTGGAGATTAATGGATCGAAAAATGCGTTTGAATATTACTTTGAACAGCCTCTGAATGTTAATAAAAGTGAGCTTGACGCAGGATTTTTTGTGTCAATCGCTAAGCCGGAGCAGGGAGCAGTTGTTGAAAGAGAATTTCGTAAGGATCCTTATGGATTAAATATAGAATATCTTGATATTTTGACTGACATGTACCACAAGTATATTCGCCTTAATTCGTCGACTGCTGCCTCGATTGCGAAAGACCTAAATAGATATTTCAAAGAAGTAAAAGTACTTGGAGTACATTTTCGAGGAACAGATTACAAAGTGGGGTATCAGTATCATCCGGTCGCAGTCCAAATTGAGCAGACAATAACCGCAGTAAATGAAGAATTTGATAAAGGCGGGTATCAAATGAGCTTTCTTGCGACAGATGAGGCCGATGCGATTGAACAATTTAAATTAAAATTTCCAGACAATCTAATCTATTTTGAGGATGTGTACAGGGGAACCGGAAATGAATCCATTGCGTTTAGTAGAGCTGAACGAGAACATCATCACTATAGGTTGGGATATGAAGTACTGCGAGATATGTATGCATTGTCATATTGCGATGGATTGATTGCTGGATTGTCTCAGGTTGTAAACTGTGCTCGTATTGCTAAGAAAAGCAGAGGAGAAGAGTACAGAACACTGAACATTATCAATAATGGCATTAATACAGAGGGAAAACGGTTCAAAGTCTAATTTATAATTGAAAATATTTCGTGAGAAAATAATGAGGGAATCATGCTGGCAGTTTGTAAAATAATAATACCTGTTGTTTACAGTATGTTCATTGGTGTTGCGTATGGATGTGTCTTTAAAAGAAAATTCGGACATTCACTTATGCTGGCATACTGCGTGCAGATTATTTTGCTACTGCTGAGCGGCATGATATTTAAGAATCTTCTGGTGGGAATTACATTAGGAACAGTTCTGGCTTTGGCAGGCTATGGATATGCAGTGCGGCGTGACGGAAGAGCGTCTGTTCGCATGATTGGGGGGGCATTAGCAGATCGTTCTGTTGCTACTTTTGTTGTTCTAGTGCTCACTGTATTTGTTATTAATTATGGCAAGCACTATGTGGAGTGGGATGAGTTCTCTCATTGGGGAAGATTTTTGGAGGAATGCTGCAGAACGAATCAATTATATGTGATGTCTACGGCATCGATGGCACATAAGGATTACGTTCCTGCCGTGACCTTATTTGAGTATCTGTGGTGCAAACTATCTTTGTCATACAGCGAGGCAAATGGATATCGCGGAATTCAGATGCTGTTGGTTGCTGTCGTTTTGTTTGTCACAGAAGAGGTACATGTTGCAGGCACCAGATTTTATCGTGCAGCAATGTACTTCCTTTCGAATATAGCTTTAATGGGGATTCCACTGCTCTTTTCGACATTTCGGTTTTATCATTCGATTTATGAGGATGCTATTTTTGGCATTCTTATGTTTTATGCGATATGGATTGCCATTCATGACGGAGAATCTTGGAAGTACAGGCAGGGTATGTTAACACTGGCTTTGACCGTATTGATCATGTGTAAAATGACAGCAGTGCCATTTGCGTTTCTGATATGGCTCTTTTGCATATGGAATGAATGGAAAAAAGATAATACTTCTCGAGTGGAATGTGGATTGTGCTTACTGTCCATCGTTATTCCAGTGGCAATATGGTGCATGTTTAATCAGTTTGTAACACGATATATAAGTACAAGTGGTACACAAAGTTATGGTGGATTTAATGTAACAACGATATTGAATGTGTTGTTGCACGATGGTTCTGTATCGTGGCAAATGGATGTAGAAAAGAATTTTATAAAGGCACTGTTTAGGCAGGGACTGGTTGGAAATGCATCTTTTGTCCTTATTGCGGTTACATCCATTTTAGTAGTTGGCATTTGCTGTGGATATAATTCAAAAGAAACCGACTTGCCGTATCAGAAAACGAAGACCGGTCGACAGCTTTTGGTTTGGATGATTGTATCAACAGTAGCATATGCATTGATGATGTGCTTCCTATATGATACTGCGTTTTCTGAGTATGAAGCCAGACAATTAGCAAGCTTTGACCGTTATATGAGTTCATGGTTGATTGCAATTGTTTATTTGTCAGCAGCACTTTGCTTTGTGAGGTATGCCGGACAGAAACAGGTTCAGCAAGGCGTGATTGTGATGATTCTGGCGTTCATTTCAGTAACTGGTAATTATAAACAACTATTATCGGGACTGACAGGTGAGGAGGCAGAACAACTATATGAAGGTGAATCAAATCTGATCAATGAAGTTGTTAGGGAAGATGAATCGGTCTTGATCATAGATCGAGGTTCGAATGGGTGGAAAACGACCGTGATCGGCTATTATTGCCTTCCGATACAAGTTGATTTTCTGAGCCCGGGGCCTTCCGAACATGATGGAGATGAGTGGAGCACAGAAATGTCTTTAGAAGAATTGGAGACGACAATTCAGTCTTATGATTATGTCTATTTCTTTAACGTGGACGATGCATTCATAGACCGATACGGAGATTTAGCACCGGAGCTCACAGTAAATACAGGAGAGATTTTATACAGTGTTGAATCAGATGGAAGACTTGTACACGTGGGAAAATAGGACCTTATGAAAAAAATACTTACAAGAGAGAATATCGTATCTGGGATGTCTTTGTTCTTGATCACCTCTTTATTTTATGCGAAGCAGATCATAGATGTCTTGGCCAATCCGGATGCAATATGGAATGGTGTTTTGTACAAGAGCGATTGGAGATGGGAGGCAAGTTTAAATCGCTTTGTTATAAAGTGGCTGCAGGATCTTAAATTTCACGTTGTTAACACGTCGGTTGCATCAATTGTATGCCTGTCTCTGTTGTGTATAGGAGCTATTCTGATCACAGAAATTTTGGATGTTTCGTCCTTAATTTATAAACTTGTGGTCGGTCTTTTGATCTTATTTTCCGTGAATACAGGATGCCTTCTGACGTATTACTATTGCTCAGATTTGTATGCGTTGAGTTTTTTGTGCATCATTGGTGCAGGGTATTTTACTTTAAAAAAGGACGGCATAAGAACTGAAATCATTAGTATCTTGTTGATCATTTTAGCACTAGGAATCTATCAAGCTTATATCGTATCCTTTTTTACACTGTTATTACTGCACCTCTTTCAGGATGTCCTTCATCTAGAATGGAAAGTTATTCGTAAGAAAATTACTCGAAGCATACGAATTACAGTGTTTGGCCTATTGGGATATCTCGCTGCAAGCAAGTTAGCATTGGCTGTATATCAGGTGTCGGCTGAGAGCAGCAGAGGATTCTCAACGATGGGAATTCTCGGGGTTCGGAGCACTATAAATAAAATAAAAGAGGCCTATTACTACTTCGTTCAGTATTATTTTGGAACAGCCATGATTAACAATGAAGTTGGAGGGCGCAGATTTTTTCATGCTGTCTATTTCATTTTGTTACTTGTTTTGCTGTTAATGTGTTTTGGCAAGATAAAAGAAGCGTGGCGGAGAGCCATAATTGTGATAATAATGACGCTCTTACCAGGCTGTATTATGTGTATACACGTTCTTGCTCCAGAAGCCAGCATGCTCGGCGTTACAGGCCCATTGATGTTACCAGCAATGTCTTACATATATATTATGGGCGTATTGATTGTTGATCCTGAATTATTCATCCCGATAGGGACGATGCGGCTGAAAGCCGCATAACTACT
>CAVFRZ010000056.1:0-10971 GCA_963624875.1 Anaerovibrio sp.
GAGCAAAAGGAAAGCTGCGCAGCAGCGATTTTGCGAATGGGCTCTGAATAGTTACTCTTATTTGTGTTGTCACCGCTGCCGTGCGGCTGTTCTTTGGTTCTTGCTGATACCGGACGCTGCTCACGCTTGCTCCGGTGTTCCAGGGCATCCGTCAGCGCATCATCTTGACACTGCATTTGATCTGAAACATACTGATAATACCAAATGATTCTCGTGTTTCCAATGCACGATGCTGTCTATAAATAGCACAATATTGACACACCAATGAACACACAAACCGCAGAATTTCACGGCGATCTTGTCACCTCTCGCCGCAGCATCTATACCTCATCCGCCTTTGCAAGGGATTCTCTTTTGTTCCTGCAGGAGGCCGGCTCCCTTCAGGCAGCCAAGCCCCATACGAGCCGCCGAAGCGGGCTGTCGTCGTATCTGTTTTTCCTTGTCATTTCCGGGAGCGGGAGTCTCCAGACCGGGGATGAGACCTATGCGCTTCATGCAGGAGACTGCGTCTTTCTGGACTGCTCCGTCCCCTATTCCCACACAACCTCGCAGGATCTGTGGGAACTCAAATGGGTGCACTTTTCCGGCATGCAGATGCCCGGCATCTACCGCAAATTTCTGGAGCGAAGCGGAAGCCCGGTGTTCCGTCCTTCCTCAGATCTTGGATTTTCTTCCTTTTCATCGCTCCTGGATCAGCTGTATGAGCTGTCCGTTTCGGATTCCTATATCCGGGATATGCAGCTAAATGAAGCTCTTTCCAGTCTCCTGACGCGCCTGATGCAGGAGGCCTGGAGGCCGTCCGGCGGCCGCAGCATTCCGGGTTCTTCCCCGAAACGGGGAACGAATAGCACCTCTTCCAATGGGAAGCTTGATATCTCCGATGTGCGACTGTACCTAGATACGCATTACACTGAGGACATCTCCCTGGATCAGCTGGCAGAGCTTTTTCACGTGAACAAGTATTACCTCATGCGCCGCTTCCGCCGGCAATACGGCACCACCATCGGCAGCTACGTGCTGCACGCCCGCATCGGCGCAGCAAAAAGGCTCCTGCGCTTCTCCGATGTAACGCTGGAGGAGGCAGGAGCCCGCGTGGGCATTCCCGATGCCAATTATTTTTCCAGAATTTTTAAAAAAATCGAGGGCGTCACGCCGAGTCAGTACCGCAAGTCGTGGTAGGTCGGCAGCTTCCGTTATTTAGCAATAAGACTTTCATCCAGGAGAAAGTCCTCGATCCCGACATACTGAATTCCGTGCTCGTCCCTCCAGGGCTTGATATAGTCCTTGACAACCACAATTTTCTTAAAAGAATCCGCAATATGAAGCAGCGAGGCAATCTCTTGTTCCCTCTTGTCAGGATCATTGATGGAAAGTGCAGACTGGATATAGTAACGCTCCCCCCCACGGTTGACCACAAAGTCAACCTCTAGTTGCTTGCGGGCATTTTTCCCGTCATTCTTCCTGATGTTCTGCTCTACAACGCCAACGTCTACATCATAGCCCCTGCGAATCAAATCATTGTAAAGGACATTCTCCATAAGATGCGTTTCTTCCAACTGCCTGAATCCCAGACGCGCATTTCTTAAGCCCACATCAGAATAGTAGTATTTAACGGGTGTCTTGATATATTTACGTCCCTTTACATCATACCGCTCTGCCTTTTGAAGAAGAAATGCTTCCGTAAAATATCCGATATAGGTATCAATTGTGTCGGGCGCAATCTTTATATGCCGCTCACTGGCAAAGGTATTCGAGAGCTTGCTCGGATTAGTCAGTGAGCCAATTCCGGATGCAAGCACATTCAAAAGAATTTCCAATACCTCCACATCGTTTTTTATCTGATGCCTCTCCAATACATCCTTAATGTAGGTTCTGGAAAAAAGGTCCCGCAAGTAGAGACTTCTTTCTTCATGCGACTCCGTCATCCAAACCAGCGGCATACCTCCATACGTGTAATAGTCGCGCCATGCGCCTCGTTTGTCGCCTTCGTAGTTTTCATATACCTCCGCAAATGAAAGTGGATTGATTCTGATCTCATCTCCACGATCACGGAATTGCGTCAAAATATCGGATGAAAGCATCTTCGAATTACTGCCGGTCACATAAATATCTGCATTTGGGATCTTCATCCATCCCAATACCACATCAATGAAGCCCAGTTTTTCATCCGGATCATCTACATAAGGATTCTGCACCTCAGTGACAAACTGAATTTCATCAATGAATACATAGTACCGCTTACTTTTATCCGTGATCCGTTCCTTCACGATTTGATTAAGTTCAAATGGATTGCGGTATTTCGCATTATCAATTTCGTCCAGTGCGAGTCCTATGATCTGGTCTTCCTGAATACCGGAATCCAGAAGGTACTGACGATAAAGTGTAAACAAAAGATACGATTTTCCGCTTCGACGCAAACCTGTAATGATTTTAATTCGTCCGTTATCTCTTTTCTGAATCAATCGATCCAGATATTGCCTCCTCGTATATTGCGCCATCTCGTCCTCCGTGATTTTTTGCGGATTCCGCATTTTTTTCACAAACAAGTGTACGATAAAATAACGGAAGGGGCAATGCACGTAGCTGATCTTTTTGCGGATTCCGCATTTTTTTCGTCGCAGGCGACTTACTCACCAGGCGCCGATCCACGATGGAGTCGTTCGGTTATGGCTATGCTGACTTCGTCTTCTGCTTTGTTCCCAGGATAAGGCAGATAAAGAGAACGGTCGGAAATACAATGGCAGCCAGAATGCCGATCCTCAGGTTGCCGCCGGCCAGGCTGGATACAAAGCCGGCCACGGTCGGTCCGCCCGAGCACCCAAGATCTCCGCCAAGAGCCAGCAGCGCAAAGAGCACGGTACCGCCCCTCCGAAGGGCCGCCGACGCCTTGCTGAAGGTTCCGGGCCACATAATGCCGACAGAAAATCCGCAGATTCCACAGGCAGCCAGCTCAATCATCGGGTTCGGAATCAGCGTAATGCAGAGGTACGAAACAACGCACAGTGCCGTGCTCCATTTCATGCACTGGTCCAGATTCCACTTCTCCCCGTATTTGCCGTAGAGCAGGCGGGACAGACCCATGAGGATCGAAAAGGACATGGGACCAACCAGATCTCCAACGGTCTTGGTGATGCCAAGGCCTTCCTCAGCGAAGGTAGATGCCCACTGGCTGACCGACTGCTCTGCCGCACCGGAGCAAACCATCATCAACATCAAGATCCAGAAGAGCTTTTCCCGCACCAGCTCTCCCACGGTCATGCCGGTTTCTCCCTCCTCCTGGAGACTGTAAATCGGGACCTTACTGAAATAGATTCCGTTTGCAACAGGAATGAGTACCCACAGCAGCGTCAGAACCTTCCAGTTCTGCGTGCCGAAAAAAGCAAAGAAAACGGTGGACAGCAGCACAACGCCGGTGACTCCCCAGCAGTAGAAGGAATGCAGAAGACTCATCGCCGATTCCTTGTTGTCCGTAGGGCATGCCTCAATGATGGGACTGATCAGAACCTCCAGCAGTCCGCCTCCGACAGCGTAAATGCAGACGGCAATCAGTATGCCGCCAAAATGCCCCGGAATCACCTCCGGGAGCACCGTCAAAAGTGCAAGCCCGCAGGCTGCAAAACCGTGTGCCAAAAGGACCGATGTCCGGTATCCGATGCGGTCAATGAACATCGCAGAGAGCAGGTCGATGAGCAGCTGCAGTGCAAAATTGATGGTAATCAGGAGCGTAATCTGTGAAAGCGGTATGTTATAGCTTTTCTGAAATGTGACGAACAAAAGAGGCACGAAGCCGTTGACCACGGCCTGCACAATATATCCGATGAAACACGCATACATCGTATGCTGATATCCGAGCTTCGATTTCTGATTCATATTCCCCGTCCTTCTGTAGAACATTATTATCTTACTGTTACTGCACACTCTCCAACCAAGCGACAGGGTGGCGGATGGATGTCCAGGTTCGGGGCCTTCCGAGGACCTCGGTGCTTGCGAGCGTCTTGTGCGAGCTTAGCACCGCTAGGCCGCAGGGGAGCGAGAGCGTCCCCGAACCGGACACCTCCGCCAGGACCCGTCGCTTGGCTGGAGGATGATCATCAACACTTCGCTGACTTTATATCACAGAGTTCCACGCGATTTCTTGACAAAAAGTACAGAAAAATAGCACTATAAATCCAAGTCATGATCCTATACCAGAAGCGAGGTCCTTCCCATGGCGATTCGCCTGACACACATTCCAACTGATGAGAGCATGCGTGAGACAACCTCACACGGAACCCACGCATTTCCGTTTGAATACTATGTAGATGATATCCTGCAGTTTGACAGCGGATTCGTCGAATGGCATTGGCATGCGGAATTTGAATGGATTATGGTAAAAGAGGGGATGGTGGACTGCTGCGTCGGAAGTGAACGGCATCACCTGCTGCCGGGGGACGGCATGTTTATCAACAGCCGGATGATTCACCATTTTGAATCCGAAACCGGCGGGATCATGCCCAACATTCTATTTCTCCCATCCTTTCTGGCACCGCAGGACTCCGCCGTCTATCAGGAATGGATTGCTCCTGTACTGCAGTCCGGACGGACCTGTCTGCTGCTGTCCGGCAAGGACGAATGTGCCCAGCACCTATTGGCACTCCTGCAGCATATTTTTGACCTGGCAGATGCAGTGCCAAAGGACCTGCTCGCCATTCAAATCGCCGCGATGCAGCTCTGGCACAGCTTTTACAGAGAATACGGTGCGTATTTTACAAGGGAGGAAAACCCAAGAGATATGCTGCTGCAGGCCCGCACGCGAAAGATGCTGCAGTTCATCCAGACAAATTACGTCAACAAAATAACGCTGGAGCAGATCGCGCAGTCTGCCAGCGTCAGTCGAAGTGAGGCCCTGCGCTGCTTCCATGCTGCAATGCAGCGCACCCCGGTTGAATATCTGATTGATTATCGCCTAGCAAAGGCAAGGCAGCTCCTTCTCTCCACCGATGACAATGTGTCCGATGTCGCGCTGCAGGTCGGAATTGAGAACATCAGCTACTTCGTCCGCATTTTTAAAAAGCGCTACGGACAGACACCGGGAGCCTGCCGGCGGAATACTATTACGTCGTAAACTCTGCTCGGCTGCATGCCGATCAACCCGCTTACAGATCATGTCCTCCATACCTGCAGGCGGATTTGGCAAGTGCTATATTACGGCAGCCTGCAGCAGTGCCTCGGCAATGCGAATACTCCCGTTCCCATCCGTTATCGCATGCATCCGCTTTGCCTTTGCAAAGCGCGTTTCCTTTCCTTCCTCCAGCCGCTTCTGCAGCCAGGAGGCGACGCGCTCAGGCAACTTCTCCCGGATCAGCGGATCGCGGATATCGCCAAGGTTGTCCACTGCGCCGACCTGCGCAAGCTTTCCGGCAAATGTCACCTGGTTGTCCGCCATGGAAAAGGTCAGGGTCGGAACTCCTGCCGCGCACAGCTCATAAAGCGTTGTCCCCGCTGCAGAAACAGCCAGATCGCACGATTTCAGAAACGAGGCAACCTCCTGAATTCTGGGATAACCCGGACCCATGTGTACGATTTCAACGTCTGCATTCTTTGCTTTTGCGGCCTGTCGGAGAATGCTCTCGAGCGTTTCCCCCATGCCGTACGGATCCGTACCTCCCGTAGAAACCAGTACCCTGTGAACGCAATCCCGCACGATCGGTGTCAGTCCGACAAACTGCTGCCGAAGCGGTGCATACTCCGCTCCCAGGAGACGAACCGGCGCCGCCTTGTAGAATTTCGCAAGCTCCTCGGCATCCGGATCGTAGTTGATAACCAGATCCACCGGCGGATCAAACGCCATCTGATCATCCATGTACGCAATCCGCGGCCGCCGGTCGCCCCGGGCCTCAGCGGCCTCCGTGCAGAGTCTTCGCAGCTCGCCAAACCACGGCTCTGTCACCGCGTAGGAATCCACCAGGATCCAGTCCGGCTGTTTGATTTCTCTGCAGTTTAAAAATGTTTCCCAAATCGCCAGCTCGTCCGTCACGTTTCCATAGGGAATGCCCAGAACGTCTGCTGCAAACGGCTCCGCATCTCCTGTCAGCTTCTCCAGCCACTTACGACTTTCTTCCTCTGCCAGAAGGAATCGGACCTCTGCTCCGCCTCTGCGCAGACTCTCTGCAACGGACAGCATCCGCATCAGATGCCCGGAGGCGATTTCCTCATTGGCATCTGCGCGGATCCATATGTACTTTTTCTGTCTGATCTCTTCCATCTGCCTTTTCTCTGCACAAATCGCGATATCCGCATGCCACCGGCCACAGTTCACTGATACCCGTATTCCAATCTGTGACTCATAATCTCTTCATAAATCGCCGATTGCAGTATCCTACTGTATCCAGTCTCCCTCCCGCAACGGCTCCCCGCGTTCCAGTGCATGCGAGGCTCTTTTACCCAGGACTTCTTCGATTCTAGCCGGCGCCAGTCCATCCCCCGGGCGAATGGAGCGGATGTTCTCCGCCGTCAAAAGACCGCCCTCCGGTACATCCTTTACAACAAAGAGCGACCGCGCCCCGGAGTGCTCCTCCTCCTGCTGCGGTGTCAGATGATATTCACTCTGGCCAAGTGCCTTCTCCACGCATCGAATGTCCCGCACCATCGCCGCAAACTCCTCCGGCTCCATGGAGAATGCACCGTCCGGGCCTCCGTCGCTGCGCCGCAGCGTCAGGTGCTTCTCCACCATGCGGGCCCCCAGCGCCACCGCTGCCACCGGGACCGCCGAGCCCATCGTGTGATCCGAAAGCCCGCACAGCGTTCCGTAGGTATCTGCAAGTCCCGGCATCATCCGAAGATTGACGTCTTCATAAGGAGTCGGATAGGCGGAAACGCACTTGAGCAAGAGGATCTGATCATTGCCCTCCTTCCGGCAGGCCTCTACCGCCGCTGCAATTTCCTCTGCATGCGCCACTCCGGTTGCCAGAATGACCGGCTTCTTCGTTCGCGCACACTGGCGGATCAGCGGCAGATCCGTGATCTCATACGAGGCGATCTTGTAGGCCGGCATGTTCATCTTTTCCATGAATTCGACCGCCGTGGGGTCAAACGGAGAGGAAAAGCAGTCCATTCCCAGCTTTTCAGCTTCCTCCATCAGACCCGGCTGCCATTCCCACGGTGTATAAGCCTCCTTATACAAACCATGGAGCGTTTGCCCGTCCCAAAGTGTACCGCCTGTAATGCGGAAATACGGCTTATCACTCTCGATCGTTATGGTATCTGCCGTGTATGTCTGGAGCTTGAGCGCATCGGCACCTGCCTCCGCCGCAGCATGAACGATCTCGATGGCGCGGTTATAATCCTGCAGATGATTGGCTGACATCTCCGCAACAATATAGGTTCTTTCTCCCGGTCCGAGTGTCCGGTTTCCAATCCGCAGCGCCGATACAGCACTTTCGTTTGCGGATTTCTTATTCTCCTGATTCATCAATTCTCCTCCCAGTAATTTCCCGCCAGGAATTCTTCATTCGTCCACGGCTTTCTGGCAAGGAATGTTGTTCCGTCCTCCTTCTGCACCACTACCGCTGGGAAATAATGAATGAACAGCGGTGTGAGGCAAATGGTATAGCCGCCGGCCAGATCATAGACAACCCGGTCCCCTTTTTGCAGCTCCGGTTCATTCGTCAATTCAAAGAGGCGGTCATACTCCATACAGGTCGCCCCGCAAATCATCTGGGATGGAATGCGATCCCTTACAGACTCCGCTTCTGCAGTACCCCCGCCGTACTCGATATGATGCGGATACCAGCGCCTTGTCACCTGCGGATTCAGGTTCACCCTGCTGCCGTCCGTTACAACATATGTGTGGCTGCCGATGTGTTTGACATCGCGCACACTGGTTACAAAGGAGAAGGACGAGGATACCATCGAAACCCCGGGCTCCAGGATCAGCGTTACCCTTTCCGGGTCAAAATACTTCCGCAGCCGCCCGGCAATGGCCGGCACATAGTCACGAAAATCCGGCTTTCCTTCCACCCCGCCGTAGAAGCCTCCGCCCATATCGACATAACAAAGCTCTGAAAGCGCGTACGTTCGAGCCAGCTTTCCTGCATAATCGGCCACAGCCTCATACGCAGCAACGGATCTTGATTTGGTGGAGGAATGCAGATGGAGGCCTGTTATCTCCACATGCTGTAAACGGCGCAGTCTCTGCAGGACCCGCTCCAGCTCGCCGTTTTCCTCACTGTAGCCAAACCGGCTCCCCTCCGCATCCGCCGGAATCTCCGACGGCAAAAGACGAGCATAATCCACATTGATCCGAAGTCCGACGCAGAGCTTTCCCGGATCTTTGGTCGCATCCATCTCCTCCAGCCACTCCAACTCATCCGAGGAGTCCAGATTGACCAGGCCGCCGTCCCGCAGCACCTGTTCAAAAATTACGCGGTCCTTAATGGGACCGTTGTAAATAATCCGGGAAGGCGTAAATCCAAGCCGGCGAACCAGCTCATACTCGCTTCTTGAAACCACCTCGCCCCAGAGTCCCTTTTTCATAAAATGATGCAAGAGCCAGGGCAGCGAATTCGTCTTCACCGAGCAGGCGGCGACTGTATTGATTCCCCAGCTCTCCCGCAGCGCCTTCTGCAAAAGTGCGATGTCCGCATCCAGCTTATTCTCCTGAATTTCATAATACGGTGTCTGCATCTGACTGTTCCCTTCTGTCTATACAGTAACCTTTTTTCGAAGATCTCTTTTCTTTATCCCCTGCACATCCGCATGATTCGCCGGAAGTCCCGAGGAAACGCGGATTTCATTGCACTCTCTTACTGTTCCCTCAGCAGCAGAAACTTCTGCTCTGCAAGCTTCCAATCCTCCGGCGTGTCAATATCCTGCACTTCGCTCTCCGGGAGCACCAGCGGAACCATGTCCGCCACATCCGTTGTCATCCCCCGGAAGAACGCTTCCGTGCGGCAGGCGTAGAACTGGCCGGCATCGTGATATATTTTTTCCAGATCCTGGGACCTTGCCGTCTCATACTGCGGCATCCACCGCGCCACGCAGCCGTCCTTCACCACAAAGCCCCTCTGCGGCGGATAGGAAAAGGCCGTAACCGGCAGCACGGACTCGTGCTCCTTCAAAAGCTCCATCGCTTCCTTCAGCCGCAAGGGCGTCAGAAACGGAGCCGTCGGGTAGATACAGCAGAAGCTCTCCGGCTCCTGTTCTCTCTTCCTGTACTCCTCCAGCACCTCTGCAATCACCTCATCCGTTGTCGCATAATCTCCGGCCGTCCGATCTGACCGGCGAAACGGCACACGGGCGCTCAGGCGCAGCGCAAGGTCTGCAATCTCGTCATCATCCGTAGAAACCATCACCTCATCAAAGGCGCCGCTCCCGAGCGCCGCCTCAATGGAATAAGCGAGAATCGGCTTCCCGCAGAACTCCTTTTTATTCTTGCCGGGGATGCGCTTGCTGCCGCCCCGGGCCGTTATCATCGCAAGACTCTTCACCTGTTATCCTCCGTGTCCGTTTCGAAATCGCTGCTTGCTGCCGGCTCTATTCCCTCACAGCCG
This sequence comes from Anaerovibrio sp., assembly GCA_963624875.1. Lineage (GTDB taxonomy): Bacteria > Bacillota > Clostridia > Lachnospirales > Lachnospiraceae > CAG-791. Next base: position 9,531 of record CAVFRZ010000056.1, read on the forward strand.
GCACAACGTCCGGCTGCATTACAAACAGAGACCGGAGCTGCTCATCCAGAAGATCCAGCTGCGTATCGCTCTCACCCTCCAGAATATAGTATCCGCGTCCCATGACGGATGCTCCGTCCGTCACCGGTGCAAGGACATTCCCTTCCTGAATCCGGCACTCGTAGGAAAGAAGGGGGAATCTTTGCAGCAGCTCCTCCTTGTCCGGGACCTTCACCACTGTCCCAGGCGTCAGATCAAAATACCGGATCAGCAGCTTTTTAACCGCCGCCGGACAAAAGAGCCTATCTGCCGGTTCTCCCAGCGACAGCTTTATAAAATCCTCTACGAGTGTCACGCCGCTGGCCAGCGGGGTGAACAGATTGGAAAGGTTGTGTCCGGACGGCCTTGCCGAGGTCTCAATGACAAAGGGTTCGCCGGTCAGATGCTCCTCGGACAAGCGCCTCCGGATAATATCTGCATGAACCACGCAGGTTTTAAAACCCAGTACCTCTCCCATTCTCTGCATCATCCGGCAGCAATTCTTGTAAAAGACCGGATCCTCTTCCGGCAGAACCGAATAATATCCCACACACTGCCGGTAGGGCGGCGGCGTATTTTTCTTGCGTCTTAAAAGGACCATACGGAACTGCCCGTTCACATACGCGCCGTCCACGCCGTATTCCGGTCCCGGAACACAGGTTTCCACCACATAATCCTCCGGCATGACACTCGTTACCGTCTGCTCCTCCAGATTCTCCCGGTGCAGACCGGCCGTCTGCCTGCTGTCCGATGAAGCTGCAGATGCGGCAGCCACCGGTTCCCCGATCTCATACCGAAGAAGACACAAAAGCTCCTGCAGACAGCCGCAGATCTCTACGCCGCGGCTCCCGGATCCGTAGCGCGGCTTCACCACCACGGGATACTCTGTCAGAGCCTGTAAATCCTCCTCCGATACCATCTGCCCCTCCGGCAGAAACACCTGCTGCGCCTTCCGAAGGCCGTTTTCGGCCATCACCCTGTGAAACTGCAGCTTGTCTGTGCAAAGAGCAGCAGCCTCTCCCGAAACGCCGGGAAGACCGTATCGGTCATTGACAGCCCCGACAGTTGTCAGGCAGTGCCCGATGGGACCAGGCACAACTACGCAGGGCTGCAGCGGATCCGTCACCTTGTAGACCGCATCAAGATCATTGATATCCACGTGATACGCCGCATCCGCAGCCGGCAATCCCTTTGCCTTCGGATTTCCGTCCAGCGCAGCAACAGAAAGTCCGGCCCTGTGCGCCTCCTCGATGGAAAACAACGCCTCCTCATTGGCTCCAATTACCAGTGCATTCCGTTTCATCGTCCGTTCTCCTTTTGTTTACACCATAGAACTATTCAGCCACATCTCGATTTTCCTTCAGAAAATCTCGATGTGGCTGGCCGGTGGTGCCTTGCACCTCGCCCGCCTGCCAATTTCAAT
>CAVFRZ010000057.1:0-10899 GCA_963624875.1 Anaerovibrio sp.
CCTTCGCACCACTCCATGGACAACAGCTCCTGAAGATGGATGGGCATCGGTCGGCCGCTTGTATTGGCGCTTGTTACAATCATCGGCCCTGCCTGCGCAGTCAGAAGGGCTTGCACCCCAACGGATGGAAGAAACGCGCCCAGGTACCTGCTGCCTGCGCAGACACCATCCGGCAGACTGCCTTCATTTTTCTTCCTGACCAGCAATACAATCGGCCGTGCTGCGCTGCCAAGGAGTGTTCCCTCCTGATCTGACACCTCCGCATATTCCCGTATTGATGCCGCATCATGGAACATAACCGCAAAAGGTTTCGCTTCCCTTCCCTTCATACGGCGGAGCCGCTGTACACTCGCTTCGAAAAACGGCGAGCAGCACAGCTGATAGCCTCCTACTCCCTTAAAGGCCAGAATGCCGCCGCTTTGCAGCATCCGCACCGCCTTCCAAAGACCCTCCTCCCCGAATGTCTTCTCTTCAGATGTCTTTTCTTCGGACGCTTGCTCTTCAAATGTTTTCTCTGCAGGTCTTTTCTTCCTCGCTTTTATAAAATACATCTGCGGACCGCAGTCATGGCAGGAAATGGTCTGCGCATGACGCCGCCGATCTCCTTCCCGGGTATATTCCGCCTTGCAAACGGGACACATGGGATACTTCTTCATTGTGATCCGTTCCCTGTCGTAGGGAAATGCCTCCAGAATACTCCATCTGGGGCCGCAGGAAACGCAGCTGATCAATCCGTACCGGTATCTTCTGTCATGCGAATCCTCCATTTCCCGGAGGCAGTCCGAACATACACCCAGATCCGGCGGAAAGACCGGGATCTCGGACAGATCCTCCTTTCGGCTCTCCACAATGTGAAAAGCCTTACTCGTTTCTTCCTTTTCCGTCGTTTGGATTATCCGAGTCTCCACAGAAAGAACGTCTCCCCCCGTCGGGCACTCTCTCCGGAGTCGATCTGCGAAAACGTCCAGCTGCGCCCTGGTACCCATCGCCCGAATGGAGACAATACCGCCCTGGTTGCAGACCGATCCGGCAATTCCCATCGTATCAGCCATAGCAGCCACAAAAGGACGGTACCCGATTCCCTGTACCGTCCCTTTCACAATGATTTCCATGCAGATGTCCGTTCCCGGCTCTATGCTGTCATTTATACCACTCATTGTACTGTCTTTTCTGTCTCCGGCTTAGCCGCTTCCGTTGCAGCTTTCAGCTTCGCGGCCTCTGCGTCCGCGGCCGTCTTCCCTGCGCCGGTCTGTGCCGCCGCTTTTGCCGCTTCTGCCTTCGCCGCAGCTGCAGCCTTCGCCACGGCTGCCTTGGCTGCGATGGCCTTTTGCTTTTCTTTTTCCTTTGTGATCTGCTCCTCGGAGTACCTGTGTATGATACTGATCTTCTCTTCACCCGGCTCCGTATAACCGGTCTTCATGGAAAGGCATTTTGCCGGACAGACCTCTACGCAGTTGTTGCATTGCACACACGAAAACGGCCGCAGCTCCCAGGTATAATCCGCTCGTGACACGGTAATTGCGCCGGAGGGACATCCACGCATACACATACCGCACAGAATGCACTTTGAAATGTCATTCTCAATATGTCCGCGATACCGCTCCGGATATACGCGCTCCGCTGCCGGATACGTAACCGTTGCCGGCTTCCGGAAAAGGTTTCTAAGTTCATGTCCCAGATAGTTAAGAAATGTCAGCATTGTATTCTCCGTTCTGCCGCCTGCCTGCGCCGCACTGCCTCGGGGCACCTAGTGCATCGATTTTTCCGCTATACGGCTTACGCTCACCGCTCCGTGCAGGAAATGCAGGGGTCAATGGTCAGAATCATCATGGCAACATCCGCAAGCTCTGCTCCGCGAATGGTCTCAATCAGTCCCGGAATGTTGGCAAACGTAGGCGTGCGGTTCCGGTATCTTGTCAGGAACTTTGTTCCATTGGCCTTCACATAGTAGACGGCCTCTCCTCTTGGCTGTTCAATCCTCGCAAGATACTCGCCGTTCGGATTGCCCTTCACCGGAACCTCAATGGGTCCCTCCGGCATCCCGGCAATTGCCTGCCGGATCAGATCCATGGACTGATACAGCTCACCGATGCGTACCTTACATCTGGCATAGCAGTCCCCCTCCATCGCAATCACCGGTTCAAAGTTCAGCTCGCCATAGGCTTCGTACCCCTGCAGCCGCAGGTCTCTTCGCACACCGGAAGCCCGCAGAAACGGTCCGCAGCACCCCAGCTCCTCTGCGCGCTTTGGTGAGAGCTTTCCTACGCCGACCATGCGCGAGAGCACATCACCATTGCCAAGAAACGTATCCGTCACAATCCGGCATTCCTTCTCCAGCTCATCCACGGTCTGCAGGATGGTCTCCAGCATCTGCTCTGTCACATCCTTTTTCAGGCCGCCCACCTTGTTGACAGAGAAAATTACGCGTCCGCCGGTTGTCATCTCCAGAAGATCCAGAACCTTCTCCCGCAGCCGCCAGCAATCCATGAAGAGGCTTTCAAAGCCAAATGCATCCGCCAGAAGTCCCAGCCACATCAGATGATTGTGGAGGCGGGACAGCTCTGCCCACATCGTACGCAGGTATTTCGTTCGCGGCGTTGTCTCAAGCTCCATAATCTTCTCCACAGCCTCCACGTAGCCAAGGCTGTGTCCAAAGGAGCAAATGCCGCAGGTCCTCTCTGCAATCAGGACAAACTCCTTAAAATCTCTCTTCTCTACCAGCTTTTCGAGCCCCCGGTGAATAAAGCCGATGGACGGCATAGCATCGATAACCTTCTCATCCTGCAGGACCAGGTCCAGATGGATGGGCTCCGGAAGGACCGGATGCTGCGGTCCGAACGGAACGATGCTGATTTTTTTGATTGAATTGTCTGCCATAATACTCTCCAATACGGTAACTATTCAGAGCCAAGCAAAATTTCATAAATCAGACGTGAAATACTTGCATTTCTAAGGCTGATTATGAAATTTTATTTGGCGAGAACGCCCCACTACTTGCCGGCGTATGAACCGTAACACTACCGGAACGGCGTCGGAATCACCGTCCGGAACAGCTTTCCGTTGAAATCGTAATTCATCATGTCGATCTCGATTCCATACAGATCGTGAATTTCGTTTTCGTACAGGTAAGCCACCTCATAAATACTGGTGATGCTGGAGATCCGATCCTCTCCGTGCACAGTCAGACGAAGACTGCGGATATCATAGGCGAGGCCAAAGGTATACAGAATCTCATAGGTATTCTCTGCCACCTTTGTTGCACAGATCTGAATCAAGCGCCACTCGTCATGATGAATTCGGGTCACTGCATCCAGAAGCTCTCTTGGATGAATCTCCTCCACCGGCATGGCAGGCGTTCCTGCCGCTTCTGCGGAGGTGATATCGGAAACGGCGGGTGCAGGCTTCTTCGTAGAAGCCACCTCTGCCAGCGTTTTGCCGGCTGCTGCCAGCTTTTCATTCATGTCTGCCATGAAGCTCTTCCTCCTGTTCCCGGCGCATCGCCGCCCTTGCCTCATCCGAAGCCTTGATCTGCGCAGCGATCTTCTCCTCCTGGCGCCTTCCTGCCTCGCTCTGACTGCAGGCATTGTCTTCCAGAGACCAATCTCTTTCCTCTGCAGGAAGGCCCTTTTTCATCCGTTCCCGCTTGGCATCCAGAATGGCCAGTGCCTTTACCACTCCATCAATAATGGACTCCGGTCTTGCAGCGCACCCCGGGACATACACATCAACCGGAATCACCTTATCCACACCGCCCATGATGTTGTAGCATTCCTTGAAAACCCCGCCGTCGCAGGCGCAGATTCCGACGGCAACAACAACCTTCGGATCCGGCATCTGCGAATACAGTTGCTGCACCACCATCCGGTTCTGGAAGTTCACGCCGCCGGTGATCAGAAACACATCCGCGTGCTTGGGATCGCCGGTGTTGATGATGCCGAACCTCTCAAGATCATAGCGGGGCGTGGTCGCTGCCAGCACCTCAATATCGCATCCGTTACAGCTGGATCCGTCATAATGCAGGACCCAGGGAGATTTTGAAATCTTCATTGTTCTGTCCTTTTCCTTATGAAAGCGCTGATGAAAGCGTCTCCTTTAGTAATCCAGCATCATCAGGATCAGCATGTTGCCGCCGCCTGCCACCAGTGTGGTTCCCCAGGTAAATGCCAGCATTCTCTCCCATCGAACTCTGGGAAAGACATTATCACACAGCGTCATTCCGAACATCACCACCAGTGCTGCCGCAATGGCATACACAAGGGAAATCGGGTTGTTGTAAAGGAAAAACAACCCCGTGAGCGTCACCATCAAAAACACCTCGTACCACTCGGACAGCTCTACGAATCCAAGCACACTGCCGGAAATATCCGTTGTTACTCCTTTTACCATTTCCTGGTGTGCATGATGCGAGGTGCTGATATCATAGGGCGATTTGCGAAGCTCAATGGGCAGAACCACAAGAAAGGCGAAGAAAATCCCCGGTGTCTTAATAATCGCCGGCAGTTCACACCGAATCATGTCCTTCACCATAAAGCTTCCGGAGGAAAGATACAGTCCGATACACAGAAGGAGGAGGATTGGCTCAGCGCAGGCCATCTGCAACATCTCCCGCTGCGCACTCATGTTGGAGTACGGTGCGCTGGCAGAAAAGGCGGCAAGACAGAGCATCATCTCCGCCAATGTCAGCGAGAAGATTGACAGCAGAATATCCTGTCCCGCATAAATAATCCCAATGGACAGCATCAGAAAAAGCAAATGCCCCACTACCAGGAAATGCTGCAGACCATTTACAATATATGCCTTTTTCTGAAAAAACTTGCTGATGTCATAGAACGGCTGCAGAAGGGGCGGCCCCTGCCGTCTTTGCATCCTTGCGGCCAGAAACCGGTCCGTCCCGGACAAAAGTCCCCCGATCAGCGGTCCGATCACCAATATCGAAACCACCGCCAGACTTAATTTACCTATGATGGACGTCATTACAGTGCCCTCCCCACGATAATCATGATGAAGGTGATCAGGATCGCCGTTGAAAGAAACAGACACGGCTTCATAATCTTCAGCTCACCGATAAAATCAATCATGTACCAGTTTGACATGTAAACGCTCTGTACATCTCCGAAGGAATTGAGGAAATGCCGGTCATCCGCTGCATTGACACCGGACATGTAGGATCTTGTATTGTGCTCCGTAATTCCTCCGCGATGTCTGGAGATAAAAACACCGGCAATCGGAAGGGCCACGACCAGCGCAAACATAAAGAGCATGACAATGATATCCGATCCGCCGATCACCGCCGTAACATCCTGCCGGAACATCTGACTTAAAACCGGCTGCACCATCCTAGTTGAAATAAACGGAAACAGGAAGCACATTGCAACCACCAGAGCTGCCAGCGGAATGATGGACTGCCACTCCCCCCGATGTGTCGTATCCTTCAGTGCCTGGGATTTGTGTATAACCGCAAAGAGCTTTCCAAGCCATTTGCCCCAGTACAGGGAGGTGCTGGCCGTGCCGAACAAAAGGAACAGCACCAGCCACACGCTGTTGGAATCAATGAAGGATTTCAGAGCGGCCCACTTGGCGATCAGCATGCCAAACGGTGCCAGGTACATGCCGCAGATACCGATGATCATGACAACTGCGAGCCTTGGCAGCTTGATGATCAGGCCATGCATGTCCTCAATGTTGCGGGAGCCGGTCACGTTCTCCACCGCACCCACGCACAGGAACATCAGAGATTTTGAAACCGCATGGAAAATAACCAGCATCACGCCGGCCCAGACTGCCTCCGGGCGGCCCACTCCGGCACAGGCGACAATCAGTCCCAGATTGGAAATCGTCGAATGTGCCAGTACGCGTTTCCCATCCGATGTCGCGATGGCCATAAGAGATGCAGCGAAGAAAGTAAAGCCCCCGATCAGCGTGACCAGAACTCCTGTCAGTGTCCCCTCCAGCATCGGAGAAATGCGGATCAGAAGATATACTCCCGCCTTCACCATGGTTGCAGAATGCAGCAGGGCCGACGTCGGTGTCGGTGCCACCATGGCTCCCAGAAGCCAGCCGCAGAACGGGAACTGTGCGCTCTTCGTCATCGCAGCGAAGGCCAGCATCACCAATACGATCATGACGCCGGGACAGGCCGTTTTATCAACGGCAAGAAGCTCCGAAAGATTGGTCAGCTTCAGATACAGTGCGGAATACAGAATCGCAACCATAAAGCCGCATCCGCCCAAAAGGTTCATCCAAAGCGCCTTGAAGGAATTCTGAATGGATTCCGACTGCTTGTTATAACCGATCAGAAGGAAGGAGCATACGGATGTGATTTCCCAGAAAAAGTACAGCCACGACATATTGTCGCAGAATAAAAGTCCGAACATTGCGCCCAGGAACACAAAGAGCATGGCAAGGAACCAGTTGGAGCACTCCGGATAATCCCGGTGGTGCTGGTGATAATCCTTGATGTATCCAACGGCATAGATGCAGATCAGGCTTCCCACAATTCCGACGATCAGACACATGATAACCGTCAGATTATCCACGTGAAAATGGGCAGCCCCTTCCGGCACCTCTCCGGACAAGTCCAGTACCAACATCGGAATGGTTCCCGCCCAGGACAAGAATGCCGCATAGATCTTCCGGTAGCGAAATGCATAGTAGGTGACAATTCCCATCAATGCAATCTCACCGGCCATAATCAGATGATCCGCCGTGTCCGCACGTGTGAGGAACTCATAATCCTCTCTTCCGCTCAGCACAAATACCGCAAGGTAAATCACGGCCGCCATGACGGCCAGCGCCGCCCCCTTGACGATCGCCTTGCGCAACGCATAAACCCGTTCACTGCTGCCCATAACAAAAAGGAAAAAGGCAACAACAAACGGGAAGAAGATCAGAAATTCAATTATTCTCATGATTTTCCCCTCCGGCATGCCGCCATGCATCGGCCGCCGATTTGATATGATGATTCTGTGATACAGGGCAGCACAGTTACGTCATTTGTCACAACTGTTTTATAGATGCACCTGCATTTTATATATATTATGCCGTTTTTATACACAAAACAAGCCTTGACACGTCAAGAATGTGTCAAGGCTCTGCTTTATAACTCTATTCGTAACTATTCCGGTATTTCCTCGGCATTCGCCTCCAGGTCCTTTTGCACAAAGTCCGGAATCTCTCCCTTTTTGAAATACAGGCTGTACGTATACGCATCCGCATTTCCGGAAAGTGTCTGATTCACTGATACGCTGTGCTCCAGCTCATCTGCCTTTTTCCAGTTGGAGGAAACCTGCATGATGCAATGATCCAGAATTTCCTGAATCTGTTCCGGATCCGTATAGGATGCCTGTGAGGTCGTTGTATCCTCGTATTGATAAATGCGAATCTCGGACACCTGCTCCGCCTTGCCGGATTCCGGCAGGAGATCGTATTTATCCAGGAAGGCAAGTGTATTCTTGTAGGAAGGATACACATCATATTCCTGGTCAATGTTGTTGCCGCGTGCCCGCAGCACGAGCCTTCCGATGCTGTCCTCCTCCGAAAGCTGTGTATAGGAATAATTCTCCAGGTCCTTTTCGTAGGCCTTTGCAAATTCCTCATACAGCTCTCCGGAAGCCTTCCGCACGTCATATCCGTTGTAGAAGTAAATCGTCCCGCTCTCTCTTGCGGCTTCTTTGGTTTTCTGTTCGGTATAAATCGGAAGGAGTCCGGTCTTGTATTCCGTACTGGAAACCACCTTGTCCAGAACGGAGGCCTCTGTTGTAAACGGAATGAGGATGGAGCGATAGACCTCTCTGCCGTTTTTCAGACGATAGCATACAACGGCATACCACCCCTGTGCATCGGACGAAGAATCGGCGCACTGCAGCTCCATTGCAGGTCGCGTGATCTCTTCCAGCGCCTCAATATCCGTCAGCTTCATGCGGTTCAGCACCTGCTGATCGCTGCCGGTATAGGAGTCTTCCGAATCCTCATAGTAGAATGTATTGTCACCGTACACATACAGTGCCGCACTCTCCACCTTGGCCGGATCCGGCACATAACGGTCATATCCGACCAGATCATACCGGAAAACGATAAAAATCAGGGCCGCCGCCAGGGCCGCTGCAATGATCTCTCCAAAGCGTCCGAAGAATTTCCAGATGTCCAGCTCATAAATAATCTCGATAACACCGGCACACAAAACCGCTGCTACAAGGATTCCCAACAGCACAAATGCAGTGCCTGTTCTGGATTCCACCGAGCCAAACAACCGGATGACAATCGTTCCGGCAAACAGTCCTGCCGCCACGCTGATAACAATCCGCACAAAGGATCGTACCGGCCAATATAATACTGTTTTTCCGGCATGCTCTGTTTTGCGCATTTTGTACAGCTTCGCAGCCAGCAGAAGGAAAATCACACCGACAATCAGCGAGGCCAGATCCGCTTTCCAGGAGGCCGCAACCAGTGTTTTCAGGCCATCCGCTGTAATTCCCGAATACAATATCATGCTGCTATAATGGTTGCCAAGCCACCGCCGCGGTGCCTCGCTGTTATAAAGCGGCGACAGCATAAACGCAGGATCCTTCTCCCCCAGATAGGCCCAGGTCTTAAAGTATGAGCTTTCCAGATAACGAAGAATATCCTTGATCACCTGATCCGCTGCCAGAACAAACGCTGCCAGCAGTCCGGAAATAATCAGATTCCCCGACAGCATTACGGCCGTGATACCAATGCTGTAGGAGGCCAGAAACAGTATGGTCAGTCGAACCAGCTGAATCATCGCATCCAGGAATGTGATGCCATCCATTGCTCTCATCAGTGCCGCACAGCCGATCGAGAGGAACATGCAAATGGCCAACGGCAGCTCGAACATCAGAAAGCCATTGATATAGATATTACGGAACCGTTCCATTCTGGACACCGGCTGACTCTCATAAAAATCCTGCTTGTCCATGCTGAACAGATACGAAAAGCCCTGAATTGCCAGCACCACAGCAATGACTACAATCACCTGACTGAATTCCTGCCGTATGCCGATCCAGGTTCCCACTTCGCCAAGCCGCTGGCTAAGCGTCTGTGCTGCATTTAATTTTTGAAGAGCTGCAGACTCGTTGCTTCTGGCGATCAGCATAATGACCGCCACCGGATAATACAGAACCATATATAGAATAATGGCAGCCATCAGCCACAGACGCCGTCGCAGGATCTGCCGCTGCAGAATAAGAAATCTACTGCCTTTTTTCTGTTTGCACTCACTCATTGCTTTCCTTCCTCCAAGGGATATCAGTCCAGGATGAACTTATGAATGTCGTATCCCACTACCTCCGTTTCACTGATGAAAACCTCCTCCAGTGTAAGCGGAAGGATTTCAAAAAACACCATATTCACGCAGCGAAAATGCTGTTCCACTTCTTCCCTGCTCCCGCGAATGACCAGCGTCGAAAGGCGTCCTCTGTTCTCCTCCCGGATCACCTTCAGATCTCCCATTGCCGCGGCCTTATCACTCTCCGAGGCAAATACACACTGCACCTTCTGCACGGAATTCTTCATCTCCTCCATATCCTTGGAGAGCAGTACGCCGCCCTGGTGAAGAAGCCCCACGTGATCACAGATATCCTCGATTTCACGAAGGTTATGTGAGGAAATGACCGGTGTCAGTCCGCGATCCTCCATGTCCTTTGCAAACAGGCTCTTGACGGCCTGCCGCATAACCGGATCCAGACCGTCAAAGGTCTCATCGCAGAAAAGGTACTTGGTTCCGGCGCACAGTCCCAGAATCAGTGAAAGCTGCTTCTTCATTCCCTTTGAAAAGGAGGCTATCCTTCGCTCCGAATCCAGGCCAAAGTCCTTCATCATCTTTCCAAAGCGATATTCCGAAAAATCCGGATAGAGCTCTGCAAAATAGTGGCTCATCTCCTCGCCATTCGCATTGGGAAAGAAGTAGAAATCATTGGGGATAAAGAAAACATTCTTTTTCATTGCTGCATTGTCGTAAATCGGTTCCTTTTCAATGCAGATGGTCCCCTCATCCTGCTTCATAACGCCGGCCAGCATTCGAAGAAGGGTGCTCTTCCCGGCTCCATTGGTTCCGAGAAGACCAAAGACCTGTTTATCCTCCATCCTGATGGACACGTGATTGACAGCAACGCAGTCCTCAAATGCCTTCGTCAGATTTATTGTCTCGATCATTTCGCCAGTTCACCCGCCTTTCGATATAGTTCCTCCCGGTCCAGTCCCAGCTCATCTGCTTCCCTTAAAAGCTGTGCCATTTTCCCGGCCAGATCTTTCTTTTTATTCTCCATCAGCTCTCCTCCGCCGCTGACGTAGTTGCCCTTTCCCTTCACAGTATACAAAAAGCCCTGTCGCTCAAGCTCCGCGTAGGCCTTTTGTACAGTGTTCGGATTGGTAGACAGCTCCATTGCAAGAGAACGCACCGACGGCATCTGCTCCCCAGGCTCCAGAACGCCCTTGAGGATCAGAGTTTTGTATCGTTCCGAGATCTGCTCGTAAATCGGTCTCGAATCCCGATAATCGATCAAATCCATGACGGCTCCTTCCTGTGTACACTGTATTAGTCTTGATGGTACAGTTAATATACCACGGTGCAGTGCCGTCTGTAAAGAAGGAAACGATGGAGGAATTTTCTTGCGTTACAATGCACACACCGACAAAGCACATGGCACCCGCTCCCTGAACGTCGACCATTGGCGAACATGCACAAGAAGCAAGCTTCATTTTCTATTTGTCCGATTCCGGATTCGTTCGGTACAATAGACCCCGACAGTGTTCTTCTGTCGGGCTTTTTCTATCCCTGTTCAGGGAAGCCCTTTCACCAATCGCAGCAGTGATATGAATTGAATATGAGGAATTAACTATGTTTAGCAGTGTTTTATCTGGTGCTGTGCACGGCGTGCAGAG
>CAVFRZ010000058.1:0-10886 GCA_963624875.1 Anaerovibrio sp.
GGTGAAGAAGCTGGGGCCCAAGGCCTTTGAGCAGTGCGCCGGATTCCTTCGGATTCGCGACGGGAAAGAGCCGCTGGATGCAACGGCAGTGCACCCGGAGAATTACGCTGCGGTAGAAAAGCTGTTAAAGAGTCTGGAGCTGCCGGATACGACGGAGGGCTTCCATGAGGTGAAACGCCGTGTGCCCAAGACGGAACTGGAGAAGACCGCCGGAGAGCTTGGCATCGGCGCAATTACACTGGCAGATATTCTGGATGAGCTGGAAAAGCCTGCAAGAGATCCGCGTGCCGAGATGCCGGCACCGATTCTGCGCTCGGATGTGTTGACCATGGAGGATCTGACGCCGGGAATGAAGCTTAAGGGAACGGTGCGCAACATTTTGGACTTCGGTGCCTTCGTAGACATCGGTGTGCATCAGGACGGTCTGGTACATATCTCCAGAATCTGCAGCCGCTATATCAATCATCCGCTGGAGGCCGTCAGTGTTGGAGATATTGTGGATGTAACCGTTGTAGAGGTGGATGCAACCAGAAAGCGAATTGCGCTGTCTATGGTAGATTAAGGAAACGTTGCGATGAAAAAGCCCCCGCACAGCAGATACAGCATCTGCTGTGCGGGGGCTTCGACATGGATAACGTCGATCAAAGCGGTGCTTCGTGATAGTCAATCTGATGCTCCCGGCAGTAGCTTATGACGGCACTGTCCTGCGAAGATCCTGCCGTATAGATGGCACTTAACTGGTCGAGACGGCAGAAGGTATACAGCGATTTGCTGCCGAACTTCGTGCTGTCTGCGAGCAGGATAATCTCACGGCTCCGGCTGATGGCGGAGCATTTGATGGTGTATTCCTCTGCAGTAGTGTCGGTGAGGCCATCCTCCACTGTAACACCGCTGGTAGTGATGAAGGCCTTGTCGATGTTGTATTTCTTCAAAGCCTCGCTGGTCTCCGTCCCGACGAAGGCCATAGCATTGCGGCTAAGACGCCCCGGCAGGAGAATCAAGGTCACCTGCTCCAGCGGCGCAGCGGCATTGGCCACCGGCAGGCTGTTGGTGATGACCGTGCAGGGAGTGGAGCCGATATAGGATAGGACATTGGTGCAGGTGGTGCCTGTGTCGATGAAAATAATGTCACCCGGAGAAACGGAGGCGGCTGCCATACGGCAGATCGCCTCTTTTTCGCGGGAGAAAACGCCGGTCCTCTTGGAATAGCCCTTCAGGGGATAGACAAGCTCCGGCAGCGGCGAAGCAGCGGGCTCTGCTGCCAGCGCCCGGGCTCCGCCGTACACCTTCTCCACCTTTCCGCCGGATGCAATGAGCTCATTTAAATCCCGGCGGGCAGTTGTGACGGAGATGGAATACTCCCGGCAGATATCCTCCAGCGTAACTGCCTGGTGCTGCAGGATGAATTCTTCTAATTGCTGTAAACGTTTTGCTTTCATGATCGTGTGTTGTTCAGAGGGGATGCTGCTCCATTTAGGAGGTTACTGTTTTCAATAGCTTAACGGATCTGCAGGACAAAATCAACACTTGATCAAAATGTTGTCAAGCTGGTCCGGAATTCTTTCGTGTACGGATCTACTGCTAGGGATGGGTGGTACTCATGTTTTCCTCGCAGGGATTCTTTATGAACGTCGCTTCTTCACCAAACGCCCGATTCGCGCAAAACTCGTCCGTCCACGGGTCTTCCTTTGGAAGGCCCGTGTCTTGGACTCAAACAGTTGCGCTCCTGTCGGGCTGGTGAAGCCGCTCCTTACATAAGAATCCGCTGCTCGTCAAAAAATCGCACCACTCCATTCCCTGGCAGTAGATCCTACTGCGGTGACTTCCGTATATGTTTTGGCATTCAACTCCGATCGTTGCGTTGGTGTCTTATGATGGAAAATCGAAAAGCATGCCAAATTGTATTGGGAGGAAAATCGTGAAGGTAGGAACTGTGCAGGCCACGTAAAAAAAGTTTACCTTGACATTACCGCCATATGGCCACATAATGCAAACAAACAATGCAAGAAATGGTCAAAAAATGATCATACACATGCAAGAAGCGATGGTCGGTTACACATCGATGCAGGCAATGCAATTATACGCTTACAGCAGAACGGAGAAGGAAATGGACAAGCTAAACTATGAAGTATTGAAGAAATCGGGTTACGACGGATACATTCTGGATAAGGGCGCAGCACCCGTGAAGGTACTGCAGTTCGGAGAAGGAAACTTTCTTCGCGCATTTGTGGACTATTGGTTCGATATGGCCAACGAAAAGGCTGGCTGGAACGGCAAGATCGCGCTGGCACAGCCGATCGCCCAGGGCCTGACACAGTATATCAATGAGCAGGAGGGACTCTATACCCTGTACCTTCGCGGCTCAGAGAACGGAGAAAAGGTAGATCGGAAGAGAGTTATCTCCTCTGTGGACGCCTGCTACAACCCCTATGATGCAGGAGACTGGAACGAGATCCGCCGCATTGCCTGCTCGGATGAGCTGGAGTACATGGCATCGAACACGACCGAGGCAGGCATCACCTATGATCCGTCCTGCACTCCGGATCAGCTTCCGCCTGCAAGCTTCCCGGCAAAGGTTACTGTGCTGCTCTACGAGCGCTTCAAGGCCGGCAAGCCCGGTATTGTATTCCTTTCCTGCGAGCTGATCGATGCCAACGGACAGGAGCTGAAAAAGGACGTTCTCCGGCACGCAGATGACTGGGGCTACGGCGAGGATTTCAAGAGCTATATCGAGAAGGACTGCCTGTTCTGCTCCACACTGGTGGACCGCATCGTACCCGGACGCATCCGCGACGCAGCGGAGAATGCGGCAATGGACGAAACAAACGGCTACGAGGACGGACTCAAGGATGTCGGAGAGGTCTTTGGTGTCTGGTACATTGAGGGACCGCAGTGGCTGGAGGATAAGCTCCCCTTCAAGAAGGCCGGCGTGAATGTACATGTTGTTCCGGAGGTCGCACCGTATAAAAAGCGCAAGGTGAGAATCTTAAACGGCGCGCATACCGGCTTTGTTCTGGGTGCTTATCTTGCCGGCAAGGAGATTGTCCGCGACTGCATGCAGGACGAGACCATCCACGGCTTCATGAATAAGCTTCTCTTTGATGAGGTAATCCCGATTCTGCCGCTGGATAAGGCAGACTGCGAGAACTTTGCGGCGGCGGTAACCGACCGTTTCAACAATCCCTTTGTGGACCATCAGCTGATGAGCATTTCCCTGAACTCCACGTCCAAGTGGAAGGCAAGAGATCTGCCGTCTCTTCTGGAATACAACGAGAAGTTCGGCAAGCTCCCGGAGGCTCTGTGCATGGGCTTTGCGGCTTACATTGCATTTTACAGCAACGATCTTGTCCGCCGCGAGGATGACGCGCTGGTGGCAAAGCGTCCTGCCGGCAATGAGTACCGGATTCAGGACGATGACTGGGCACTGGATTTCTACTGGAATCACAAGGGCGAGGATGCAAAGACATTGGTTCATGAGATACTCACCAATCTGCAGATGTGGGATCAGGATCTGACGAAGGTTCCGGGTCTTGAGGAAAAGGTGGCTGCAGATCTGGAGCTCATCCGCACGAAAGGCGCAGAGGCTGCATACGCATCGATTCTGTAAGAGCAGACAGATTAGCCTGCAAGCAGATGGCTTGCACTGCAATCCGGGTATCATGGGGACAGAAGGATTTTTGCCCCAACATCATATGATGGATACCGGACAGATACGTGTTTGCAGGAACGGAGACGACTATGAAATACATACACATCCATCCCCGGGATAACGTTGTAGTTGCATTGGAAGATATGCAGCAGGGGGAAAATATTGCCGCGGCCGGCCGGAGCGCCTTACTGCGGGAGCCTGTGGCCAGAGGACATAAGGCGGCTCTTTGTGACATTCCCAAAGGAAGTCCTGTGATCAAATACGGGAATACCATTGCACTGGCGACAAAGGATATTCCGGCCGGCTCCTGGGTGCACACGCACAATGTGCAGACCGAACTTTCGGAGGGCATGGAGTATCGCTACGATCACAAGGTATATGCACTTCCTGATGTGGAGCAGAAGACGTTCCTTGGCTATAAGAGAAAAGACGGCCGCGTCGGCATCCGCAATGAGCTCTGGATTCTGCCCATTGTCGGCTGCGTCAACGGCGTGGCCAAGCAGCTGGTGGAGGAGAATCAGGACCTTTGTGAGGGGCTGGACGGGTTGTTCTGCTACCCGCATCCCTTTGGTTGCTCGCAGCTGGGCGATGACCTTGCTACGACCAAAAGGCTTCTGGCGGCGCTGGCGCATCACCCCAATGCCGGAGGCGTTTTGTGTCTGGGACTTGGCTGCGAGAACCTTCAGCTGGACATGTTCAGGGAAGCACTTGGTGACTATGATGAGGACCGTGTGAAGTTCCTGATCTGCCAGGATGTGGAGGATGAACTGGAAGAAGGAAGGCATCTGTTGCAGGAGCTGGCCTCCTATGCGGGTGCTTTTCACAGAGAGCCCGTTCCTGCTTCGGAGCTGGTTGTCGGTATGAAGTGCGGCGGATCAGACGGCCTCTCCGGAATTACCGCCAATCCTGCCGTGGGACGCTTTTCTGACCGGTTGATTGCGATGGGTGGCTCGACGGTGCTGACAGAGGTGCCGGAAATGTTCGGCGCGGAGAATATCCTGTTTTCCCGCTGCCAGGATGAGGCAACCTATGAAAAGGCCGTGAAGATGGTCAATGATTTTAAGAAGTATTTCACGGACCATGGACAGGTGGTGTACGAGAATCCCTCGCCCGGCAACAAAAAGGGCGGCATCACAACGCTGGAGGATAAGTCCTGCGGATGTGTCCAGAAGGGCGGAAGCGCACAGATTGTGGATGTGCTAGGCTACGCAGAGCCGGTGACGAAAAAGGGTCTGAATCTTCTCTCCGGTCCCGGCAATGACCTTGTCAGCGCCACAGACCTTACGGCGGCGGGCGCGCATCTGATCTTGTTCACCACCGGCCGCGGGACACCCTTCGGTGCACCGGCGCCTACGGTGAAGATTGCAACCAACACGGCACTGGCTCAGAAAAAGAAGGACTGGATCGACTTCAATGCCGGCACCGTGGCGGAAGGGAAAGAGACGCTGGATGAGGCAGGAGACCGGCTCCTTGATTATGTGTTGTCCGTTGCCTCCGGAGAGCAGACGCTGGCGGAAAAGCATGGCTGCCGCGAGATCTCCATTTTCAAGGACGGGGTTGTGCTGTAGCTGCGCTTTACCGTTCATATGCCGTTTTCTGACGTGAAGCTGCCTGCAAGCGGCGGGTTCACGTCGAAATATGGCAGCCGTTGTTCGGAATTGTTGCAGTAACAGACACAAAATAGGTAATTGTTTGGCACTCGGCAGGGTTTTCAATGTCCGAAACTTCTCCTACAATGAGGGGAGAGGTTTCGGACATTGTGGTTTTACAGACAGGAAATGGTATGACGTACAGTTTTTTTGCAACGGTTTCGAGGATGAAGTACATCCGGCGCTGGGCGCTGATGCGCAGCACCAGAGAGGAGAATCTCTCGGAGCATTCTCTGGAAGTGGCGATGATCGCACATGCCCTGTGCGTCATCGGAAACGTTCGCTACGGGAAGAACCTGGACGGCGAGCGGGCGGCCCTGATCGGCCTGTATCATGACGCGCCGGAGATCATTACGGGAGATATGCCGACACCGGTCAAATACGGAAATGCGGCCATCCGGGATGCCTACCGCGAGGTGGAGGCGGAGGCGGAGCATCTGCTTCTGGACCGTCTTCCGGGGGATCTTCGGAAAGCGTACGAGGACATCTTGGAGACGAATGCAGAGCAAGATGAGAAGGAAGTGTATCTGCGCAGACTTGTGAAGGCGGCCGATAAGCTTTCGGCACTGATCAAGTGCATTGAGGAGGAGGGCTCCGGCAATCAGGAGTTTCGAAGTGCCAGGGCAACCACCGAGAAGGCACTGGATGTGATGGCTGCAGAGCTTCCGGAGGTTGCTGATTTTCAGAGAGATTTTCTTCCGGCCTACGGCAAGACGCTGGATGAACTGACGGAGGAGCCTTCATGAGCGGCAGATGGCTTCGGATGGGATTTTTGGCGGCAGCAGGAGCGGCGGCGCTGCTTCTGCTGCCGGGAGCCGCAGTTTCGGTCCGGGCCCAGGTGACGCTCATGGAGGACGGCACGCTGTTCGACCCGGAGTGGTTTCGCACGCAGTATCCCACCGTGCAGGGCGCGATGAAGCTGGCGATTCCGGAAGAGGATGAGGAGAATGCAGACAGAGCTGATTCTGCCGAGAAGGCGTCAGCTGTAGCCGGAAACTCAGAAAGCAAGACAGATTCCGGCACATCCGGGGAAGCGTTGAGTACGAAAAAGTCGGGATCGGAGACTGTCGCTGCTGCAGACAGCAGTGACAGCTCTGAAAGCGGGAAAAGTGCTGCGGCTGAGTCAGATGTAGCCTCCTCATCCGGTGACGATGGCCGGGAAAGTGCAAAGAGCATGGCAGCAGGATCTGCAGGCAGCCGAAAATCAGACCAGGATGCACCTTCTGCGGAGTACGAAACGGTGGAGACAGAGGATCTCTCCACCACGGAACTGTACCGCTTGTATCAGCTCTACGGGCAGAGGGACGGGCTTTCTCCCTATGATGAGAGCAGCGTGAACCGGACGCTCCTGCGGGAGATGAAGAAATCCGCTGCATCGGTCGTAAAGAAGAAAAACAAGAAGCTCGGCCCCTCCTACGAGGTGATCTCGTCGAAGATCTACGATACCGACAGCGTCTGCATCTGGGACACGGAGTATCTCATTTCGGATCAGACGAATGAGAAGCTGACGGATATCCTGGATGAGCTGGAGAGCAAGGGCTATGAGGTCGGGTTCGTACTGGTCGATATTCAGACCGGGGATGCCGTTTCCTACCATGCAGGCGCGAGAATTTACAGTGCCAGTGTCATCAAGGCACCCTATATTTTCAGCCTGCTGGAAAATAACATTGAACCCACCAACGACATGTACCTTACAGGGCATCTTTCCGATAACGATGCGTATCAGCGAATTCGCAGGACCTATGGGAACGATATTTTTACCAAATGGATTGAGGGAACCGGAATCCCCAAAGTGCAGAGCCTTACTCGTTACATCATGACGACACCGCTGGATCTGTGCCGGATGTTTTACAAGGGAACCGCGCTCCTTCTGGGGGATGAAACGTACTCGGAATGGGCAAGGGATACATTTACGGACAGCTTGAATTCTGCCGTAGCACTTACCGTTGGAACGCAGGATGACAAGACGGTGTACAGCAAGGCGGGATGGATTGCCTCGGACAGCGATGCAGAGGACAATTGTTACACAAACGGTGCCGTGGTGGACGGAGCGTATCCGTATGTTGTGGCCATCATGTGCAGTTCGCCGGGGTATATCGGCCTGGAATATGCCAAGGACCTGATGCCGATTCTGGATGAAATTCATGATGAAATGGTCAATCCTGGGAAGGCGGACAGTGACAAGGCAACGGCATCGGAGATTACGGATTTCGCCAGGGATGCGCAGAGCTCCGCGCAGGGGTGAAGCGGATCGGAGACTTCAAAGGCACTTGCTGCTGCGCATCGCAAATCCGGCGCGGGAGCGCATTAACCATGTATTTGCTGAGAATGCCGCAGGAGCAAAAGACGGCGGCGCAGGGCAGGAAGGAGTTATTGGGATGAAGAACATTACATTGGGAAGTACAGGAATCTGTGTTCCGCAGAACGGCTTTGGAGCCCTTCCGGTGCAGCGCAGGAATCTGGAGGATGCGGTGAAGATCCTCCGGCGCGCCTATGAAGGCGGCATGCGCTACTATGATACGGCAAGAGCCTATTCCGACAGCGAGGAAAAGCTCGGTCTTGCCTTCGGGAGCGGCCGTGTTCCGAGAGAAGAGATTTACATTGCGACCAAAACGGCGGCCAAAACGCCGGAGGGCTTCTGGAAGGACCTGGAAACTTCCCTGCGTCTTCTGCAGACCGACTATATCGATGTGTACCAGTTTCATCAGATGGATGTCTGTTGGAAGCCGGGCGACGGGAGCGGCATGTATGAATGCATGCAGGAAGCGAAGAAACAGGGTAAAATAAAACATATCGGCGCGACCAGCCATAAGATTCGCATCGCCTGTGAGCTGGCCTCCTCGGATCTGTATGAGACGGTGCAGTTCCCGTTTTCATATCTGGCCGGCGATCTGGAATTTGAGCTTCTGGAGCTGTGCCGGCAGCATAACGTAGGCTTTATTGCAATGAAGGGACTGGCGGGAGGTCTGATCAACCGATCGGAAGCAGCCATGGCATTCATGCAGCAGTTCGACAACGTATTGCCGATCTGGGGGATCCAGAAGGAAAGCGAGCTGGAGGAGTGGCTCTCCTATATGGAGAATACACCGTCCATGACGCCGGAGCTTACGGCATACATTGAAAAAGAAAAGACAGAGCTCTCCGGTGATTTCTGCCGCGGCTGCGGCTACTGCATGCCCTGTCCTGCCGGCATTCAGATCAATCAGTGTGCACGCATCAGTCTGATGCTGAGAAGAGCCCCGTCTGCCGGCTGGCTTACGGAGTACTGGCAGAACGAAATGAAGAAGATTGAGGGATGTCTTAACTGCCGGCAGTGCACGACGAAATGTCCGTATGAGCTGCAGACGCCGGAGCTCTTAAAGAAAAACTACGAGGACTATTGGAAGTTTCTGGAGGCTTCCGAAAAAGCAAACTGAAAAAACGGCAGCAGGTGTATGTTGAAATCTGATAGGGACTGAACAGAAGCAAAATGGTATAAGGGAGTCTGGATGTAAACAGTACAAGAATTGGGGGCGCATATGGGGATCTATGAGGAACTGGGAATTCAGGACGGCATGTCGGATGCGGAGCTTGCCACGCATCTGTCGGCGCAGCGGACATTCTGGGAGAACAAGGCGGCCGGTCTCAATCCGCAGGTGAAGAAGACGGCGCAGCTGCGGCTGCGGCAGCTGGATGTTTTGTCGCATGCGGAAGCGAGACTGGGGAACTTCCCATGCCCGGCGCTTGTCATGAAAACGCTGTGTGCGGTTATGGAGCATAGATACTCGGATTACCATGGCTTTGAGGAAGGGCTGGTGCGCAGCTGCAGTCAGTTTTCATTTCGCGGAGAATTCCGCAGTGCCATGGCGGTGCTGGGGCAGCTGGAAGAGAACGCGCTGGCAGAAGAGTGGAAGGTCACTCTGGAGGAAATGGGCGTGGAGTTCTCCATGCCAAGAGAAAAGAGTGCCGCGTTATCGGAGAAGGCAGAGGGAGTAGAAGGCCGAAGAGAGCCGCGAAGAAAGGAGAATACAGGAAGGAAAAGCCCGACTCGGAGCAAGGCGCTGCAAGGCGGCGGCCGGAGTGCGGCAGAGACTGCAAATGACATCTGTCGGAGAATCCGCAGAGCACTTCGTCGGCTGAAAAGAAAAATCCGGAAAAGCGCCGCACAGATGTCACGGGGGAAAATTCCGGTTCGCCTCATCGGCGCTGCGGCCGGAATTCTGGCGGTGATCATTGTAGTCATCGTGCTGGCGGTGAATATCTCCTCCTCAAGAAAGGCTGCAGCGGAACAGAAGGCACAGGAAGAAGCGGCAGCGGCTGCTGCGGAAGAGGCGGCTGCCCAGGAGGAAGCGGCAAAGGCAGCGCAGGATGCGATACTCACAGCCCTGCAGGGAATGGGCAATTACCAGCTGACAACCGATACCTCCTATACGGAGGGACTTACGAAGACGACACCGGCGGACTGCACGGCATCCTCCGTGCTGGTGGGAAGCTCCGGCAAGACCTACGGGACGGAATATCTTTTCGATGAGGATCTGGAGACCTCCTGGCAGGAGGGCGAGGAAGGCGACGGGTTGGGAGTAACGCTGACAGCAAGCTTTTCGGAGACGACCAATGTAAAGGCCATTGCGTTCTGGAACGGCAATGAGACAGCGCAGGAGCGATATGAGGCCAATAACCGCATTCAGGGCATTACAGTGACGGTTGACTGTGATGGTCAAACGTATTCGGCGGATTATGCGCTGGAGGATACGATGGGTGAGCAGGTCCTTGTCTTCGACACGGCAATTCCGGTGGATTCGCTTGCCATTCGGATCAACAGCGTGTATAACGGAACAATATATCAGGACACCGTGCTGTCGGAGATGGCGTTTTTTCAGTGAGAGTTTTCGGTGAAAGAAAAGAAGTGAAGAAGTAAGAAGTAAAAAGAAGAGTGGAGCATGAGTCGATTTTTTAAGAAGGAGTGCGCGGAGCACCCGTACCGTTTTATCATTGGATTTTTTGTGATTTTCATCAGCTGGTTTGCATTCCTTGAATGGCTGAATCTGCCGGTTGTGTGGCACATTCACTGCCGCCTGGATCAGTACATTCCCTTCGTCAAATACGCGGTGATTCCGTATTGTATCTGGTTTTTATGGATGACACAGACGATGTTTCACATGGTTCTGCGGGAGGATGGGGAGACGCGCTGGCGCACGCTGGCACCGCTCTTTTCCGGACTGCTTCTGATCCTTTTATTCTGCATGCTGGTGCCGAACGGTATTTCGCTCCGGCCGGAGGAGATAAAGGGAAATGATTTGTGTGCTATTGCGGTGCGCATCATTGAGGGAACGGATAATCCCAACAACGTATGCCCCAGCATGCATGTATATTCGACGATTTTCCTGGATTTTGCCGTGCACAGAGCCAAGGGCTACCGGCATCGGTTTGTGCGGCCTCTGGCACGAATTCTGGACATCATGATCTGCTGCTCCACCATGTTGCTCAAGCAGCACAGTGTCGTGGATGTGACCTGTGCGCTGGCTTTTGCCCTGGTGATGGATCTCACCGCAGAGTACCTGATGGCCAGAAGCGCGGCCCGCGAGGTGGCACGTCAGAGAGGGTAAAGG
>CAVFRZ010000059.1:0-10758 GCA_963624875.1 Anaerovibrio sp.
CTCCTAACTGTAACACCAAACCCCAATGTTATCCAGAGGCACCGCAGGATACTTGCCCCGAACCGGACACCTCCGCCAGGGCCCGTCGCACAGCTGCGTCAATCACGGTGTCACTCCAGGATCTCCAGCAGGTCCTCCCGGGAGAAGCTTGCACTGCCGACGCCCTCACCGCCCAGAATATCACTGGCGAGCTGCGCCTTCTGCTTTTGCAGCTCCACAATCTTCTCCTCAATGGTACCCTTGGCCACGAGCTTGTACACCGTCACAACGTTCTTCTGCCCGATGCGGTGTGCGCGGTCACTGGCCTGATCCTCCGCCGCTGTGTTCCACCATGGATCATAGTGAATGACACTGTCGGCCCCCACAAGGTTAAGGCCCGTTCCGCCTGCCTTCAACGAGATCAGGAAGACGGGCACGTCATTTTGATTAAAGGCCTTTACCAGCTCCAGCCGATCCTCCTTGGCGGTGCTGCCGGTGATCATGTAATAAGGAATACTCTCCTCATCCAGCCGGTGCTGCAGGATCTCCAGCATGGAGGTGAACTGGGAGAACAGAAGCGTTTTATGCCCTCCGTCCATCAGGCTGTGCAGCAGCTCCATGCACAGCTCGGTCTTGGCCGATTCACCGTCATAGTTGGTGTAGCACAGTGACGGATCGCAGCACAGCTGCCGGATTCGCATCAGCTCCGCCAGTATTTCGATCTTGCCTCTGCGGAAGTCATTCTCATCCTGCTTTTCCAGATCCTTCCGGATCCGCAGAACCTGCGCGTCGTAAAGCTTTTGCTGCTTGCCGCTCATGCCGGCAAAGCGAATTTCCTCCAGCTTGTCCGGAAGATCCTTTAATACATCCTTTTTATTCCGCCGCAGAATGAAGGGCGCGATCATCCGATGCAGCCTCTCCAGTGCCTCCTGATCCTCATTCTTGACGATCGGCACCTCCATCTGCACCCGGAAATTCTCATAGGCAAAAAGGAAGCCCGGCATCAGATAATCAAAGATGGACCACAGCTCGGAAAGCCGGTTTTCAATCGGTGTGCCCGTCAGTGCAAACCGTGTAATCGCCTGCACCAGCTTCACGGACTTCGCCGCTGCTGTCGTATGTGTCTTGATGTACTGTGCCTCATCAATGATCTCAAACCGGAACTGATGCCCGTCATATTCTGCAATATCGCGCTTCAGAAGATCGTAGGATGTGATGAGAAGATCGTTTTCCTCTGCATGCGCAATGAGCTCTGCACGGGCCAACGCATTTCCTGTCACCGCAGCTGCCTTCAGCGACGGCGCAAAGCGGTGTGCCTCCTCCAGCCAGTTGTAGACCAGTGACGCCGGACAGATGACGAGTGCTGTTCTCGCCCTTCCCTCAATGCCGGCCTCTTCCCCGCGAACGGCCTCCAGCATTGTCAGTACCTGCAGCGTCTTGCCCAGTCCCATTTCATCGGCAAGAATTCCGCCAAAGCCGTAGTGATCCAAGGTGCGAAGCCACCGGTACCCTTCCTTCTGGTAGGGGCGCAGTGTTTTTTTCAGATGGGCGGGAACCTCATAATCCGAATCCGCTACGGTCTTGAATTCCTTGATCAGCTCCTTAAAGTGGCGGTCCCGGTCTGAATAGAGGCCCTCCTGATTCTCGAGCATCTTATCCAGATAGAGTGCACGATACGCCGGGATGTGCATCTTGCCCTTTGTAACTTCCTTCACCGACAGATGCAGATCCTCCATCAGCTGCAGAAGCTGACGAATGGATTCGTTTTCCTCGAGCTTTAAAAAGTCACCGTTTTTAAGAACGACAAAACGGCGCTTCTTCTGATACTGGTACAGGACATCCAGCATCTCATCCTCCGAGAGCTCTCTTGACGTAACCGAGAGATCCAGAAGATTATTCTCCAGCGAGACGCCCATATCAAAGCTGACATGACGGCGCAGCCCCAGCCTCCGAAAGCGCTCCGTCATACGAATCTGGCAAAGCGGAAGCTCCCCAAGCTCATCCAGTCCATGCTCCAGAAGATCAAAGACCTGCTCAGCACTTTTATCCACGAAGAACAGCTTCAGTGAATGATCAAACTTCGGAAAATACTTCAGAACCGTCTGCACGATCCGCCGCTCGGCCTGCTCATCGCGGTATTTCTCGTAGTACGGTCTCATCGCGCCGTCAGCCACGTCGCTGACAGAGAAAATCTCCGCTCCGTACGCTGCCTCTGCACGGCACAAAATAGAGCCGCTCTCCAGATCCAGATAAATGGTAAAGGACGGCTCCGGCGGCAGGTAAGAAAAAACCCGCTCCGTCCCCGTCTCCGTAATGTTCGCAATCTGCCGCAGCTGCGGCAATGACTTATGGTAAAAATCCGCCAGCTTGTACCGGCCCACGCGAAGGCTCACCCTACCACTGCTGCCGGCTGTCTCCAGGACCGGCTGAATGCGTGCCAGCTCCTCCTGGCTCATGCAGTTCAGATGCGAGCCCTCTATCCAGCAGCCGCTGCGGACTCCCCTATAGATTTTCGGTATGCTTCCTTCTACTACAACGCCTTCGAAGGACTCCCCTTTCGCATCCGTGTCCGGCCGAATGGTAAGCGACGGGACAAAGGCCTTATCGCGAAGCGTCAGATGTTCTTTCCCGCGGTAATCCCACGTACGATAGTTAACCTCCAGCAGCCGTCCCTTCGACATCTCCAGGAAGCGATCCAGACGCCTTCCGTCCAGCTCCAGACTATCCGTCAAATCCGGCATAACACGCCCGGCAAAATACCGTGAAAGCCTGGATTGTTCCTCCTTGAACTCCTCTGTAAAAAACTGATACCAGCTCTTCGAATCCCCGGTCAGATCATTTTCCGACAAAAGGAGTGTGGTCTTGGCGGAAAACACCATTTTCCGTCCCTGCTGCATGTTGGTGTAAAACTCCCGCAGGCTTTTGATCTTATACAGTCTTCCGGTTCCGACGCGAAAGCACAAACGAAGGCACCCATCTTCTCGAATTTCAAGAAACGGCTCGAAATTCAGTGCCTCATGCGCCAGGCCCTCCTTCGCATCATAAACGGCACCGGCCTGGGCTCCCAGAGCCTGCATCAGCCGCTGAGCGCCGGAGGTCGTCGCGTCAATATCCGTATGTGACTTCAGGTACTCCTCCAGCAAAAGAATTCCTGCCACGCCATGCTCACACACATCGAGCTGATCTCCGATCCAATTTCCGCAGCTGCATCCCCAGTTGCCGCAGCGTGACCACAAAAGCTCGTCCTGGCCAAGGCACATATCCACGCGAAAGGATGGCATGAAAAAGGAATGTCTGGCATCACTCTCACAGGTAAGCGCCAGACTGCCAACAATCTGCTCCGGATCATATTCGTCCGCTTCCACCTTATACTGCTCCCTGAAGGGAGCCACTTCAAATCGGGCGATATGAACCTTTTCCTTTTTCACCAGGCTTTTGGCCTTGCGAAGCGTCTCCGGTGTGATGAACATCCCCTCTTTAATCCGGTCCATATGGAAAAAGCTGTACTCCGAAAGGTCCTGTAAGTCCGCCGGTGCCTGCCGGGACTCCTCCGCCGCCTCCTTCTGCTCCCTCCGGCGATCCCCCAAAAGGGCCTGCAGCTCCGGACTGACCTTGCTCAGATCCGGAATGGCCGTGGTGTGCTTTTCCGCTGTTTTATTCCCCTCTCTTTCGTATTGACCGCTTTGGTCATCGCCTGTAACTGACTTCTTTCTCATACTCTCCCCGCTGCAGCTCCTGCAGTCCTGCCGCATTCCAACGTTTTCCAATGTAGATGCTTCTGAAGCGTCGTGCTTATCGCTCATGCACCTTCTGCGTATCAAACAGGAGATTGGCCAGCTCTCCTTCTCTCTTGGCAACAAAGTGCAGGCCGGAATCATCAAAGGGTTCCAGTGTAAGCTCTTCCGTATCTCCGGAAAGGAGCTGTTCGCAGCGGTGAATCATCTCCGGAATCAGTAACTTCGGCGCCGCATCAATCGGGTGTGAAAGGAGCAGCGAATCCCACTCATTCTCACGCTTTTGCAGCTGGATCAGGCTCTTCTGAAACGCCTCCACGGTCAGGCTGGATTCAAAATGAAGATACGTAATCCAGTGACACGCATCGCCTGTGAGCAGCAGACGGTCCGGTTTGATTAACATTGCCATGGTTCTGGCCGTGTGTCCCGGGCAGCAGATGGCTTCCACGCAGACACCGCCGCCAAGGTCGAATATCGCTCCGTCCTCCAGATCCAGAAGACGAATGTCGCGGATTCTCGTAACAGCCTCCGGGCTATCTCCAAAGCCATGATCCCTGGCAATGCTCTCGCCCTTAGCCTCCGTATAGTGGATCACTGTCGGAATCCTCTCCTCCCGGTTCAGATACACCTCTTCAAAGCGGTACATTCCGCCGCAGTGATCGTAGTGTCCGTGCGTCAGCACAACCGTCAGCGGAAGCTCGGTCAGCGTCCCTGCGTACTCTGCAATATTGCCGATCCCGCACCCTGCATCAATCAGAAGTGCGCGCTCCGATCCCTCCACCAGATACATAAATTCCTGAATTACACCGCGAATCCGGGTGACATGGTCCGACACCTTCTCTGAAGTAAAATATAGCTCCTGGTCCATTGTATTCCTTCCCTTCATAATCAGCGGCCCGGATGGAGCACTGCTCGATCAGGGCCGCTTGGTAAACATGGTTCCTATTATAATTCCACCTGGTGCATCACTCGAATTCCGGTACGTAAACAATAGTCCGATAGGACGGCTGCTGGTAAACTGAGCCGCCAAGGCCCGTCACATCATCGCTGCTGTAATGATACAGCCAGTCTGTCGAGATATCATCCTCCTGGTCAAGGAAGGCATTGTAGTCATCCTCGCTTTCAAACTGCAGGGATACTGCCGAGCTTCCATCCTCATAGGCTCTGCTGATACCGTCACGATATGCCGCTGCATAATCTTCTCCCTCTGCAACGAACTCATCATTGACCACATGGTAATCCGCATCAAAGGATACACTCTCCGGAACATCAAAGTAATCCGTGAAATAGGTAGTGACCGGAGAATGTGCATCGGTGACCCAGGTACGCGGCACGTTCAATGCCCCGTAATACCGGCAGCTATCCGCTTCCGAGTCTTCCCGCGGGACATCCGCGGTAAGATCCACATCATACCATTCGCCGTCGATATTTATCGCATTCCATGCGTGACCGTCGTCAAAGGTTTTCTCATCCCCGTAACAGGTCAGCGATACGCACGGCAAATCAAGGCCGTCGCACAGGTATTGGAACGCTGCACTGATTCCCACACACTTCGCTCTGCCTTCAATCAACGTCCCATACACAGAATCACAGAAATCAGTCGTATCATCATAAACGGTACTGTCTGCCAGATAGTTATACACATACAGCTCTTTATCATAATCCGACATTCCGCCGGTCTGCTTCTGTAGCGTACTCAGAATCCCCTGGCACTGATTCATGTAAGCATCATAAGAAGTCTGATCCATCCGGTACGTAAGCTCACACCCGGCAATTTCGTCTTCCGCTCCTTTATACCGGAAAAAGCTGATTTCACCGGAATCCAGCTGAAACTGCTCCGGGCATTCATACAGAAAGGCCATCAGAAGCGCATATACATCCTTTTTATTCTCTTCCGCAATCGGATGCGGAAATACGGCTTCTTCCTCGAAATTGCTCACTGCGTTGTACAGCGCCAGAAAGTTGTCCATCATATCGGAATCCATCTGGCTGATGAGATAGTAACTGTCAAAGCTGTCTGCATTCGCGATGTTATCTTCTGCAGCAGTCCCTGCTCCGCCTGCGCTGCCTTGTCCCGATGATGCGCCGCTCTGCTCCGCTTCATCATCGGAGCACCCGAACAGCCAAACCACTCCGAGCACCATCACGACGACTATCGTAATAATAATCCGTCTGATAATGTGTCTGCCGCCCTTTTCTTTTATCCGCTTCTCCTTCGACATATATATGTACTCCTTATTGTCTTCTCTGTTCCACGTCTGATTTATTATGTTATATATTTGTAGGAAAGTCTACACGCGCCGGCTGCAGATTCCAGCGATACCACCATAGGGTATCTGCTGTATAATGGGGTCTAAGCGGCACCAGCCGTATCGGGACCTTCCGAAGGGCAAGGAGAAATGCCATCATATGATCACAATTGAGAAAATCACTGACCTGGAGCAGCCGAAGCTGGCTCTGTACATACATCAAAATGAGAATCAGCTCCGGCACTTTTACGAGCCCGCTCCGGGACTTTTCATCGCCGAAAGCCGCGCTGTTATTGAACGAGCGCTTCTCGCCGGATATGAACCGGTATCTGTCCTTATCGAAACCAGATTTCTGAAGACCGAAGGAGCAGAGCTTCTCCGCTGCTGCGAAGAAAAGTCCGAAACCATTCCCGTTTATACCGCCGATCTGGAGGTCCTTATCCGGCTAACCGGATATCACCTGACACGTGGGATTCTGTGCGCCTTTCGCAGGAAAGCGCTCCCCGCCCCGGAGATGATCTGCCAAAATGCCAGGCGCATTGCTGTCCTGGACAATATCGAGAATCCGACCAACATCGGCGCCATATTCCGCTCGGCAGCTGCGCTGAATATGGACGCCGTCCTCGTAACCTCCGCATGCGCGGATCCATTGTATCGAAGGGCCATCCGCGTCAGCGTCGGAACTGTTTTCCAAATTCCATGGACATATATCGAAGCACCGTCCTGCCTCCACCGGCTCGGATTTCGAACGGCAGCACTGGCGCTCCGGCACGATACCGTGGAACTTGACAATCCACGGCTCCTTGCCGAAGAGAAGCTTGCCATTATCCTCGGAAACGAAGGTGAAGGACTGCCCCAGGAAACAATCGCAGCCTGCGACTATACTGTCAAAATCCCCATGTCTCACGGCGTGGATTCACTGAATGTCGCCGCTGCAAGTGCTGTAGCCTTCTGGCAGCTGGGACGTAAATAACGAACGATTCAAGCCGTCTTGTATCGTTTCATTTTCTGTAGCTATGGATTATATCTATCATTACAAGTCTCCCCTCGGCGGTATCACGCTCGCAAGCGATGGCGTGAGCCTGATCGGCCTATGGTTTGACGGGCAAAAATACTATGCAGACACGCTGAGAGATGAAATCATCGAAGGGCCCTTGCCCATTTTTGAAGAAACTATGCGATGGCTCAACATCTATTTCACAGGAAATGCCCCCTCCTTCACTCCGCCGATCTCCATGCATACGACACCGTTTCGGAGAGATGTCTGGGAAATTCTGATGACCATTCCCTTCGGGCAGACCATGACGTACGGCGAGATCGCAGAGCTCCTTGCTGCTCGCAAAGGGCTTTCAAAAATGTCTGCACAGGCAGTCGGCGGAGCCGTTGGGCACAACCCTATCTCACTCATCATTCCATGCCACCGTGTCATTGGTACAGACGGCAGTCTGACAGGATATGCCGGAGGCATCGACCGGAAGAGTCATCTGCTTGCCATGGAGAAAATGGGCATTTTAAAAGCGATGCCGTCACAGACATCGCCGCAATGATCATGACCGGATATGTATGATAGTGTCAGTTTTAAAAACTCTGTGTATAATTATGCCAATTCTTCGAATAGCAGCACCTGCTATATAGATTCCTGCATTCCATTGTAAATGAATGAGTAAGCACCTGTCTGCTTCTTTATTCATAATTGAATTGCGCGCAACCATGGAGGTTTCCTATGCCGGCTTCACTGATTCCATCCTTTCTGTTCTACTGCTTCATCGGCGGTATCACTCCGGGTCCTGCCAATCTCTGCTCGCTGAATGCATCTCTGCGATACGGCAGAAAGACGGCGCTTCGGCAGTGGCGCGGCCTGTTCACCGGATACTGCATCATCGCACTCGGAGCGGTTCTGGTGAGCTATTTTATCGGCGGCGTTCTCGGTGATTCCGTGAAGTGGCTGGCCTATGTTGGCGCAGGATATCTTATTTTTCTTGCTGTGAAGATGCTACTGCCGCAGACATCGCACGAGGAGAATGCAGATCGGTCCTGCAATTTCTATACGGGACTTCTGGTTCAGTTTACCAATGTGAAGATTATGATGAGCTGCCTCACGGAGCTTTCGGCCTTTGTTCTGCCGTATTCCAGATCCTTCTGGAGTCTTCTTCTGGTTGGTCTGTTTCTGCCGTTTACCGGCCCGATGTGCAACCTTGTGTGGCTCTTTGCCGGAGATGTGCTGCGCGGCTTTTTTGACCGCTATACGAAGCTCATCAATGTGCTTCTGGCCGTTTCGCTGATTCTGTGTGCAATCAGCCTGATACGAGCTGTATAAGCCTATGACTGGGAAACAGCTGCTTTAATCAGCGTCACCGGCAGCCGATGATCACGCAGCCATGCCAAACGGTGTGTTCCTTCAGAAACGTGCGGAGCGGTATGATGTGGTTCCGTTTCTGATAAACTGCATTATACAAATGCACCGTTCTGGCATCGACGGCGTGATAGGCTGCGTAGTGTGCTCCTTTTTTATGGACATACATGAGGATGCCTGTAGGATATTGCCGCAGCAGTGCCTCGCATCCGCGATAGCCGGGCATGGAAAGGCGCACATGAAATCCCTTCTGCTTCAGATATACCAGGAGCCAGACCAGCTCCTGCCCGAGCACCTTCCCCGGAAATCCGTACCGTTCGATCTCACGGCAGACCTTTTGCGGCGGCTCCTGCCGGCCGCTTAGCTTCAGCACATTGTAGGCAGCAATCCAGCCGCATCCCTTCTCTCTCGTCGAAAACCAGCCAAACGGGATTTCGCCCATATGGCCCTGATCGATGATATAGCCTTCCTCGTCCAGTACTCTTTCCGGAAGTGTCCAGGATGCGCGTTTGCCTGCTCCCACTGCATTATCTCCGTCTCTTCTTGAACTCTTTTACTCTTCCCTGTAAATATTTGTCGATAAATATTTAAACGCATTGTCTGCACAGATGGCAACAATATTCTTGCCGGAAGCCTCCGGGCGCTTTGCAATATCTCCGGCCGCTTTGACGGCAGCTGCCGCCGATTGTCCAAGGAAAATGCCGTCTGTTTTCACCAGCTCACGTCCGACCGCATAGGCATCGTCCGCATTGACTTCAATTACCTCGTCATATTGAAAATCAAACTCGTCAAAATAACGGATTCTCTTTTCCTCGGCCACACCGTGGAATACCAGCACACCGTCCAGTGTATTCCTCTCCGGATAGCGGCTGTCCTTGATCGATTCCGGAGCAGGCTGTACACCGATGATTTTGATGTTCGGATTCTGCTTCCGTAGGTAGGTCCCGACACCGATCAGTGATCCGCCGGTTCCGACCAGAGCCACCAGATAGTCTACCTTGCCCTGCGTGGCCTCCCAGATCTCCGGTCCGGTGCTGGCAATGTGCGCGTTCGGATTGGCAGGATTGCGTCCCTGATTGATATAATACCACCCTCTCTCGTCCGCATACACCTGCAGGAGGTCATAGAATGCATCAAACTGGAGTCCCTTTTCGGCAATCAGCTCCGGAACGCCCGGAATATCCTTGAATTCCAGGAAAATAGCTCCATACGCCTTCAGGATCTGCGTCCGCTCCTTGGATACTCCGGGCTGCAGCACAACAGCAAAGTGATATCCGAGTGCATTGGCATAAGCCGCCAGAGCGATACCGGTATTGCCGCTGCTAAAGTCCATAATGGTATCGCCGGGTTTTATTTTCCCTCTTTCCTGTGCATCGAGAATCATAGCAAGCGCTGCCCGGTCCTTGACTGATCCGGACGGATTAAAATACTCCAGCTTCGCCAGCACCGATGCCGGAAGGTCGTATGCCTTTTCAAAATTGGTGAGCTCCACCAGAGGAGTCTCTCCTGTCAGCTCTGCTATGGAATGATAGATTTTTCTCTCAGCCATGATGTATACCTCCTATTCGCGGATGCTGTTACATCGCTTCCTAAAATACTGTCTTGAAACACTGCCTGTTATCAAACTCGTGCCCATCAAAGCAGCGTCAGCTCGCATCATTCGATACGGTATAATGTGCAAATTAAGTATTGACCCTCTTAGTCAAAATAATTGTATTCAATCGTCTGGATCCAGTTTTTGTGCTCCAAAACCTCTGCAAGTGAGAGCAGCGTCCAGGCATTGCCGGTAGTTCCGATGTATAGGCCTGTGTAGCTGTGGACATTCTGCGGTATGGTGCGCCACCAGCTGCCGTACCAGCTCCGCTGGAGCTTCTGCTTATAAATATCCCCCGGCTTATCCGCCACAAAGGACTGGCCGATCACCACTCTGGCCGCGCGCTTTGCATACTCCAGGAACTCCTCGTCTCCTGATATCCGGTAGACCGATACGAAGTGCTCGAGGATTCCCGGTGTCCCGCAGCACAGTGCCTGGCTGGGCCAATATCCCCGTGAAAAATTTTCCGGTGCACCGGCTCGGATGATTCCGCGTGACATCCTCTTGGTCCAGTCCAGGTATTCCTGCTCGCCGGTAATCTGATAAAGTGCCTGGAACAAGATAGATGTTCCCGCCGGTCCGTGGCACTGGCTCAGATAGTAGAACTCCGTGGACGGTCCGCGCTCCAAGCTGTCCAGATAGGGGATCAGGACGGCATCCTCGTCGCCGACAGCAATTCCTTCTATATATCTTGCTGCATCAATGGCTGCTTCCAGATAGCGTTTATCGCCGGTCGCCTTGTAAAGGATGGTGTAGGCAAAGCCTATGCCGGAGGTTCCGTGAGCCATGTTAACCCAGAAGACATCCTTCGGAAAATCGATGATGGTAAGGTCGACGACGTTCCAATAC
>CAVFRZ010000060.1:0-10757 GCA_963624875.1 Anaerovibrio sp.
CTCCTGTACTCATCATTCCTCTCTGTCCAAAGCGCTAACACGCAGAATCCATTGCCGTCCCACTGCCGCGCCGCTTTCTTCACTCGCGTGCCGTTCTCTCCGGTTCACCTGCGCACACATAAGGCAGCGCCATCGCCCTCCTGCAAAAGAAGCGTCTGCAGCTCCCGGCTTTGCGAAAGCGCCAGCAGGTATTCCCGCATCCGCTTATGTATGGTGCGGTCTCTTCGCTTTACCGCAAAACGCGACTCCAGGATCTCGCCGTCCTTTAAGATATTATCCGACACCAAAAGTCCGCCCTTTGGCAAGAGTCGAAGGATATCCGGAAGGAAATGAATATACTGCCCTTTTGCCGCATCCATAAAAATAAAATCATACGGACCTTCCAGCTTCGGCAGAATATCAGCAGCATCTCCCTCCAGCAAAGCAATACCTCCGCCCGCCTGACCGGTCCCTCGTATCTCTTCCAACGCGGCGAAGTTCTCTTTGGCCTTTCGGGCCCTCTCCGGATCCCTCTCAATCGTTGTAAGAATTGCATCTTTCGGCGCATATGTCCGCAAAAGGCAGGCGGAAAATCCGGTGGCTGCCCCCACCTCCAGTATGCTTACCGGGCGTTTTAGTTCCAGAAGAAAACGAAGGAGGCTCTGGGTCTGAGTCCGAATAATCGGAATCCCGTCGTCCAGTGCCTCCTTCTCTATCTTGTTCAAAAACTCTGTATTTCCGGCAAACAGTGACTCTGCAAATGTCAGGATACGCTCTTCCATTTCTGCATCAATTGGTCTCATCTTCGCTGTTGTCCGCCATTTCCTTGATCATTTCACTCGGTGTCATATCCGTGGAAAGCTGGTAGGTCCCCGGCTTTATTTTGCCGTGATAGGAGGAAAACCGTTCCTGATACTGGAATACCTCCGCATCCTCAATCAGTCCCTCTTCCTTCAGAAGCTTCCCGATCTGGCTCACCGACATATCTGCCGTTACCGTTACCTCCACGGTTCTGGCATTTGCCGAATCATCCATCGCCTTCTCATAAAAAATGTTGTAGCCGATTTCATAGGCGCGATGAGACATGGAGATGCAGAACATAATCACCAGAATAACCAGGACAATCTTCACCGCATCCCCAATCCAGTCCAGTGCTCCCGGCTGGCCGCGCCTTACAGGAGCCTGTGAATGACCGTTCCCGGGACGTCTATAGCTCTTCTCCTGTCTCATCATCGTCTCCGCTTTCTCAGCACAACACATAAAATGTTCGCAACCATTCAGCACCCTTCTCGATTTTGATACTCGAAAATGCCCGCCTGCCAATTTCAATCGTGAACTTGCCTACCAGCAGCGGGTTCACGTTGAAATGCGGCAAGTGCTGAATAGATACAAATACTCTAAATCTCCATAAGGATCGGAAGGATCATCGGGCGGCGCTTGGTCTTCTTCCAGAAAAAGTCTCCCAACGCGGAACGCACACTCGTCTTGAGCTTGGCAGGATCATTCTGCCCGCGGTCAAGGCACTCTGCCAGTGCCTCCTGAGCAACAATGTTTGCCTCCTTCATCAGCGTATCCGCTTCCTTCATATAGACAAAACCGCGGCTCTCTATGTCCGGCCCTGCCGCAAGATAATCCATTCCCCGCTCGATGGCAAAGGTTACAATAACAATGCCATCCTCCGCAAGATGCTGGCGGTCGCGAAGAACTGTATTCCCTACATCTCCGACACCAAGTCCATCCACCAGAATCGCACCGATCGGGACGGTTCCTGTCACCTCTGCCGCTCCTGTATTCAGCTCCAGCACACTGCCGGAATGCAGAATAAATATATTGTCCTTCGGAATGCCCAGTGAGGCCGCAACCTTCGACTGCGCCATAAGGTGACGGTATTCACCGTGAACCGGAATCGCATATTGAGGCTGTACCAGCGAATAAATCAGCTTCAGCTCCTCCTGACACGGGTGTCCCGAGACATGCACGTCCTGGAAAATAACATCCGCGCCCTTCATAAGCAGCTTATTGATGACATTGGTCACCGACTTCTCATTACCCGGAATGGGGTGAGAGGAGAAAATAATGGTATCTCCCGGCCCAACCTTCACCTTTCGGTGCTGATCCTCTGCCATTCTGGTAAGAGCCGCCATGCTCTCGCCCTGAGAGCCCGTGGTGATGATCGTTGTTTTCTCCGGAGGATAGTTCTTCAGTTCATCCTCTTCGATCAGTGTATTCTTCGGTACATCAAGGCATCCGAGCTCGCTGGCTGCCCCAATGATATTCACCATGCTGCGTCCCTCTACAGCAACCTTTCGGCCGTATTTGTAAGAGGAATTAATGATCTGCTGCACGCGGTCCACGTTTGACGCAAAGGTTGCGATAATGATGCGTGTCCCTCGGTGCTCTGCAAAGATCCGATCTATAGTTACTCCAACGGTCTTTTCCGACTGCGTGTATCCGGGGCGCTCCGCGTTTGTGGAGTCGCACATCAATGCCAGAACCCCATTCTTGCCAAGCTCTGCAAATCGCTGCAGGTCTATGGCATCCCCGTAAACCGGCGTGTAGTCCACCTTAAAGTCTCCGGTATGCACCACGACGCCAGCCGGCGAATAAATCGCCAGTGCGGCAGCATCCACAATGCTGTGATTGGTTTTGATAAATTCAACACGGAATCTTCCCAGGTTGATGGTCTGTCCGAAGGAGACCACAACGCGCTGCGTGGTGTCCATCATCTTGTGCTCCATGAGCTTGTTCTCGATCAGCGCAATCGTCAGTCTTGTTCCGTATACAGGCACGTTCACCCGGCGCAGCACGTAGGGAAGTGCGCCGATATGATCCTCGTGTCCATGTGTTATCACAAAGCCCTTGACCTTGTCGATATTCTCCTCCAGATATGAAACATCGGGAATTACACTGTCAATTCCCAGCATGTCATTCTCCGGAAAGGCCAGACCGCAGTCCACAACAATAATACTGTCTTCGTATTCGAAGGCAGTAATGTTCATTCCGATCTGCTCCAAACCGCCCAGAGGGATAATCTTGAGTCTCGGTCCGGTCAGCTTTGCTTTCTTCTTCCTATTCTGTTTTTTCTTTTCCGCCAATTTGTACCAGTTCTTTCCTATGGTTCTCCATATACTCCTGAAGAATTACACTGGCTGCGACTTGGTCGAGATACTGCTTGCGATGCTGTGGCGGGATCTGCATTTTAGCCAGAATTTCATCCGCTTCCACCGTAGTCAGTCTCTCATCTGACATGACAACCGGCAGCGAAGTGCGGCGTTCCAGGCGGTCTTTGAACGCAAGTGCCGCCTCGGCACGCTCTCCTACGCTGTCATTCATGTTCAGAGGCAAGCCAAGGACAATCAGACGAACATCATTTTCAATAATGAGCTCTTCAATTCTCGCAAGCGTCCGGCGGATCTTTCCTTCCCGGTCTCTCCAGATCGTCTCCTTGGGCTGTGCCGTCATAAGCAACTCGTCAGACAGTGCAACTCCTACTGTTTTAGAGCCATAATCAAGCCCCATCACTCTCATATCGGGCCGCCCTACGCTTCCCGATTCCAGCGATTGTTCTCGATATATGCCTCCAGAATCTCTTCTACCAGCTCATCACGCTCCACCTTCATGATCAGGCTTCTGGCGCCCATATAGTTGGTGATATATGTGGGATCTCCGGACATAATGTATCCGACGATCTGATTAACAGGATCATAGCCCTTCTTGGTCAGTGCCTCATAAACAATAGACAAAACCTTGCGGGTTCCGCTCTCCTGATCTGGCTTTACCTTAAAATACTGCGTATTGCTCAAATCCTCTTCGCTGTATCTCTTTACCGAAACTGCCATTTCTATCCTTTCCACACCGCGTCCACGCCGCACCATACTGCAGCAGCTTTGCGGTTATCTTCACAAGATAAGCATTGTAACCACTCAGCACGCATCTTGATTTTCCTTCGAAAAACCCTGATGTGACAGGTGCTGATCAGATACCAATTCGTTTTCGCCCTATAATACCTTATTTTTGAGGCCGCATCAACCATCCAGCGTCAGTTCCGGATAGGACTCAGCCATCTCCTCTTTGAACATCTTCAGTGCTTCCGCATAGGTCCTGCTGCCGTCAAAGCAGCTTTCCATTGCCCCGCGGAATGCTTCGCTGCAGATGCTGTCATATGCTGACAGGCTGCTCGCATCCGCTTTCTTTGCAGATGCATTCCATATTTCGTAGGGATTCTGCCCGCCAAGAGCAGCATTATCCAGGGACGCATCCCGGGAAAGAGCCGCCAACACCGTCTCGTTGTTGACACATTCCGATTCCTTTTGGGCCATCTTTTCCATCACCGCAGCATCCGCCGTCATTGTCAGGATGATGTCCTTAACCAGTGTCGGATTATCCGTTCCCTGTGCCGCGCAGATCCATGTGCCGCCCCAGAAAAAGCTCTGCGGTCCCTCCACAATGCCGTAGGTTCCTTCAGCCGTCTCTTCTGGAGACTCCTCATTGTCTAAAATAGCATTCAACAGCCAGGACGGCCCAAAATAAGCAAATACCGGCGTTCGGCCGGACATACCCTCGAGCCATGTCTTGCTCCAGAGCTCATCGGCCGTGGTTTCTTCATTTTCTATGAGCTCTCTGGAATCCTTCGCCCACCGGAGAATATTCGCATCAACAGCGATTTTCCCATCTTCCACCCATGGATGCTCTGCATTGCCCGCATACACGCGATAGGTATCATTTACTGTTGCTGTAACGTGATATCCGGCCGTCTTAACCGCATCTGCCGTCTGCTTGAAGGCTTCCCAGTCCTGTACAGCCTCCTGTACCTTCTCCGGATCATCATCACCGAGCGCCTTCAAAGCCACCTTCCGATTGTAAATCATTCCACCGGAAAAGGCCTGCCAGGAAGCACCGCGCAGGTCGCCGTTTGCATCGGTCACCACTTCCTTTGTATATGAGTACTGTTCCGAAAGATCGTCATCCGTAATTCCCAGATCCGACAGACGCATGGCATATCCTGTATCCGCATCCGTATATTTAGCTGCGTCCTCTGCCTCCACCAGAAAAATGTCCACGGTATCCTTTTCTGATGCATTTTCATTCTCCGGCAGAATGCTGTCCAGGTGACTTTGATATTCGTTGTCATCCAGCGGCGTAATTATAAATTTCACGGTCGTATTGCCAATTTTCCCGGTATTCTCATCCACCTTCTCATATCCGGGATAGTAGTTTTCCAAAAGCAGCCGGAATTCCTCATCCCAACACTGAATCTGAAGAACATTTCCCTCTTTCTCCGGCGTCTCCTCCCGGGCTTTCGATGCACGCTGTGAAGTTCCCGATGTCTGCGCCGCTCCATCCTGCACGTCGGTTTCTGAAGATGCCGCCCTGCAGCCGGTTGCCCCCGCCGCAACCACAGCGGCCAGCAACAGGCATATTCTTTTTATGTTCATAGCAGCTCCATCATCAGCACAGTTCCATCTGCAGAAAGACCGGTTACGGTCCCTCGCACCAGTTCTCCTTCTCTTCGTCCCTTCGCCGGCACCGCCCCCTGTGTATAGCGCATGGTATGCCCGGTAAAATATTCCGCACCGTCCAAAATAACCTTCTCCTCCAGCAGAAGCTCCTCCTGCTGTCCGATAAAGCTCCTCCGATAGTCTCTTGCCTGCCCCGCTGTCAAATCCAGCAGAACATTGCTGCGCAGCGTTTTCTCCTCATCACTGCAGGGATTGGGCATGTGTTCTGCAGCAGTTCCCCGCCGCACAGAGTATTTAAATACATGGATTTCATAGAATTTCGTCTGTTCCAGAAAGTGCCTGCTCGTCTCGAACTCTGCCGCGGTTTCCCCCTGAAAGCCGACAATGACATCCGTCGTAATTGCCGGCCGATCGTAAACCCGGCGAAGCCGTCTGACGCCCTCATAATATTCTTCTGCCGTGTAATGCCGATTCATTCGGCGCAGCGTATCATTGCAGCCGCTTTGCAGGGACAAATGGAAATGCGGACAAACCTTCGTTAGTCCGGAGATTCCTGCCGCAAAATCCTCAGTAATGATGCGCGGCTCCAAAGACCCCAGGCGAATTCTTTCTATTCCGGTCAGAAGCTGAAGTCTTCTCAGCAAATTCAAAAGCTCCCGGTCCGGCTCCAGTCCCTTTTCCTTTCCATAAGAGGAAATATGTATTCCCGTCAGCACAACCTCTTTTACGCCGTCTGCAGCAAGCCCCTGTACTTCACGGATTACATCCTCCGGATCTCTGGAGCGAATCCGGCCTCTGGCATAGGGGATGATGCAATAGGTGCAGAACTGGTTGCAGCCATCCTGTATTTTGACATCTGCGCGGGTTCTCCCCGGTGTATGCAGCTGCATTTCTTCATAAACCGGGTGTCCCGCAAGATCATCCATAGTCTCGGCATCCTGCATCGTACCATTCAAATAATCCGTGAGAATTCGCGCAATGCTTCCCTTCCGGTTATTCCCAATGCAAAGATCCACCAGAGGATCCTCCTCCAGCTTCTGCCGATCCGTCTCAACATAGCAGCCAACTGCAGCAACGACCGCGGCCGGGTTCCTGTGCTTGGCCCTGTGCAGCATCTGACGGCTTTTGCGGTCTGCAATGCTCGTGACGCTGCAGGTGTTGATAATATAGACATCTGCAGCATCGTCAAAGGAGACCATTTCATATCCGGCACGCCTTAGCTCCTGGACCATAACATCCAGCTCATAGCTATTCACTTTGCAGCCCAGATTATGTACAGCGGCTCTTTTCATTAAACAGTACCTCACGAATTCAGATGTTGCAGCCGGCGGCAGTAACACATTGACTTTTCATTCCAGGATGTTTACTATAATCGGTGTAAAACCACAATATTGTACATCTCAGCGGCATTTCCGGCCATCGCCGGAGAGAACCGCGGACACGATAAAGGGGGTTCCTTTTGAAAACAGTTAAGATTTCTTTGAATTCCATCGATAAGGTGAAGTCCTTTGTCAACGACATTACAAAGTTTGATTATGACTTTGACCTTGTATCCGGGAGATACGTCATCGACGCCAAATCCATCATGGGTATCTTCTCTCTGGATCTTTCCAAGCCCATTGACCTGAACATTCATGTAGAGGAGAACGTAGAGGAGATCATGTCGGTTTTAAAACCGTACCTCATCCAGTAAGTCCCCGTTTTCACCGGATAGCATTTCCATAGTGATTTATTAAGCGGATGCCCATAGCATCCGCTTTTTTGTTTCTGTGTATCTGTTACTGTAAAAATCCCGGACAGCGGCCGCGTGGATGTGCGAGCTTGCTCGCGCAGAAGCGCAGACACTGTTCACAATTGAAATTGGCAGATGAGCATCACATGCCCGGCTGAAGCGGATCCTCACGTTCCTTCAGGCGGCGCACACCGTCCTGACTGACCACCAGAATCTCATCCGTATCCAGCGCACGCTGTACCATTTCCTCGATCTTTTCATCCAGATTATGCTCGTGCTGCTCGATAACTCCCAGAAGAGGCTTGGTTACCGGGTGCTTGGCCACAAAGATGGTGCAGCAGTCCTCATAGGGCTGAATGGAGGTATCGTAGGTTTCAATTTTCTTGGAAATGGTAATGATGTCTTCCTTATCGAAGGCAATCAGCGGGCGGAATACCGGCAGCGTGCATACGGCGTTGGTAACCCCCAGACTCCGCGTAGTCTGGGAAGCAACCTGTCCGATGCTTTCACCGGTAATCAATGCCTCGCACTCCGTTCTTTTCGCGATCAGCTCCGCAATCCGCATCATGTAGCGGCGCATGATGATGGTCAGCTCATCGTGCGGGCACTTTTCATATATATACAGCTGAATTTCCGTAAAATTGATGTTATGCAGATAGATCGGTCCTGTGTATCTTGCCACAATTGAGGCCAGATCAACCACCTTCTGCAGTGCGCGCTCACTGGTATAGGGCGGCGCGTTAAAATAGGTTGCGTCCAGCTTCAGTCCTCGCTTGGCGCACATCCATCCTGCCACAGGTGAATCGATGCCGCCGGACAAAAGCAGCATTGCCTTTCCGCTGCATCCAACCGGAAGACCGCCAGGTCCCGGCAAAATGTGCGAGTACAGATAGATTCTCTCGCGGATTTCCACATTCAGCAGTACCTCCGGTGTGTGAACATCGACATGGGATTCCGGGAACCGTGTCAGAATCTCCTCTCCGATTTCCGCGTTCAGCTCCATCGACTCCATCGGATAGCTCTTGGCAAGACGCCTTGTATGAACCTTAAAGGACACGTTCCGATTCTCATATTCCATCCCGAAGAAATCTCCGGCCGCCTTTCGAAGCTCCTCTACAGGAACAACCGGCATGATTACGGTCGGGCAGATTCCCACAATACCAAAAACGCGGCTAAGGTTTTGCACAACCTCCTCGTAATCATATTCGCCCGGGCAGTTTACAAAGATCCGTCCACTCGTCCGGTCGATCGTAAAATGCCCTTCGCAGCGTTTCAGCGCGATTCGAATCTGATTGATCAGCTGCTCCTCAAAGATACCGCGGTTCTTCCCCTTAATTCCAATCTCTGCATATTTGATCAAAAAAGCATGATATTTCATATGATCTCTCCATATACCTTTTCATCTGTTCAGTGCCTGGTATATTTGCGCAAGAACGGGAGCAGCTCCCCCAGTGCTGCCGCCGCAGCATCCGCGTCCTCTTCCGTATTCATTACGGAGAAGCTGAACCGCAGTGTGGAGTCCAAATGCTCCGCCGGAATTCCAATCGCAGTCAGTGTATCCGATGTATGCGGATGGTTGGATGCACAGGCGCTCCCCGCCGATACGTAGATGCCCTTTTCCTCCAGTGCATGAAGAAGCACCTCTGCGCGAACGCCGTCAAAGGATAGACTGACAACATGCGGCGCTGTCTCTGCAAGCTGCAGCCCATGCATTGCATTCACATGCACACCATCCAGCTGCAGTGCCTGTTCCAGAAAGCGCTGCTTCACCGAGTACAGTCGTCCAATCTCTTCATCAAAATTCGCATACAGCATCTGCGCCGCCAGCGCCATGCCGGCAATTCCTGCCACATTCTCCGTGCCGCTGCGCAGACCCTTTTGCTGTCCGCCGCCATACATGATGTTCGTAATCTTTACATGATCGCCAACATAGAGAAGTCCGATCCCCTTCGGCGCATGAATCTTGTGTCCGCTTGCCGACAAAAGATCAATACAGAGCTTTTTCGGATGGATCTGCGCCTTTCCAAAGCCCTGCACCGCATCAACGTGGAACAGTGTCTTCGGATTCCTGCGCTTGCTGCATTCCCCGATCTCACCAATGGGCTCCAGTGCCCCCACCTCATTGTTGGTGTGCATAACCGAGACTAAAAGGGTATCCTCCCGCACAGCACTCTCCACCTCTTCCGGCCGCACAAGACCGTTTTGATCCACCGGAAGATAGGTTACTTCATACCCCTGTGTTTCCAGATATTTCATCGTTTCCAGGATCGCCGGATGCTCAATCTGCGTTGTGACAAGGTGCTTGCCTGATCTCTTATTCGCTCTTGCCGCACCAATCAATGCG
This sequence comes from Anaerovibrio sp., assembly GCA_963624875.1. Lineage (GTDB taxonomy): Bacteria > Bacillota > Clostridia > Lachnospirales > Lachnospiraceae > CAG-791. Next base: position 9,515 of record CAVFRZ010000060.1, read on the forward strand.
ATATTATCCGATTCCGTTCCGCACGAGGTAAAATACAGATTCTGCGGACTGCATTTCAGGATATCCGAAAGCATCTTCCTGGCCTCGCGAATACGTTTTTCTGCTTCGACGCCCTTGTGATGCATACTGGATGGATTCCCGTATTCCTCCAGATAGATCGTATTCATCAGCTGAGCAACCTCCGGAAAAACCCGGGTGGTTGCGGAATTATCCAGATAAATCTCTTTTATATCACTCATAATCCCATCATCCGATTTCTGTAATGTAAATCAGCCAAGCCAGCACCGCAAGTCCCGCCGTCTCCGTGCGAAGTATACGATTACCAAGAGAAATCGGATGAATTCCGGCTTCTCTGGCGGCAGCAATCTCTTCTTTGGTAAAGCCGCCCTCCGGTCCGATGAAAATGCTGATGCTCTGCCCCGGCTGAAGGCTCTCCAGATAGCTCTTTGCCGAGCCGTCATTTTCCTGCAGCTCATAGGGGATCACCTGAAGCTGCGTGGATTCCCTGGCATAGGAAACGGCTTCTTTCATACTCATCGGCATATGGACCGTCGGTATTATACCGCGCCTTGACTGCGATGCCGCAGATTCTGCAATGGTTTGCCAGCGGCCCACCTTCTTTGAGGCCTTGGAAGCATCCAGCTTTACAACACACCGCTCCATGCTGACAGGTATGATCTCGGCTACCCCCAGCTCCACCGCCTTCTGCACAATCAGGTCCATTTTATCGGACTTCGGAATCCCCTGAAACAAAAGAACCCGAACCGGAAGCTCCACATCCTTCTCTTTGACAAAACGGAGGCGGCACAGAACCGCATCCGCCTCGAAGGCTTCAATTCCGTAGCGATATTCCCTGCCGTCTCCGCCAATGCTGACGCTGATTTCCTCTCCGGGCTTCAGCCGCATAACATTTCGTATATGGTTCACCTCAGGACCGGTAATCCGCAGCAGATCTCCCTCCGTGTCCTCCGGCGTTGCAAACAAATGCAGCATATCACGCCTCCGGCTTCTGCCCGGTCACGCACCGCCATTCTCCCTGTGCCGTCACCCCAAGAATCTTCAGCCCTGCAAGGCGCATGGCTTCTACCACAAGCTCCTGCTTGCCATCCAGAATGCCGCTGGTAATGTATATGCCGCCCGGCTTTAATGCGTTTACTGCAGCCGGTGTCAGCGGAACCAGAACGTCCGGAAGAATATTCGCCACTACGATGTCATAGGCCTCGTATCCAACCTCCTGCTGCAC
>CAVFRZ010000061.1:0-10647 GCA_963624875.1 Anaerovibrio sp.
CCTCGGAGCCGACCAGGATCCCGCCTGATATTCGAATTCACCGAAAGTGACGGCGGAATTCCTGCATCAATGGAATCTTCGACAATCACATTTTACCAGAAAGTCGAGCTTTTTTTTTGTTCACCCATCGAGTGAGAGCAATATAAGTATACTTGCATATTTGTAAAGACTGTTCATATAATATACTTACAAAAAGTACATGATAATCGATAAGTATACTGATATATGGCGTATAAAACCGCGCGGAGATTGCAATATGGCATTGGTAAGCAATGAACAGATTATAAAGGTATTTCGTCAATACAATCCATGGTGGCGCAGTCCGTCAATGATTAAGGAAGAAAGCAAACCTCAGAAAAGACTTGCCTACTACGAGGCAATGAAGATGATAAAACACAAGACGATAAGGAGATTTGCTGTTTTATCAGGGGCAAGACGAGTCGGAAAAACAACAATCATGTATCAGATGATGGAGGCATTGCTGGAAGAGGGAATCGATCCGAAGAATATCCTGTATGTGTCATTTGACAATCCGATTGTAAAGCTAGTGAATGTGGAAACGGTCTTATCTGTATATGAGTCATTATATCCGATCGATGGAATCCGATACCTGTTCCTGGACGAAATACAGTATACGGAGAATTGGGAACTGTGGATGAAGGTTATCTATGACAGCAGGAAGGATATTCGCCTGATTGCGACCGGCTCTGCCAGCCCGATACTGGAAAAGGGATCGGCAGACAGCGGCACAGGGAGATGGAGCATTCTGAAGATACCGACCATGTCATTTTACGAGTACTGCAGACTCCTTCAGCTGGAGGAACCATTGCTCCCTGAACACTTGAAGCTCACAGACATTGTACAAATGAGCAATGCGGAAATCGGCGATTTAATGAATCATTTCACGCCGTTAGAAAGTCATTTTAACCGCTATCTTCTGATCGGCGGATTTCCGGAACTGGTGCTGTCGGATGATGACATGTATGCACAGAGAATGCTCAGGGAGGATGTCGTAGATAAGGTTATCAAACGGGATGTGCTTACGCTTTTTAACATTCGCAGCCCTCTTTTGATGGAAAAGCTCTTTCTGTATCTGTGCATGAATTCAACGGAAATTTTTAATGCTGCTACAGCGGCAAAGGAGCTGGAGAATACGTCGGTAGCCACATTGGATAACTATATTGCTGCACTGGAAATGTCAAATCTTATTTACGTTTCAGTGCCGATGCACGTCGGAAGCAAGGGGGCTTTGAAAGGCAAACCGAAAATTTATATAGCGGATGCAGCGATTCGCAATGCTGTACTGATGATCGATGATGTTTTATCCGATGAAAAAGAGCTGGGCGCCATGGTTGAAACAACAGTCTACAAGCACATTGCATCCTTCTACCAGGGAACAACAGCGCGGATTGGTTATTTCAGAAAGGCCAGGGATAATCAGAAGGAAGTCGATGTAGTAGTAGATTCTCCCAGGGAGAAAATATTATGTGAGGTGAAGTATCGGAGTAATTCCCATATTCCGTCATCCGATGCAATCGTTGAGCTGTGCAGAGGCGATGATACCGGTGTTGGAAGTGCATTCCTGATAACAAAACGATTGGATGATTTTGGCATTGCAAGACATGAAACAGAAATTCCGATCCTGAGAATACCAGCGGTAGCTTTCTTGTATCTGCTGGGCAAATTGGAGTCTGAGGAACAAAATGGAAGGATGTAGCAGTAACCCGGTAAGAACCGGAAAACGAAAAGAAGCTGAAGGTTTGACCCGGGCGCCGTATAATGCTACTGTAAACCGTGGTAGTACAGCACTCCTTTTCGAGTAAGCGAGAACAGCATGGAGACAACAGATCCGACAATTCACATGACATTTGAACAGCAGATTCCGGATTTTCTGGCAGATCGGCTTTCCAATCAGAAGCTGGAGGATTTTCTGGAGCATTACGATGAATGCAAGAGCTGTCAGGAGGAGCTATCTGTTCGGTATCTGATCGGAGAGGGACTGGCGAAGCTGGAAACCGGGGAGCCCTTTAACCTGGAGAAGGAGCTCTCGGCCTATGTGCAGCAGGAGCGCAGCAGACTGCGCCGAAGAGTACACTTTGTGCAGCTGGCCATCGGGTATGAGGTGCTGACGCTGGCGGTTTTTGCTGCGGCAGTTGTGGTGAGCATTGTGGTGGGGATATGGTAATCGCCGTGTGATATGTACAATGTACCGGGACAGGGGACGTTGAATACCCGGAGAGGAAATTGCTTTGGCATATGAGAACAAATTGGTCCTGATTGACGGACACAGCATATTGAACCGCGCATTCTACGGAATGCCGGATTTAACGAGCAGCGCAGGCTTACATACCGGCGCTGTTTATGGTTTTCTAAAGATTTTATTTAAGATTCTGGACGAGGAGAAGCCGCAGTACCTTACGGTTGCCTTTGATGTGCACGCACCGACCTTTCGGCACGAGGCGTATGCAGACTATAAGGGTACCAGACACCCGATGCCGGACGAGCTGCGCGAACAGGTTCCGCTGATCAAGAAGGTGTTGAAGGCGATGGGTGTTGCTACCTGCGAAAAGGCCGGGCTGGAGGCGGATGATATCCTTGGTACGTTGGCGAAAAAGGCCCAGGCCAGCGGTATAGAGGTATCACTGGTTTCGGGCGACCGGGATCTTCTGCAGATTGCCGATGAGCACATACAGATCCGGATTCCCAAGACGCAGAAGGGGCAGACAACCATTCTGAACTATTATGCAAAGGATGTGGAGGAAGCGCTTGGCGTCACACCGCTGGAATTCATTCAGGTAAAAGCGCTCCAGGGCGATACGGCGGACAACATTCCGGGCGTACCGAAGGTCGGACCCAAAACGGCAACCGATCTGATCATTAAATATCACTCGGTAGACGGTGTCTATGAGCATTTATCGGAGATTACCAGAAAGAGTCTTCACGACAACCTGGAGCAGAATGAGGATCAGGCCAGGCTTTCTTTGTTCCTTGCGACCATTAAAGCAGATGCTCCGGTAGAGTTGGATCTGGAAGGGGCACAGCTTGGAAATCTGTTTACGCCGGAGGCGTTTGGATTGTATACGGAGCTGGGCTTTAAAAACCTTCTGACGAAGTTTTCCCGGGAAACAGCAGCAGCTGCACAGTCTGCCCCGGGGAGAGCATCTGCTGCGACTGCGCAGAATGCCGGAGAACAGAAGGTGGGCTCGGCTGATAGCGAATGGAAGGAGCTGTCCGAGGCGGAGCTGCGCGAAGAGCTCCCGGAGATGTTCCTGCAGGATCTGCCGGATGCCCGGATCGATGAGAACAATGAAAATGAAGGAAGGCAAGGGATATCCGCTGCGGATGACAGCGGCGATCTGCCCTGGGCCGCGGTTTTTCCGCTTATGGATCCTCCGGCCCCGGGAGGAGTCCCGGAAGGACTAGCGGTGTCTGCGCTGGCTGTTTTTGAAAACGGCCAGGCAGAGGTGCTGCCGGCTAAGGAAGGAGACGGCGGAAATGAACTCGTGGTCTCTGCTGCGGGAGAGCTGGTGCCGGCGGGGAACAAACCCGACACGACAGAGCTGACAAGGCGGCTTACAGATCTGCGGGTGAGAGCGCGTAACGGTGAGCTGCGTCTTGCTGTTTTCAACCTGAAGGCACAGCTCCCGCTTTGGGACATTCCCAGGGAGGAATTCAGGGACGGGATATGCCTCGACGGAATCATGGATGTCCTTTTGGGTGCATATCTTTTGAATCCTCTGAAAAATGACTACGAGCCGGAGGACATTGCGGCGGAGTATCTGGGAGAGACCGTTGAGGGAAGGGAGCACCTTCTGGGGAAGAACACCATGGGCGCCTTTTACCATGAGAATCCCAAGGAGGCAGCAGCCTACGCAGAGCGGACCTGCCGGATGCTTACAAAGGCGGCACCTCTTGTGCGGGATGCCATGATAAAGGCGCATATGCTGGAGCTGTATGAGCGTGTGGAGCTGCCGCTCTCGTACGTTTTGTACGATATGCAGAGAATCGGTATCCGCGTACTGCCGGATAAGCTTTCCGAGTATGGCGAGCAGCTGGTGGGACGGATCCACGAGCTGGAGGAAGCCATTTACGAGGCAGCGGGGCACGATTTTAACATCGCAAGCCCCAAGCAGCTGGGGAAGGTTCTTTTTGAAGAACTGCAGCTCCCCGGGGGCAAGAAGACCAAAAGCGGATATTCTACAGCGGCGGATGTGCTGGAGAAGCTCTCGCCGGAGCACGATATTGTGGCCAAGGTGTTGGAGTACCGCGGCCTTACGAAGCTCAAATCCACCTACGCGGACGGGCTTGCCGGATACATTGCGGAGGATGAACGGATTCATACCACCTTCCACCAGACCATTACGGCGACCGGGCGCATCAGCTCAGCGGATCCGAATCTCCAGAACATTCCCATGCGGACGGAGCTCGGAAGAGCCATCCGCAAGGTCTTTGTCCCAGGGGAGGGATGCTGCTTTACCGATGCAGACTATTCGCAGATTGAACTGCGCATATTGGCGTCCATGTCCGGGGATGAGGCACTGATTGAGGCCTACCGCGAGAACCGCGACATTCACAGGGCAACGGCGGCCAAGGTGTTCCACACACCCTATGAGGAGGTGACTCCTTTGCAGCGACGTAACGCCAAGGCTGTGAATTTCGGCATTGTCTACGGAATCAGTTCCTTTGGCTTGTCGCAGAATCTGTCGGTTTCCAGAGCAGAGGCGAAGGAATACATCGAGGCATATTTCCAAATGTTCCCGGGGATCAAGGCATTCCTTGATCAGGAAGTAAAGGATGCCAGAGAATGCGGCTATTCGACAACGCTCTTTGGAAGGCGGCGGCCTGTGCCGGAGCTGAAGAGCTCGAATTTCATGCAGCGGCAGTTTGGAGAGCGCGTTGCAATGAATGCACCCATTCAGGGCACAGGAGCAGACATTATGAAGGTGGCTATGCTCCGTGTGTGGGAGGAGCTCTGCCGCCGGGGGCTGCAGTCCCGTATTATTCTGCAGATTCACGATGAGCTTCTGATTGAGACGGCGCAGGGAGAGGAAGAGCAGGTGGCCCAGATTCTGAAAAACGGAATGATGGGTGCTGCCAGCCTTCGCGTTCCGCTGGAGATTGACTGCCATACAGGAACAGACTGGTACGAGACCAAGTAGGGCAGCAGGAGGAGAAGGCGTATGCGTGTGATCGGCATTACAGGCGGAGTGGGATCCGGCAAATCCGAACTCCTGCGTTACATTGCAAATCACTATAAGTGCAGGATATTGCTGGCCGATGAGGTCTCTCATGACGTGATGAAAAAGGGCGGGGCTGCCTATGAGGCCCTGCTGCGGCTCCTGGAGCAGTATCCGGGAAACGGGAAGCTGACGCAGGAGGACGGAGAGATCTGCCGAACGGAAATGGCAGCGAGGATCTTTGCCAGTCCAAAGCTTCGCGAAGAGGTGAATTCGATTCTGCATCCTGCTGTCAGGGAGAGCATCCTCTCCGCTATACAAGAGGAGAAGGAGAAGGCCTGTGCGAAGGACCCGGGAGCGGCGGACTATTTTTTCCTTGAGGCTGCACTTTTGATTGAGTGCGGATATGGTTCCGTAGTAGACGAAATGTGGTATATTTATTGCAATCTGCCGGTTCGAAGACAGCGGCTCAAGGCAAGCCGCGGGTATTCCGATGCCAAAATAGACAGCATTCTGGCCGCCCAGCTTTCGGAGGAGGCATTTCGAGAGGGCGCGGATGTCGTGATCGACAATTCCGGCACACTGGAAGAGGCCTATCGGCAGATTGATGAGGTGTTATGAGATTTCAAACATTTTCCAGCGGTTCCAGCGGCAACTGCAGCTACGTTGGTTCCGAAACAACGCACCTTCTGGTGGATGTCGGCATCAGCCGCAAGAGAGCACAGGAGGCATTGCAGAGAATTGAGCTGGATCTTTCGGATCTGGACGGCATTTTTATTACCCATGAGCATAGTGACCATATCCAGGGTCTGGCCATGATTATGAAAAAGTCGGAGGTTCCGATTTACGCGACGAGAGGTACTATTGCAGCAATCCGCAGCATGGAGAAGTTCCGGGATTTCGGCGAGGACCGGTTTGTTCCGGTGAAGGCGGATGAGAAGGTTACGGTAAAGGATCTGACGGTTTCGCCCATGCAGATTTCGCACGATGCGGCAGAGCCGGTGGGGTACCGCATTCAGTACGGGCATAAAAAGGTATCCATTTGCACGGACCTTGGCTGTTATACGGAGTACACAAAAGCCTGCCTTCAGGATTCGGATGTGCTTCTTTTGGAGGCGAATCACGACATCAACATGCTGCAGGTGGGACCGTATCCTTACCCGCTGAAGCAGCGGATTCTATCCGATCGGGGACATTTGTCCAATTCCGCCAGCGGGCGTCTTTTGGACAGCGTTCTGAATTCACATATGAAGGCGATATTCCTGGGGCATCTGTCGCAGGAGAATAATTATCCGGAACTGGCGTTTGAGACGGTTCGTGTAGAGATCAATGCCGCCGAGGACTCGTATGAGGCGGATGAGCTTCCTATCGCCGTGGCCCCCCGCAAGGAAGCCTCGGCAATGATTGAGTTTTAACGATGTGAGCCGGTGGACCGGCAGAAAGGTAAGAACATGCAGAAAAGAGCGATCATCACAGTGGTTGGTAAGGACACCGTCGGCATTATTGCAAGAGTCTGCAGCTATCTGGCAGAGCGGAGCATCAATATTCTGGACATTTCGCAGACAATCGTGCAGGGATATTTTAATATGATGATGATTGTCGACATTACTGCGCTGGAGACGCCGTTCGCAGATGTTGCCAAGGAGCTCGATACCATCGGCAAGGAAGCCCTCGGCGTTCAGATTAAGTGCCAGAAGGAAGAGATTTTTGATTCGATGCACCGGATCTGAAACAGATACAATTCATGATTGAAATTGGCAGTCCCACAAAAAGAGACAGTACTATAGCGCATAAAGGTGATACAGCATGATTAATATCCGCGAAGTAGAAGAAACCAACGCAATGATCGAGAAGGAGAATCTGGATGTCCGCACGATTACGATGGGCATCAGCCTTCTGGACTGCATCAGCACGGATTTGGATGTCCTGAAGAAGAACATCTATGAGAAAATATATGATCTGGCCAAGGACCTGGTTCGTACCGGCGAGGAAATCTCCCAGGATTTCGGAATTCCGATTGTCAACAAGCGGATTTCGGTTACTCCCATCGCATTGGTGGGCGGCTCGGCGTGCCATAGCTCGGAAGACTTTGTGGAAATCGCCAAAACGCTGGACGAGGTGGCCGGAAAGGTGGGCGTCAACTTCCTCGGAGGCTATAGTGCACTGGTTTCCAAGGGAATGACAAAGGCCGATGAGCTGCTGATCCGTTCCATTCCGCAGGCACTGCAGGAGACGAACGTGGTGTGTTCATCCGTGAATCTTGCCTCCACCAAGACCGGTATCGACATGGATGCGGTTCGCCTGATGGGAACCATCATCAAGGAGACGGCAGAAAGGACCAGGGACCTTCCGGTGAATGGCTGCGCCAAGCTCGTGGTGTTCTGCAACGCACCGGACGACAATCCGTTTATGGCCGGTGCCTTTCACGGCGTAACGGAAGAGGATGTGGTGCTGAACGTGGGCGTTTCCGGCCCCGGCGTTGTCAAGAAGGCACTGGAGTCCTGCCGCGGCGCTGATTTTGAGACGCTGTCTGAGACCATCAAGAAGACAGCCTTCAAGGTGACGCGTGTGGGACAGCTGGTTGCCAAGGAGGCTTCGGCGCGGCTTGGCATTCCGTTCGGCATCATCGACCTTTCGCTTGCACCGACACCGGCCATCGGAGATTCGGTTGCGGATATTCTGTGTGAAATGGGCCTGGAAAGAGCGGGAGCTCCTGGAACGACGGCAGCGCTTGCCATGCTCAATGACCAGGTGAAAAAGGGCGGTCTTATGGCATCCAGCTATGTGGGCGGCCTCTCCGGCGCCTTTATTCCGGTTTCGGAAGATCAGGGCATGATCGATGCTGCTGAGGCAGGGGCACTGACCATCGAGAAGCTCGAGGCAATGACCTGCGTTTGCTCCGTCGGTCTGGATATGATTGCCATTCCGGGAGATACGAAGGATACGACCATAGCCGGCATCATCGCGGATGAAATGGCTCTTGGCATGGTCAATCAGAAAACAACGGCCTGCCGGCTCATTCCGGTTCCGGGAAAGGGCGTTGGAGACCGGGTGGAATTCGGCGGACTTTTGGGATATGCACCCATCATGCCGGTGAATACCTTTGGGTGTGATGCGTTTGTAAACCGCGGCGGACGGATTCCGGCTCCGGTACACAGCTTTAAGAACTGACGATGCACTAAAAGTGAATCTGAAAAGGAGGGGACAATGGAAGCAAAAAAGTATGATGTGACTGCGCTTGGGGAGCTGCTGGTTGATTTTACCGCAGGGCCGCTTAGCGAGCAGGGGAATCCTACCTTTGAGGCGAATCCGGGCGGTGCGCCCTGCAACGTGCTGTCCATGCTGGGACGCTTGGGGCATCCCACGGCTTTCATCGGCAAGGTAGGAAAGGATGCTTTCGGAGAGATGCTGCGGGAAAAGGCCGCGGAGCAGGGAATTGATATGTCGGGGCTTTCCATGGACAACTCTGTGCATACAACGCTTGCCTTTGTGCAGAAGCTGGCAAACGGAGACCGTGATTTTTCCTTTTACCGCAAGCCCGGCGCAGACATTATGCTGCGGCCGGAGGATGTGCGTGCGCATAAGGAGCTGATCGAGAATTCCAGAATCTTTCATTTCGGTACACTGTCAATGACCGATGAGCTGGTGGATCACGCTACGAAGGAGGCCCTCACCATTGCCAAGGATAACGGGGTTACCATTTCCTTTGATCCTAACTATCGTCCGCCGCTTTGGAGCTCCGAGGACGAAGCCAGAGAGAAGATGGTCTTCGGCATGCGCAACACCGATATCATGAAGATCTCGGACAATGAGATCGTATTCCTGACTGGGGATGACAATCTGGACCGCGGCGTCCGGACACTGATTGACCGCTATGAGATTCCGCTTGTCTTTGCAACGCTCGGACCGGACGGGAGCCGTGCGTATTACAAGGGAGAGCGTGTGGACTGTGCGGGCTTTAAGAACCCGAATACGATCGAGACTACGGGCGCCGGAGATACCTTCTGTGCCTGCGGCCTGCATTTTGTTCTCAAGTATGGCCTGAAGAATCTGAACATTCTGCGGCTGCACGAGCTTTTGACCTTTGCCAATGCGGCAGCCTCTCTGGTTACCACAAGGCGCGGTGCCCTGGCGGTTATGCCGACCGAGCAGGAGGTACAGGAGTATCTTGCCTCTATGCGAGGGTAGAGTGAATATGCCTGCAGGCAGAGAGTTTACGCTGAAACATGGCAGGTGCTGAAACCACTATGTCTGCTTGCGCAGGCATCACCACAAATAAAACGCAGGTATACGCATCAAAAGATCCCGCTGACGCTGGTGCATGTCAGGGGGATCTTTTTAACGATCACAAGGTAAACAACGATGACGCTTTTGCAGCTGAAATATATCGTGACAGCAGCGGCGGCCGGAACCATCAGTGAAGCGGCCAAGCAGCTTTATATCACGCAGCCCAGTTTGACATCGGCAATTAAAGAGCTCGAAAATGAATTGGGAATCACCATTTTCAAGCGGACGAACCGTGGAATTCTTCTTTCGGCAGAGGGAGAGGAATTCCTGGGCTATGCCCGCCAGGTGATCGAGCAGACCAATCTGATGGAGGAACGGTATCTGGGAAATGCGCAGATCCGACACCGTTTCTGCGTGTCCACACAGCATTATTCCTTTGCAGTGGAAGCATTTGTTGATCTTCTGAAACGATATGGCGGAGAGGAATACGATTTTCGCATCCGTGAGACACAGACCTATGAGCTGATTGACGATGTATCCAAGCTGCGCAGTGAGGTGGGGGTTTTGTACCTGAACCGCTTCAACGAAACCATACTGCAGAAGACCCTTCGGGAAAAGGAGCTCACGTTTCATCGCCTGTTCATTGCACGGCCGCACGTCTTTGTCAGCGCATTCAGCCCGCTGGCGCAGAAAAGCTTCATTACGCTTGAGGATCTGGAGCCCTATCCGAGACTCTCCTATGAGCAGGGCGAGCACAATTCCTTTTATTTTGCAGAGGAAATTCTGAGCACGAGAGAGAGTAAAAAGGATATCATGGTCTCAGACCGTGCCACATTGTTCAACCTTCTGATCGGTCTGAATGGATATACCATCTGCAGCGGGGTAATCAATGAAAAGCTGAACGGAGCGAATATCGTTGCCATCCCCCTGGAGGTGGATGATTACATGGAGATTGGATACATTGTCCACAGCCGGATAGGAACTGGGGTGTTCGGAGAACGATATATTGAAGCGTTGAAAAAATATGCCTGTGAGGATACCGCATGAGTGACAAAAACAGTGCAGCAACAGGAACAAGTAATAAAAAAAGCCGGAGTCTGGTCCTTATGGGAACACCGGGAGGGGGAGAGAGTACCTCTGCATTTGAGAGTATTGCGGATTGTCTGCAGAAGGGAGAAAGACTTCTCCTTCTCTCGGGAAATCTTTCTGCGGAATGCGGACAGAAAATGGAACAGGCAGAGGG
>CAVFRZ010000062.1:0-10396 GCA_963624875.1 Anaerovibrio sp.
GAATACCGGACTGACCAGCTCTGCCTGCTCCCGCAGCGCGGGAGTCAGCTCCGAGTAAATAACACGCGAATACAAGCCCTCCGCTTCTGCCCCTTGTGTCTGCGGAATCAGGAACTGCGCCTTCCTGCCGTCGTTTTCTCCGAACACTTTTCCGTTTCCGTCCGTACGCACATCCTCGCATTGTGCCAAAATGCTGCCCAGCAGCATCGGAAAAGGCAGATATTCCTTCGCACTGGTATGTGCACGCCCGAGTCCCCATACGCGCTCATCCGGCGACGGCAGCAAATGTACCTCCATTCCAAGCTGCCGGTAATAGGATGCAAACATTTGTGAATATGCCCCCATTGCCGGCAGGCAGAGCGGAAGCTCCGCACTTGGTGCTGTCTTCATATGGCAGGACCTTATTTCTATCCTCTCTGCGTTCAGATCGGTTGACGCCTCCGCAGCAGAACGCTGACGCAGGCTATTTAAAAAAGCTTCAATACGCGTAATCACGCCAACATTCGAAAAATGCTCATCCACCTCAATCTGCAGATACGGCTTGTCTCCCATTTCCTGCCGAAACAGATGTGCCAGCATTGTATCCGGCCCGCACCCGTGATTGGTCAGATAAACAGCATACAGATTGGGATGGGAAGCTATTATTTTGGCTCCGGAAATAATATGCTGCCCAAAGGGGTAAAACAGATTTTCGTATTCCTCCGAAATGTCCAGTGAATGTGCCGGCAGATGGCTGAGCGTAATCACCTTATACCCTCGTTCCAGCAAAAGTTCCGGAATTCCCATATTCAGGACCGGGTCTGATACGCCGTAATTGCGTGTAATCAGAACCAGCACCTTATCGGACGGTTTCAGGGATGCCAAAAGCTCCTTCCCCTTTTTCTCCACAGCCGCTGTATGACGGCGCACAGCCATCGCTCCGGACAAAAGTGCCTTGGCACAAAGCGGCTTTGGAATCCCCAGAATCCTGCCCAGTCCGACCATGGCCCCCGCCATGGCCTCCTTGCCAAAATCAAGATCGAATACAGGACTCAGCAGCTGAATTCCGTAGTTTTCTATCTGCATCGCGCTGGCCACCGAGACCGCAGCCGTCTGCATATATACGCAGCCATAGTTGTGCTTCACATGGCTTTTCTCATGCTTCATAGTATGAATGGTCGGCAGGAAAATATAATCCACCTTCCGGTCAATCAGCTGCTGCATATGCCCGTAGATCAGCTTCACGGGGTAACAGGTTTCCCCTTGAGCCAGCTGCTGCGACAGCCGGATCGTGTCTTCACTCGTAGGCTCCGTCAGGAGCACGTTGTAGCCAAGCGATGTGAAAAAGGCATTGGCCATAGGAAAGAACTTGTGAATCATCAGAACAAACGGAATCCCAACCGTTTTTTTGCCCGGATCCCGTTCCCCGGTATACCCATCCAGAAGGAGCCGATCTGCCTGACGGTAAAACTCGATATTCCGCTGTATCTCCTCGTTCTTCCTCGCATCCTCCTGATGCACCGGTCCGTCAAATCCGGTAAAGGTGCTGCTTCCGTTGCCGACGGCCTCCTGCGCCAGAAGCGCCGCTCCAAAGGCTCCGCTGATGGAAAAACAAGGGCTCACCTGCACTCTCTCACCATAAGCTGACTGGAATGCCGCCACAATTCCCGGGTTGTAATCGACACCGCCCTGCAGCACGATATGCTCCCCTACCGGCTTCGAGCCAACCACCTTGTGCAGATAATTCTGCACGATGGAATGACACAGGCCTGCCGCAATTTCCGCCTGTGGTACTCCCTCTGCCGCAGCCGATGCAATGGCTGTCTCAATAAAGACCGTACACCGCTCTCCCAGCGATGCCGGATGCCCCGCCGTCAGCGCCAATGGGCCGAAATCGTCAAGCGGGATTCCCATCCTTGCTGACTGCTCTTCTACAAAGGAGCCGGTTCCTGCGGCGCAGATTTTATTCATCTGGAAATCAACAACCTCGCCGTTTTTCAGGCTGATGTACTTGCTGTCCTGACCGCCGATCTCAAATACTGTATCCACCTCCGGCACCCAGTATGCCGCCCCTTTGGCCTGTGCCGTAATCTCATCCCGTACCGCATCGGCGCCGATCCGCTTTCCGATTCGCTCGCGTCCGGACCCGGTGACGCCTACCGCTGTGAAGACAACCTTTCCGTACTTTTCCCGAATCCGATCAAGCCCCTTCCTCACGGCACCCTCCGGATTCCCTGCTGTTCGAAGATACTGAAAATCTACCAGTGTGCCATCACTTCCTATGAGCACAAGGTCCGTACTGGTAGATCCAATGTCAATTCCCAATGCACACCCCTGCTCCGGAATGATCTCTGTCTTTTGCGGCTCTGCAAGATTCGTTCCCTCCCGCAGCGTTAGCGGAGGAAGGCATGCAGATTCCCGATGCGCCTTCTGCGCGCCGCCAAGACCGGATAGCAGCACTTCCACGGTGTAGTTTCCCTGCGCGTGGATTGCTGCGCCAAGCGCCGCCTCATAGCAGGCATGCTCCGGGATAATCAATTCCCCCTCTTCGAGCTGAAAAATCTCACGTATAGCTCGAATCACTCCTGTATTCTGCGTTACACCTCCGCAGAATACTACGGGCTTGCATATCGGAAGATTTCGCACAATTGTGGCTTTGTAATTGCGGATCATGGCATAACATAATCCCAACAGAATGTCCGGAATCGAAGATCCCTCCTGCTGCCGATGAATAATATCGGTCTTCGCAAATACGGCGCATCGTCCGGACAGGCGTGGAATGCTCTGGGCCTTTTGTACCAGCTGCGAGTAATCCTCCAGCCGGCAGCCAAGCCTTGACATTTGATCCTCAAAGAAGGATCCGGTTCCTCCGGCGCAGTGCTCATTGACCGCAAACTGCGGCACTGCCTGCTGCAGCTGCGTGATAAAGCGAGAGCTTTGACTGCCGATTTCTATGACAGCCCCCGCTTCCGGCACCAGTTTCCGCACGCCTTCCGCCGCAGCCGGAATATCTCCCATTCTGGCCAGCTGCGGCAGGTGCGTTGTCAGAACCTCCGCGTTGCTCCCGGTAACGCAGACAGAAACAGCCTGCTTTCTGGGTAAGTGCAGACTTTCCAGCCCCCGTTTCAGGCATTCTTCTGTCCGCCCGTGATGTACATCCATCCACGTTTGCTCCAATTCTCCATCCTTAAGAACAACAAGCTTTATCGTGGATGTTCCAAGATCCATACCCAGTGAATACATGTTTCCCTCTTTCCCAGATTTGTATATCCGTTCGACACCTACCGTATTTCAACGCGTGCCGGCTTCCTGCAGGCAAATTTGCAGTAACTATTCAGCACCCATCTCGATTTTCCTTCGGAAAACCTCGATGCGGCTGGCCAGAGGCTGAACCATTACAACGTGAACCTCTGCTTATTCACATCGCCTTGTTTGACTTAACTACCATATATTTCTATAATCAAACCTACATTAGTTATATCTAATACCAATGTAAAGTATACCATGTGCAGAATCTCTGCGCCGTTGTTACAGCAACGATTGATTCGAAAGAATGGCTTCATGATGGAAGAGAGTTTCGAGCAGTATTATGTAGTTTTGCAAAATTGCGGTGTGTTCCGTGATATCCAGCCGCGCAGATACCAGGATGTCCTTACCTGCCTTCACGCCCGGGTGGCACGTTATGACAAAGGCATGCGCATTACGGAATACGGAGAGCGCAGCCGTAAGGCCGGCATCATGCTGGATGGTACTGTGGAGGAATTCTTTTATGACGAGAACGGAGATCAGGTGAACATTTGTCGTTTGCAGCAGGGGCAGGTGTTTGGATCCGAGCTGGCAGCAACCGGCTGGACCACCAGTCCGGTTTGCCTTGAAGCCAGCTCCGACTGCACGGTTATGCTCCTGGACTTCGGTGCGCTGATGTCAGGCAACACCATCGGATGTCCCTGCCGGATGCAGGTATCCGCCAATCTTCTCCAGGATATGGCGCAGCAGCTTTTATTTTTCAATACAAAGGTGAAAATTCTGGCGCAGAAAAGAGTACGAGACCGCCTGAAGATCTATCTGCAAACCCTGATTCCGGACAGTAAGGGCTGCTACCACCTGCCCTATAACCGCACAGAGCTGGCAGAATTCTTATGCGTAGACCGAAGTGCGCTCTCACGGGAGCTATGCCGTATGCGGGATGAGGGACTTCTTGCCTTCTCCGGCTCCCGGATTACGCTTTTGACTGAGAAATGGTGGTGACTGATACCGTTTACAGAACCGCTGACTAAAGCGTTTTCCATGTCGGATTTGTGCTGCGAAGCAGTGGATCCCTTAACTGCCTTGAACGCAAAAAAACAAAAGCCTCACACAGTTTCCTGTGTGAGGCTTTCTCCTGTATGTGACAAGATTCGAACTCGCGACCTTCTGGTCCGTAGCCAGACGCTCTATCCAGCTGAGCTACACATACATTTGATGCGGTGTCGAATGACCTTCGCAACAGATGTTAGTGTAGTCGTTTTGTTCTTATTTGTCAATATTTTTTTGTAACTTTTCAGAGCCCATGTAAAATCGCTGCTGCGCGCATCGAATTCACAACGCCCAATTGTGTGCTATCTGACCTCTGCAACGGTTTCACCTTCAAAGAGGCTGCCTTCAATCATAACGTGTTCGATAAGCGTAGACTTTGGGTGCTCGATCAGAGCAATCAGTTTCTCGGCCGCCTCCCTGCCAATGGCATCCGTATCCTGACGGATGGTGGTGAGCTTCGGCTCCAGGTGACGGCCAAGTCGAATACCGTCGTATCCGGCGATGGAAATATCATGCGGAATGGACAGCCCGAGCGCATGAATAGCATTCATACCGCCCAGCGCCGCAAAATCATCGGGATACAGAATGCAGGTCGGTCGTTCCGGCAGCTGCAGCAGCTCCATTGTCCTCCGATACGTATCATCAGTAGCGCGATAAGGCGCTTCAAGAATGTATTCCTCCGGAATCGTCAGTCCCAGCTCAAGTGTTGTCTTGTAGAAGCTGGAAAGTCTTGCCTGGGTAACAGCAGAATCCATTCCGTGAATATAGGCGATGCGGCGATGCCCTTTTCTGTAGATGTACTGAACAAGGTCACGCATGCCGGATACATTGTCCGACTGAATAACCATACGATTGTCAAAAACATGGTCAATCGTGACAACCGGAATGCTGCTGCGGATCAGTTCAATGACGCCGGGATCGTAGAAATTGACGCATGCAATGCAGACACCGTCAAAGCCGCGATATCTCGCGTGCTCCAGATAGGACATCCCGTTGGCCCTGGATGTATTGCTGTTGATGAATGTGAGGTCATAGCCCATGGACTCAGCGCAGCGTTTGAAGCTGTCCAGAAGCGACGCGTAGTAATCGTGCGTCAATCCACTCTGCGCCTCATCCACGAAAAGGATTCCCAGATTGTAGGTACGGTTTGTCTTTAACGCTTTTGCGGCAGAATTCGGCATGTATCCCATCTCAGCCGCAACTCTGCGGACACGCTCACGGGTTTCTTCTCCAATATCTTTGTGGTTGTTCATTACTTTGCTGACCGTAGCAACGGAGACACCGCAGGCAGCAGAGATATCCTTTAACGAAACCATCCGATCAAACCTCTTTCTAAAGTGCAAATCTTCAAGTCTAAAACGTTTTCGAATTCAGATTAGTACAAAATGGCTTAATTCTCAAGAAAAACACAATTTAATTAAGCATAATAAAGAAAATAAGTGTAATTCAGCCAACCTCTGTTGCATATATGTTGATAAAAAGCCTATAATGCAGATGAACTATGTAACACATCACTTAATCGTTTTCTACGTGTTTGTCCACCAGACGCCGTGCAACCGGAAGCATCCAAAAAGGAGGGAATATGAAATTCGGCCATTTCGATGATGCTGCCATGGAGTATGTCATCACAACGCCCAAAACACCGCTTCCATGGATCAATTATCTTGGAAACAAGGATTTTTTCAGTCTGATTTCCAACACAGACGGAGGGTATTCCTTTTATAAGGATGCCAAGCTCCTTCGTTTGACACGGTATCGCTACAACAACGTGCCTTACGACAGCAATGGTAAATATTTTTACATCAAGGATGGCGACGAGATCTGGAATCCCGCCTGGCAGCCGACCAAGACAGAGCTGGATTCCTATGAATGCCGGCACGGACTTGGATACTCTCGTTTCCTATCCTCCAAAGATGACATCGAGGCAAATCTTCTGTGTTTTGTCCCGTTGGAGGACACCTGTGAAATCGAGCAGATCCAGCTGACGAATCACAGCGATCAGACCAGAAGTCTGCAGCTCTTTTCCTATGTGGAATGGTGCCTCTGGAACGCTTCGGATGACTGCGAGAACTTCCAGAGAAATTTGTCCACCGGTGAGGTGGAGGTGGTTGGTTCAACTATTTTCCACAAGACGGAGTATCGCGAACGCCGCAACCACTACGCAGTCTATTCAGTAAACCAGGATGTGGACGGGTTCGATACGATCCGTAGCGAATTCATGGGCTTCTACAACGGCCCTGATCGCCCGCAGGCTGTCCTGGACGGAAGATGCCGCGGTTCTGTGGCCAGCGGATGGTCACCGATCGCATCGCACCAGCTGAATGTGACACTGGCCCCCGGTGAAAGCAAATCTTTTGTATTCGTTCTGGCCTATGTTGAGAATCCGGAGAATGAGAAGTGGGAAGAAGGTACCACTGCCCGCGACGGAATCATCAATAAAACCCGCGCATTCCGGCTCCTTGATAAATACAAAACAGACGAGGCTGTGGAGGCTGCGTATACGAAGCTGTGCGAATGCTGGAAGGATCTTCTGACCCATTATACGGTAAAAACAGGCAATGATAAAGTAAACCGCATGGTGAACATCTGGAACCAGTACCAGTGCATGATTACCTTCAACATGAGCCGCTCGGCCTCCTATTACGAATCCGGAATCGGACGGGGCATGGGCTTCCGGGATTCCTGCCAGGACCTGTTCGGATTTGTTCATCTGATCCCGGAACGTGCAAGGGAGAGAATCATTGATATTGCATCCACGCAGTTCCAGAACGGTTCGGCCTATCATCAATATCAGCCCCTGACCAAAAAAGGAAATGCAGGAATCGGATCCGGTTTCAATGACGATCCGCTGTGGCTGATTGCTGCAGTCAGCGCTTATACAAGGGAGACGGGCGATTATTCCATTCTGGATGAAATGGTTCCCTACGACAATGATATGTCAGTGGCAACCACGCTGATGGGTCATCTGCAGAGATCACTGAACTTCACGATGGAGCATCTGGGTCCGCATGATCTGCCGCTGATCGGCCGTGCAGACTGGAATGACTGCCTGAATCTGAACTGCTTCTCCGAGCACCCCGGTGAGTCCTTCCAGACATTCGGACCTTCAGAGGGCCCGGTGGCAGAATCCGTATTTATCGGCGGCATGTTCGTAAAATACGGAGAGGAATATGCACAGCTTGCAGAGCAAAAGGGCGATGCCGCAGAGGCAGCGCGCGCGCGCGAAGCTGTGAAACGTGTATATAAGGCGGTTACAACCGCCGGCTGGGACGGTGAGTGGTTTGTCCGTGCGTACGATGCGAACGGCAATAAGGTTGGCTCAAAGGAATGCGAAGACGGACAGATCTACATCGAACCGCAGGGCTTCTGCGTTCTGGCAGGGTGCGGTGTGAAAGAGGGCCTGGCGGATAAGGCATTGGAATCCGTTGAGAAGCTGCTGGATACACAGTACGGTATTTGCATTCTCTGGCCGGCCTACAAGCGCTATCATCTGGAGCTGGGAGAGATCAGCTCCTATCCGCCGGGATATAAGGAGAACGGTGGAATTTTCTGTCACAATAATCCGTGGGTCTCAATTGCAGAAACGGTGTGCGGACACGGTGACAGAGCTTTTGATATTTACCGCAAAACCTGCCCGGCTTATACCGAGGATATCTCCGAAATTCATCGTACAGAGCCCTACGTATACTGCCAGATGGTGGCCGGCAAGGAGGCCAAATATTTCGGCGAGGGCAAGAACAGCTGGCTGACCGGAACAGCTGCATGGACGTTCGCCAATATTTCGCAGTACATCCTCGGCGTTATGCCGACCCATAAGGGGCTGTCGGTGGATCCTTGTATTCCGAAGAATTTTGGCGGCTATGATCTGACGCGCAAATTCCGCGGGGTAACCTATCACATCCACGTCTCCAATCCGGAGCATGTTGAAAAGGGCGTGAAACAGATGCTGGTAGACGGCGTGCCGGTGGAGGGCAACATCATTCCGCTCGGCATCAGCAAGAGCGAGTGTGAGGTCCAGGTCGTCATGGGATGATCGGCGCATTCGCTGTGCAGCGGGTTGCCGGCATGAGGTGCGTGCTGTTCGGATGCAGCAATCGCTGTGCCGGGTATTGAACAACTGCAACTAACAGTAAAATGCTCATCTGCTTTTCGGCAGATGAGCATTTTTTATCAGCTTTTGGATCATCACAGGTCCAGAAATTTATGCGTTCTCCTTGCGCAGCACCTGCGCTGCTGCAACCAGGTTCTTAAGGCTGGCAGCCGTCTCCTCCTCGCCTCTTGTCTTGAGACCGCAGTCAGGATTTACCCACAGCTTTTCATCCGGAATTCTCGTGCGCATCCTTTCGAGTGCTGCGACAATTTCGTCCACCGACGGAACTCTCGGGGAGTGAATGTCATACACGCCGGGTCCAACCTCGGTTTCAAAATGATTCTCCTTCAGAGAATCGAGAATCTGCAGGTCAGAGCGAGATGCTTCAAAAGTAATTACATCTGCATCCATATCATCGATGGCAGGAATGATGTCCGTGAACTCGCTGTAGCACATGTGTGTATGAATCTGCGTGTCCGCCTTTACACCGCTGTGCACCAGACGGAAGGCCGGAATGGCAAAATCAAGATATTCGCGGTACCAATCAGACCTGCGCAGGGGCAGCTTTTCCCTCAGAGCAGCCTCATCAATCTGGATAATGCGAATGCCGTTTCGCTCCAGGTCCAACACCTCATCCCGAATAGCAAGGGCGATCTGCGAGATGGATTCCCTTACAGAAATATCCTCTCTCGGGAAAGACCAGTTGAAAATAGTTACCGGGCCGGTGAGCATGCCCTTGACCGGTTGATTCGTCAGCGACTGTGCGTACGTAGACCAGGCAACCGTGATGGGACGGTTCCTGCTGACATCCCCCCAGATCACCGGCGGCTTCACACACCTGGTTCCATAAGACTGTACCCATGCCATTTCGGTAAAGAGATATCCGGAGAGCGCTTCGCCAAAATATTCGACCATATCATTTCGCTCATATTCACCGTGGACAAGAACGTCCAGACCAATCTCCTCCTGCCAACGAATAACACGTTCAATTTTTTTCTTGTTAAAATCGTTGTATTCTTCTTCGGATATTTCTCCCTTACGGAATTTGGAACGATTGGCTTTTACATCCTTCGTCTGCGGAAAGCTTCCGATCGTTGTGGTAGGGAAAAGAGGAAGTCCGAATGCTTCCTTCTGAAGCTTCTGACGCACAGAGCGCTTCGGTGTTCGGATATAGTCCGCTTCCGTAATTTCTGCCAGCTTTTTCCTGACGTCCGGATTGCTGCAGTTTCGTCCCTCCGCGAACAGCGCTGTATTTGCAACGTAAGCCGGCTCATGCTCCCGATCGCAGCTGTCTGCAAGTAAGCCGAGCTCCGTCAGCTCTTTGAGCTTTTCTGCGGCGAACACAAAGTGACGCTTATATTCGTCCGCAAGCTTTTTCTCATTGGCAATCGTATACGGCACATGAAGCAGAGAGCAGGAAGTAGACAAAACAGCATCAATTCCCTGCTCCTTCAAGTCGTCAAGTACCGCAAGTGTATGAACATAATTGTTCTTCCAGATGTTCTTACCGTTTACAAGTCCCGCAAAGAGCGTCTTGTCCTTCGGAAATCCGTTTTTTTCAATAAGTGCAGCCGTCTGCTTGCCCTCAATAAAATCAAGGCCGATTCCCGAGAAAGGAAGCGCAGTCAAAACCGGATAGATATCGCGAACATCGCCAAAATACGTCTGAAGAAGGATCCTGACATTTCCGGCAGCGCCCAGAATATCACTGTAGAGATCCCGGAAAAACGTGATGTCCTCCTCGGACAGATCCTTAACCAGAGAAGGCTCATCAAACTGAACCCATTCCGCGCCCAGCCCGTTAAACCGTCGGAGCAACTCTTTATAAGCTGCGATAATGTCCTTCCGGACATCGTCTCTGTTCTTGCTCCCGGTAAAGTGGCACAGGGAAAGCAGCGTATATGCACCTGTGATGACAGGCTTGGTTTTTATGCCGAGCGCCGCAGCCTCCTGATATTCCAGAAACGGCTTGTCACCGGCCAGATGAATGGATACATTGTCATCCAGCTCCGGAACAATGTAGTGATAGTT
>CAVFRZ010000063.1:0-10386 GCA_963624875.1 Anaerovibrio sp.
GACTACGATGATATTTATGACCTTCTGCGGTATGAGAAGGATCACGGCTATGTAGTCTGGGTGATGGGACCGGCTTTTGCCTTTGACTCGGATGCGCGGAATGCATTCTCGAAGATCATTGCAGGCGGGTATGCCGATGCTGTACTTGCAGGAAATGCGCTGGCCACACACGATCTGGAGGGCGCCTATCTGCACACGGCTCTTGGTCAGAACATCTATACGCAGGAGAGCCAGCCGCTGGGCCATTACAACCATCTGGATACAATCAACCGGGTAAAATATGACGGCTCCATCCCGGAATTCATTGAGAAGGAGCACATCGATAACGGAATTATCTACAGCTGTGAGAAATATCACGTGCCGTATGTCCTGGCGGGATCCATCCGTGATGACGGACCGCTTCCGCCGGTGTACGGCAATGTCTACGAGGCGCAGGATGCCATGCGGGCTCACGTGCGAAAGGCAACGACAGTGATCTGTATGGCTACCATGCTGCACACCATTGCAACGGGCAACATGACACCGTCCTACCGGGTACTGCCGGATGGAACAGTGCGGCAGGTGTATTTTTACTGCGTGGATATTTCGGAGTTTACGGTCAACAAGCTGGCAGACCGCGGAAGCCTTGCAGCGCACGGGATCGTGACCAATGTGCAGGACTTCATTGTCAACATCAGCAAGGGACTGGGACTTTGAGAAAAGGGACGTCAGGATGTTTTGAGTATCAAAATTGAGACGGGCGCTGAATAGTTACCATTTTTGTTTGACATCTTAAGCCAGCAGAGTATACTGGTGGCGTATAGAAAATGTTTTTTTGTATACAACTTGATATCGACTACCGAACAAGGGAGTTCTTCTGGAAACAGAAGGGCTCTTTTTGCATATACGAGGAAAAGTAGAGGATGGAGTATGCGGGATTATGTGATTAAACGGATTCTTCTGGGAGTGCTGTTGGTGTTGGCAGTGTCTTTTTTGGTTTTCTGTCTGCTATATATGATGCCGGGCGATCCGGTGGATATGGCCATCAGCGATAAGGTTTCAGAGGCAGAAAAGCAGCGGATTACGCATGAGCTGGGTTATGATCTGCCGCTGCTGGTGCAATACAAAAACTGGCTGGTTAAAGTAATTCATCTGGACTTTGGAACATCCACCCGCTATAAGGCGAAGGTATGGGATTTGCTGAAGGATCGTATTCCCTACAGTTTGCGGTTGTGTGGCTGGTCATTGCTCCTGGAAATGGTGATTGCACTTCCGGTCGGCCTTTTCTGTGCTACCCACAAGGGCAGTGTTGCAGATGGCGTCATTTCAAATCTTTCCTTGGTTTTTACGGCGATCCCTTCATTTTGGCTGGGAACCATTCTGATTATCATCTTCTCTGTAAAGGCGGGACTGCTTCCGATCAGTGGCTATCAGACACCGGCACATTACGTGCTGCCGATTATTACTGTCACATTATCCAGCTTGGGTTCAACGATTCGTGTCACGAAGGCAGAGGTTCTGGAGGCACTGAATGAAAAATACGTTGTAACAGCTTATGCCAAGGGACTTTCGAAACGAGCAGTTATGTATCGCCACGTTCTGCGAAATTCTCTTGTTGTAGTTGTCACGCTATTGTTCATGTCACTTCCATGGATGATAACAGGAGCGGTCATTACAGAGAAAGTTTTCGGATTGCCGGGAATGGGATCTCTTCTTCTGAATTCGATTGTGGTACAGGATATTCCGGTGGTGCAGGCAGTGCTGCTGATCATAGCAATTCTTACGGTCTTCTGTAATATTGCAAGTGACTTGGTAACGGGAATGCTGGATCCGAGAATTCGTTTATCCCTGAGCGGAGGAAATGACTGATGAAACGATTGTCCAGAGTATCAGGAACATTTCGGGAGTGTTTCTCCAATAAGAGCTTTGTGGTTGGCTTTGTAATGATTCTCAGTGTGATTTTCATTGCGGTGTTTGCAGATCAGATTGCACCCTTTGATTACACGGCACAGGGAGTTGGAGGACGAATGAAGGCTCCATCTGCAGAGTTCTGGTTTGGAACAGATGAGCTGGGAAGAGATGTGTTTTCCCGCACTATTCAGGGAACCAGAATTGCATTATGGGTCGCAGTACTCGGTGCGGTGGTGCAGCTGGCCCTGGGAATCATTGTTGGGCTGGCGTGTGGGTATTTTGGCAAATGGGTTGACCGACTGTTCTCATTTGTTACGGACCTGACCTGGTGCATTCCAGGAACCATTTTGGCGCTTGCAGTGGTAACAATTCTCGGGAAGGGACTGACTAACACCATTCTGGCAATTTCGATGGTGGCTTGGGCAAGTTATGCAAGGCCGGTTCGTGCAAAGACGATGTCCCTTAAAACGATGGCATTTGTGGAAACAGGAAAAGCGTTCGGCGAGAGTGATGTTTCCCTGATGTTCCGTTATATCTTGCCGAACATCATTCCGTCGCTGATTGTCATGGTTTCCATGAATCTTCCGGGAACCATTGTATCGACAACGACGCTATCCTTTCTGGGATTGGGGTCGCAGCCGCCTTCAGCAGACTGGGGGTTGGCTCTTTCTACCGGTATGCAGTACATAACAAGAGCGCCGTGGCTTTCAATTTTTCCCGGAATTGCATTGGTCTATACAACCTTGGGATTTAACTTCCTGGGCGAGGGACTGCGGGACATTCTTGACCCGCACATGAAGACGAGATAGGGATGGATTATGAGTGATGCATTGCTGCAGCTGCAACAGCTGTCTGTGGATTATAAGGTGAAGGGCGGTTATCTGTCTGCTGTACACGACGTAAACCTGTCCATTGGGAAGGGAGAGATTTTCGCATTGGTCGGTGAATCCGGATGCGGTAAATCAACCGTTGCACATAGTATTCTGTCACTTCTGAATGGTGGGAATGCAAAGACATCGGGACGGATTCTGTTCCATGATCAGAATCTGAATGGTCTGCGCGCAAGGGAAATTGAGAAGATTCGCGGCGGTAAGATTGGAATGATCTTTCAGAATCCGTTGGATTCGCTGAATCCGGTATATACGGTGGGGCGTCAAGTGATGGAGGCAATCCAGTTGGACGGCGCAGATAAGTCAAGCACACGAGAACGGGCACTGGAACTGTTCAGGGAAGTAAAGCTTCCGGATCCGGAGAACTGTCTGGAGCGCTTCCCTCATGAGTTGTCGGGCGGCATGCGTCAGCGAGTGATGATCGCCATGATGATTTCAAGAAAGCCGGAACTTCTGATCGCAGATGAACCGACAACAGCTCTGGATGTGACTATAGAGGCAAATATTTTACGAATTTTGAAGGAGTTGCGGGATGAGAATGGGACATCCATTCTGCTGATTACGCATAATTTCGGTCTGGTGGCAGAGATTGCGGATCGGATCGGTGTGATGTATGCAGGAGAATTGATTGAAACCGGAAATGTTTATGAGGTCTTCCGTAATCCACAGCATCCGTACACCAGACTGCTGATGAAGGCACTGCCAAAGCACTCTAAACGGGAAGGTAGACTGGAGACAATTGATGGAACGGTACCGAGAATAACGGAAATTCGCAGCGAGTGCAGATTTTCCGGAAGATGTCCGTATGCAAAGGAACGCTGCCGCAAAGAGACCCCGATTATGAGAATGGTAGGGGATGACCATATGTGCAGCTGTTTTCTGACAGAGGGAGGTGAAACTCCGTGACAACGAATGTGCAGGACGATAAGGATGCGATGTTGAAACTGGATCATGTGAGTAAGTACTTTGTCTCCACCAAGGGGATTCTTCGGACGAAAAAAAATGTGGTGAAGGCAGTAGATGACATCAGTCTTTCTGTAGATACGGGAGAAATCTTGGGCCTTGTGGGAGAGTCCGGCAGTGGGAAAACGACATTGGCCAGAGTTCTTCTGGGATTAACAAAGCCGTCAGGCGGAGAAATTTATATCAATGGGATAAGTCTGGCTCATGCCTCAAAAAGAGAGATAAAGCAGATTCGAAGAGATGTTGCTGTGGTTTTCCAGGATCCTGCCTCCAATTTGAACCCAAGACAGACGGTGGAGAGTTCCATTATGCGGCCGATGATCCTCCATGGAGTCAAGAAAGCTGAGGCTGGAGAACGTACGGGGGCGGTCATGGATATGGTGAAAATGGACCGCAGATACCTGATGAGCTATCCGTATCAGCTGTCAGGCGGACAGCTACAGCGAATTGCCATTGCGAGGGCATTGGCGCTTCAGCCGAAGGTAATGATTCTTGATGAACCCACAAGTGCGCTGGATGTGTCTGTTCAGGCACAGATTCTGAACCTTCTGCTGGATCTGCAGAAGGACTTAAAACTGACATACCTGGTCATCACGCATGATATCAGTGTGATCCGGTATATCAGCGACCGGGTGGCTGTCATGAATCACGGCAAGCTTGTGGAATGCGGAAAGACAGAAACAGTTCTGGATCAGCCGCAGCATCCATATACCAAACGTCTGATGAATTCAGTGCCGATAATGGACCCTGCCCTTCGAGGATGCAATCGGCCGGATTTGGAGGACGATGGGCAATAGAAAAGCTACTTGTTCAGAAGAGGAGGCTATTATGAAAAGAAGATGGGTTGCGATGTTGATGGCAATGACAACGGCGGCAGGTGCGGTGAGCCTTGCTGGGTGCGGAAGCAGCTCAGAGAGCACCAGTACGAGCACGACATCCGAAGACACCACTGCAGAGGCACACAGCAATGATGATGTATTCTGTGTAATAGATAACGAATGGTACGGAATAGATCCTTATCAGCTGGACAGCTCCGCTGTTCTGCAGCAGTGTGTGTCGGAATCTTTGTTCGAGTGGGACAGCAGCACGAATGAACTGGTGGATGGCGTTTGTACGGATTGGACCGTCAGTGAGGATGGCCTGACAGCTACCTTTACTGTTCCGGAAGGAATGTACTATTCCACCGGACAGGAAGTAACCGCAGAGGATGTGGTAGCATCGATTGAGCATGGAAAGAAGGTGAGTCCGTATGCAGATTCTTATGACAACATTGAATCTATGGAGGTAGACGGACGTCAGGTAACATTTCATTTGACAAGCTATCGTTCGGATATGCTGTATGCGCTGTGTGGTGACTTCATGGGAATTATCAGCAAGGATGAGCTGGATTCCATGACGGATGATGAGTTGATGTGGGGCTGCCATCCCTATGGAATGTACTCTGTTTCCAACTATGTGTCGGGATCAGAGGTGGATCTTGTCAGAAATGATAAATATGTGACAAACTCGCCGCTGGTGGAGAACAAGGGCGCTGCCAGACTGGCTGAGATTGACTGCACCTTCAACGTGGAAGATTATACAGCATTGGAATCCCTGAAAAACGGGGAGGTGGACTTCCTTGTCGGAATCACAATGGATGATAAGGTGGATCTGGAAGGAAATGATGCAATTGCGGTAGTAGATAACTCGTACCCCGAAATCGATTATCTGGAATTAAATACTACAGATGGACCGTTTGCGGACAAGAATGTGCGGCTGGCTTTTGCACTCCTGTTGGATCGTGAGGCAGCCTGCGAGCTGACAGACGGGCAGGCTGTTCCTGCGTATTCTATGGTCTATGATACAATGCAGAACTTCAGCCAGGAGGCGAAGGACTATTTCCAGGAGAATTACGCGAATGACAAGGAAAGAGGCTATAAGCTGTTAGAGGAAGCCGGTTATACCAAGAACAGCGACGGTTATTATGAAAAGGACGGAGAGGTTCTGGAACTGGATTATTACACTTCAAACGGAAGTGTATCTACGATCCTGGGCGAGGGTTTGCAGGGACAGATGCAGGAAAACGGCATTAAGGTTAACCTGAACACAATTGACTGGAACTATGTGCATGAACAGGTACAGTCCAACGATTATGACGTTGCAAGAGAGGGCCTTGGCTGGGCAGAGCCGATCCTGATTCTGAACCGCTGCTATTATGACACAGATGCGCCGACCAATACCGAAGCATACAGCGAAGAGGTCGCTGATATTGCCAAAACCGTGAATTCTGAAGAGCGCACTAAGAAGATCTATGATGTCCAGCTGGAGATGTTTGAAAACATGGACATCCTGCCGTTCTATTCCGAGGTAACCTGGATGGCATATAATGCGGATCTGAAGAATGTGAATCTGGCGGAAGACGGAACATACAGCTGGAACGACATTAGCTGGGAGTAGAACTGCATAATTTTTAGAGGCAGGGATATTTACTCACAATCATGCCCGAAGCCTCAGAAAAAGCCTCATTTTGTGCAAACAGTACAAAGTGAGGCTTTTGGAGTGTATAATGAAAGTGAATTGACATTGAACGTTTGAAGAGCCGCAAAGATGCGGCTTTTCTAAAACGGGCTGGTTAGTATATTCTAACCTTTGCTATTCTTTACGACGGTATTTTGCAGAAATAAGTAAAAAGAGGACTGAGACTATGAGAATTCTGATATTCGGCGCCGGGGTGCTGGGTTGTAATCTGGCAAGGAATTTGTTCCGCGCAGGGAGGGACGTCACATTGCTGGCGAGGGGAAGCTGGGCGGAAGAGATCAAGCAAAGCGGTCTGCACATCAAGGACAAGTTTTCGCTTCGCACATCGGTCAGCCGCATCCCGGTGGTGACGGAGCTGACACCAGAGGACACCTACGATGTGATTTTTGTCGTGTTGCGGTATACCCAGCTGGATACTGTATTAGAAATACTGCGTGCCAGTAAAACAGAAAATATCGTCTTTGTGGGCAACAATGTGCGTGCTGCGGAGTTTGCTGCCGCACTGCCTGAGAAAAACGTGATGTTCGCCTTTGCGCTCTCGGCGGGACATAGGGAGAATGACCGTGTGGTGTCTATTGATCTCAAGAAAATCACCATCGGTCAGCTTCGTGGTTCGCACTCAAACGAGAAACTGATCGGGCAGATTTTCAGTGGTACAAAGTATAAGGTCGTCTATGAGCCGAACATGGAAGATTATCTGCTGTGCCATGCCGCCTTTGTTATTCCGGTAACCTTTGCCTGCTACAAAACGGACGGAAATCTGAAAAAGCTCAAGGGGGATACGACGTATCTGAATCGGCTGATTGACGCGAACATAGAGGGATATCGCGCCATCCGGAACGCCGGACATGAGATTTTGCCGAAGTCGGACGCGGATTTTGAAAGTGCGGCGTACCGCAGACTCTGCCTGCGCTTTTTCAGGCTGATGTGCGCGACTCCACTGGGCAAGCTATGCGCCTCAGACCACGCCATGAATGCAGCAGAGGAAATGAGTGCGCTGAATCTGGATATCAAGAAGTTCTTTGACGCAGGCGGCGCAGACTATCCGGTGTGGCAGGAGTTGGAGGCGGAGTGCAGTCATTTTTAACTTCGAAACTCGCGGAACTGCATAATCTTCGCTACAGTTTTATGCAGAAAGCAATTCTTTTCTGCATAAAAAACGCCATGTTTATATGCAGAAAGAGGTCGCGCTATGTCCGAGCGATTGTACTGTAAGGAGAATCCGAATTGGCTTTCCTTCGAACATCGAACGTGATATTCGAAGGAAGCCGTGAGGACGTTGCGTTTGAACCATCACGCATGGTTGTTGATCTTGCGTGCATACAGCTGTCGGCACGCCGTCGGCGTCATGGAACGGCAGGCCACATAGGTGCGTTCAAAGCTGTGATAGCTGGAAAAGCCAAGACTTGCCGCAATCTCGGAAACCGGTATGGAGGAGTCCACGAGAAGGAAATCCGCGCGCTGGATTTTCTGATTCAGAATGTACTGCTTGAGTCCCTGACCTGTGTAGCGCTTGAACAGGCGAGAGAGATACTTCTCGTTGTAGCCGAACCTGGCCGCGATATCTGTGACGCGAAGAGGCTGCGCAATTTCATGGTCGACGTAGCCGACAATATCGCTGAACAGCTGCCGGGAACCGCTGGCAGGCGTCTGTGTTTCCTTGCAGTAACGAAGATGATGCTGATTGGCAATTTCACTTAGAATCAGCGTTGCGAACAAATCCACATAATGCGGGCTGTAGCCGGAGAGGATGCTGTCCTGGAGCTGCACCATCATCAGGAGTGCACGCTCCGGAACGGACAGCTGTCCGTGAACCGGAATCAGAAGATTGCTGCGGCCATCGTTGATATAATCGACATTCAAACTGGTCCGTTCCGTCACATCCTGGCAGTTGAAGTGCATCCAGTAGAAGCTGCACTTGGACTTCTGAAATCCCTTTCGAAGGCGCCCCAGCTCTTCCTTTGACCGATTTCTTTGGAGCGGTGCGAGAAGAAGATATTCGCCCGGATGCACTGTATATTTCACATCCCGATAGCTCATATACAGGTCATTTTGTGTAACAATGATCAATTCAAAATCCTCCAGTTTCGAAGCGGAATGCATCCAATCGTCACTGAAGGCTTCAAATTTACCGGCACGGCTGAAGGAAACCGGAGAAGCAGTATTAAAGGAATAGGCAAGAATTGTCCGCATGTTGAACCCTCTTTTTTGGTTGACCATATGGCGGCTGAGGATGGACAGCTGGCCGGCGCTGCCGTGTCTGATTATGTCCTTCGGTATCCATTGTCACCTTTTGCTATCATAAATCACATTTCGTTACATCCATATCCTTACCGTAATCGATTCTTCAGATAGAAACAAGCCAAAAATGAGTAAAGAAAGCTCATTCCTGGGCAGTCATTACCTCGCATCGGGAAAGTCACATTCTGTCATAATCTGTCTTTTTTCTGCATATATGGGAAATGATAATTTAAATAAAATTGAATAAGAAAATGAGACGCAAGCCGTAAAAAGTGTGCAGGATTAACAATTTGCATGGCGCTTTCATATATTTGGGAGATAAGAAACCTATAAACTCAGGAGATTTATTCTGCCAACGATATACCGGACGGCGCATATGCGAGCGGCTTTGCGAACATCTTACGGGTCAACCGGCAGCTGATCTGCCGGAGCAAGCAAGGGAGGGAATGTAGAAATGAGAAGAAAACAGCTGTTGTCATTGGTTCTTGCATCGGTAATGACACTCGGACTTGCCGGCTGCGGATCGAGCACCGCAGGGGATACGTCCGCTGATGCATCACAGAAGGAGACATCCTCATCAGAGGAGTCCTCTGCATCGTCAGAGAGCGCGGGAGAAAAGACCGTCATTAATTTCTACGAGCACTCAGACAATGAAGCCATTGCAAAGATGCAGGTGGAGGAATACAACGCCTCGCAGGATCAGGTGGAGGTGAACCTTTCCATCATTGCGAATGACGATTATGACGATAAGATCAAGGTCATGCTTTCCGGCGGAGCGGATGTGGATGTCTTCTGGCTCCGGAGCGGTGATCAGGCAAGACAGATGGCAGACGGCGGCGCCATCATGGCACTGGATGATCTGATGAGTGCAAACGGCGTAAATTACGCGGACTACGGCGATATGGGAGATCAGTTCGAGTACAACGGATCCACCTACGGGCTTCCGGCGAACAAGACATGCTGGCTCCTTTTCTACAACAAGACGCTGTTCGATGAGGCGGGTCTTGAGGCTCCGACCGATCTTACCTGGGAGGAATACGCGGACCTCTGCCAGCAGCTGACCACCGGGGACAAGCAGGGAGGCCTTCTGGTGAACTGGATTATGAATATCGGCTCCTGTGCAGCAGGTGAATATCTGACGGATTCCGAGCTGACCAGAACCAGAGAGTATGTGGAATTCCTCAATCGCATTTACAACGTGGATCAGTCCAATATGAGTCTGGAAGAAATGTCCGGCTCCTTTGACGTCAATTCGACGTTCGCAGAGGGCAACACGTACATGATGGTCAACGGCGACTGGACCTTCCTCTTGTTCCCGGACTACAATCCGGATTTTGAATGGGCGGCAGCTCCGCTTCCGCATTTTGCAGATGTTCCGGTCGGTTCCTCCATCGGTACAGCACCGGCTTTCTGCATCAGTGCGAATTCGAAAAAGGCAGAGGCTGCCTTTGACTTTATCAAGTTCTGCAACTACTCGGATGAAGGTGCATGCATTTATGCCAAAAACGCGTCGGTTGGCTGCTATCCGAGCGATGCAGCACTGGATGTTTACAAAGAGAGTGTAACCATTCCCGGAACTGAGTATGTATTCTCTGCCAGTGTTCGCGGCCAGGATGGACCGGAAGGCAACTATAACGAAATCAAGCAGGCATACACGGAGGAAATCACAGATTACCTCATCGGAAATTGCGACATTGATACCGCATTCGAGAACTTCAACAGCCGGCGCGACGAGATCGCGGTCAAGTGAGTGGCGAGAGACGACTATGAATAAACAAAGTAAGCTGCATCGAAGAGAATGGCTGGCAGGAGCGCTGTTCCTCTTCCCCAATTTTATCGGATTTCTTATTTTTACGGCATTGCCGGTCGTCATGGGGTTCTACAT
>CAVFRZ010000064.1:0-10376 GCA_963624875.1 Anaerovibrio sp.
CGCATACGATGAGGAAAATGGCAAGGCCTTTTGCGATATCAATCCATAGAATTCGATTCGTTGTAGGTTTCATAGTTCTGTCCTTGAATGCTACTTTTCTTCGCTGTTCTGCGCTCACTTTGCAGTTGCTTCGCTCCTGCGACTTTTCGTTCTGCGCTCACCTCAAATTCGCTTTGCTCTTTGAGGTCGCGGGCATTCGTTGAATGCCCGCCAGCGCATAAAAAGACAGCCGCATGCAAGCAAGCTTGCAGCGGCTGTCCTTTTATGCGCTGTGAGCGCAGAACTCATTGCTTTCGCGCAGATTATTCAACGATGGAGACAACACGTCCGGATCCAACGGTACGGCCACCCTCACGAATAGCGAAGGTAAGTCCCTCTTCCATTGCTACCGGGTGAATCAGCTCGATGCTCATCTCAACGTGATCGCCAGGCATGCACATCTCAGTTCCTTCCGGAAGGGAGATAACGCCGGTAACGTCGGTTGTTCTGAAATAGAACTGAGGACGATAGTTGTTGAAGAAAGGAGTATGACGGCCGCCCTCGTCCTTGGTCAGAACGTAAACCTGAGCGGTGAACTTCTTGTGGCAGGTTACAGTGCCAGGCTTAGCAACAACCTGTCCTCTCTCGATTGCAGTACGATCGATACCACGAAGCAGAACGCCGATGTTGTCACCAGCCTCAGCATAATCCATGGTCTTACGGAACATCTCGATACCGGTTGCAACAGAGGTCTGAGTCTCTTCCTTGATACCAACGATTTCAACAGGATCGTTGAGCTTGAGCATACCACGCTCTACACGGCCGGTAGCAACGGTACCACGACCGGAGATGGTGAATACGTCCTCGATAGGCATAAGGAACGGCTTGTCGTTATCACGAACCGGATCCGGGATATAAGTATCAACGGTATCCATAAGCTCCATGATCTTATCGCCCCACTCACCCTTAGGATCCTCAAGAGCCTTCAGAGCAGAACCCTGAATGATCGGAGTGTCATCTCCAGGGAAGCCGTACTGGTCAAGCAGCTCGCGGATATCCATCTCAGTCAGCTCGATCAGCTCCGGATCATCCATCATGTCGCACTTGTTCAGGAAAACAACGATCTTCGGAACGCCTACCTGCTTAGCAAGCAGAACGTGCTCACGTGTCTGAGCCATAACACCGTCGGTAGCAGCTACAACCAGGATAGCGCCATCCATCTGTGCAGCACCGGTGATCATGTTCTTTACATAGTCAGCGTGCCCAGGGCAGTCAACGTGTGCATAGTGTCTCTTCTCAGTCTCGTACTCGATGTGAGCAGAGTTGATGGTGATACCACGCTCTCTCTCTTCCGGAGCAGAGTCGATCTGATCAAACGGAACTGCAGGATCAACGCCAAGTCTCTCAGCGAGAACAGCAGTGATAGCAGCTGTCAGAGTGGTCTTACCATGGTCAACGTGACCGATTGTGCCGACGTTTACGTGCGGCTTTGTTTTGTCAAAATGTGCCTTTGCCATTTCTTATTTCCTCCTTGGAAAATAATCATGATGTGTTCGCCAGTGACCTTAGACATTCACTGCCGATTTTCGGTCACTGATGAACATTATAACCAATGTAAATATCTAACGCAAGAAGTATTCGGCTTATGCCTTCTCCTTGTTAGCCTCGTTCAGCACCTTCTCAGCAATGTTCTTCGGTACGGGCTCGTACTTCTCAAAGAACATGGAGTAGTTGCCGCGGCCCTGCGTCATAGAACGAAGATCTGTTGCATAGCCGAACATCTGTGCCAGCGGAACAAAGCCGTTTACCTGCTTGCCGCCGCCGATGTCCTCCATACCGGTAACACGTCCGCGTCTGGAGTTGATATCTCCGATGACGTCGCCCATGTACTCTTCCGGCATGGTAACCTCAACCTTCATGACAGGCTCCAGAAGAACAGGCTCAGACTTCTTCATGGCTTCCTTGAAGCACATGGAGCCCGCAATGTGGAATGCCATCTCGGAGGAGTCGACTTCGTGGTAGGATCCGTCGTAGACCGTAGCATGTACGCCTACAACCGGGAAACCGCCAAGGTTTCCTGCCTTCATAGCCTCTTCGATACCATCGCCGACAGCCGGGATGTACTCCTTCGGAATGTTACCGCCGACAACCGCATTGTCGAACTTGTAAACTTCCTCGCCGTTCGGATCCATAGGCTCGAACTTAACCTTACAATGTCCGTACTGACCACGTCCGCCGGACTGCTTGGCATACTTGTACTCCTGATCCACAGCCTTTGTGAAGGACTCCTTGTATGCTACCTGAGGAGCACCTACATTCGCCTCAACGTGGAACTCACGAAGCAGACGGTCTACGATGATCTCCAGGTGAAGCTCACCCATACCGGCGATGATCGTCTGGCCGGTCTCGGTATTGGTATGTGCCTGGAAGGTCGGGTCCTCTTCAGAAAGCTTCTGAAGGGCATCTGTCAGCTTGTCCTGACCAGCCTTGGTCTTGGGCTCAATTGCAAGCTCGATAACCGGATCCGGGAACTCCATGGACTCCAGGATAACCGGAGCACTCTCTGCGCAGAGGGTATCACCGGTTGTTGTAACCTTCAGTCCTACTGCTGCAGCGATATCGCCGGAGTAAACCTCATCCAGCTCAGATCTCTTATTCGCATGCATCTGAAGAATACGGCCGACACGTTCCTTTTTGTCCTTAGTGGAATTCAGAACGTAAGAGCCGGACTTGCAGGTACCGGAATACACACGCATGAATGCAAGCTTACCAACGAACGGATCGGAAATGATCTTGAATGCCAGAGCTGAAAACGGCTCGTCATCCGAAGAGTGTCTCTCGATCTCATTGCCGTCAAGATCCGTGCCCTTAATAGCCGGAATATCCAGCGGAGAAGGCATGAACTCAATGACAGCATCCAGGCACTTCTGCACACCCTTGTTCTTGTAAGCAGATCCGCAGCAAACCGGAACTGCCTGGCAAGTGCAGGTTGCCTTGCGAAGAACCTTCTTCAGCGCATCCTGAGACGGCTCTTCGCCCTCAAGATACTGCTCCATCAGATCATCATCCAGAGAGCAGATCTGCTCGATCAGCTGATCGTGATACATCTGCGCCTCATCCTGCATATCCTCAGGAATGGTTGTGATCTCGATGTCGGTTCCGTCATCGTTCTTGTACAGATACGCTTCCATCTCGAACAGGTCGATCAGTCCGATGTAGGAATCTTCCTTACCGATCGGAATGTTGATCATTACCGGGTTCTTGCCCAGTCTGTTCTTGATCTGATCAACGCAGGCATAGTAGTCTGCGCCGATAACATCCATCTTATTGACGAATGCCATACGGGGTACGTTGTAGGTATCAGCCTGACGCCAAACATTCTCAGACTGAGGCTCAACTCCGCCCTTT
Source organism: Anaerovibrio sp. (assembly GCA_963624875.1). GTDB lineage: Bacteria > Bacillota > Clostridia > Lachnospirales > Lachnospiraceae > CAG-791. The sequence continues at coordinate 3,388 of CAVFRZ010000064.1, forward strand.
GCAGAGAATACACCGATTGCACCGTCCAGAACACGAAGGGAACGCTCAACCTCTACGGTAAAGTCTACGTGTCCGGGGGTATCAATGATATTGATGCGGTGCTCAAGAGCGCCCGCCTTCTTTTTGTGGTGATCCTCTTCCGTCCAATGGCAGGTTGTTGCCGCGGACGTGATGGTGATACCACGTTCCTGCTCCTGCTCCATGTAGTCCATGGTTGCAGTACCATCGTGGGTCTCACCAATCTTATAGTTAACACCGGTATAGAACAGGATACGCTCTGTCAGAGTCGTCTTACCTGCATCGATATGAGCCATGATACCGATGTTCCTGGTTCTCTCCAGGGGATACTGTCTCTTTTCTGCCACAGGTTTTTCCTCCTAGCAAACCCCGCAGGCCTCCTCATGAGGCCATCTGATTTCTTCTGAAATCACTGCGGGAATCAATGCTCTGCAGATTCTCTCTACGATCAGAATTTGTAGTGAGAGAATGCTCTGTTCGCATCTGCCATCTTGTGCATGTCTTCCTTACGCTTTACGGAAGCGCCCGTGTTGTTGTACGCATCAAGGATCTCGCCTGCGAGCTTATCCTCCATGTTCTTCTCACCTCTCTTGCGGGAGAACATGGTGATCCAGCGCAGTGCCAGAGCCTGTCTACGCTCAGGTCTTACCTCGATCGGCACCTGATAGGTAGCACCGCCGATACGTCTTGCCTTAACCTCAAGAGCCGGCATAACGTTGTTCATTGCACCCTCGAAAACCTCAAGTGCAGGCTTGCCAGCCTTCTCTTCAATCTTAGCAAAAGCTCCGTATACAATCTTCTGGGCAACGCCCTTCTTGCCGTCCAGCATGATGCTGTTCACAAGTTTGGTCACGACCTTGCTGTTGTATAAGGGGTCTGCTAATACATCTCTCTTCTGTACATGTCCTTTACGCGGCATGATACTTCCCTCCTTATCAATTTGTGTCAGGCAGCCAAATCCATCAGATTACCTGCCGCCCTCCAGTGGATAAATCATCGGTACTCACTAATTTGATGTGTCCATGCTGGCGATCCAATTCCAGTCAGCCGTCCGGTCTGCATCTCTTCCGATTGAAAGAGCCGCAAAGGACCGCGAAGGATTTCCGTACAGAAATCTATCGAAACCAGATTCCAACATTCCCATACACTTAGAAAGTATTATTTTGCAGCTTTCGGTCTCTTTGCACCATACTTGGAGCGAGCCTGCTTGCGGTTTGCAACTCCGGCCGTATCGAGAGTACCACGGATGATGTGGTATCTGGTACCGGGAAGATCCTTAACACGTCCGCCACGGATCATGACAACGGAGTGCTCCTGCAGATTGTGTCCTTCACCGGGAATATAGGAAGTTACTTCCATTCCGTTGGAAAGGCGTACTCTGGCGATCTTACGAAGCGCGGAATTCGGCTTCTTCGGTGTTGCGGTCTTAACTGCAGTGCATACTCCTCTCTTCTGGGGAGCAGGCTGTGCGATCTGCTTCTTCTTGAGTGAGTTGAAGCCTACCTGCAGTGCGGGTGCCTTTGATTTCTTTGTAGAAACCTCACGTCCCTTTCTTACCAGCTGGTTAAATGTCGGCATTCTGATTACCTCCTTGTTAGATTTATTCCATCTTTTAACCCAGACGGAACAGCAGCTATGCTCTATGCCGTCTTTTCTGATCGGAAAACAGCAAAAGAGCGACGTGCATTTACGCACATCGCTCTAAGTTTACGCATACCGTTTTGAATTGTCAACGGAATTCTTATAAAAACTACTCCTCTGTACCCAGAACCAGCTCATCCTCCGGAAGAACAATCTCCTCAGATGCGTCAGCCGTTTCTGTCAGATTCATCTCCTCGGTCAGCTCGGCATCATTCGCGCTCAACGGCTCTTCCGAAAGAACAGCCTCCGACTCATCTGCCCCAAGAATATCCTGCTCCAGAAGGGCATTCTGTGCAGCCAGACGCTCATCTGTGTTCAGCTTTGTATAGCGATACCGCTTCATACCGGTACCTGCAGGAATCAGCTTACCGATGATGACGTTTTCCTTAAGTCCGATCAAAGGATCCACTTTGCCGCGGATTGCCGCATCTGTAAGAACCCTTGTGGTCTCCTGGAAGGACGCTGCCGACAGGAAGGAATCCGTCGCAAGAGCTGACTTTGTAATACCAAGAATAATTCTCTCTCCGGTAGCCGGCTCCTTGCCTTCTTGCTCCATTTCTTCATTGGTATCCTCGAAGTCAAGGAAATCAATAAGGCTTCCGGGCAGGAACTGAGTATCTCCGGACTCTTCAATGCGGATCTTCTTGAGCATCTGTCGGACAATCACCTCGATGTGCTTGTCGCAGATATCTACGCCCTGAAGACGGTACACTCTCTGAACCTCTCTCAGAAGATAATCCTGTACAGCACGAGTGCCTTTGATCTTCAGAAGATCATGCGGATTCACAGAACCTTCCGTCAGCTCATCGCCGGCCTCTACTATCTGATCGTCCTGAACCTTGATGCGGAATCCATAAGGAATAGCATATTCCTTGGCCTCGCCGCTCTCCTGGTTGGTAACGACAACCGAGCGCTGCTTCTTGCTGTCCTTCACTTCTACCTTGCCATTGATGTCTGTAATAATAGCAAGACCCTTCGGCTTACGTGCCTCGAAAAGCTCCTCAACACGGGGAAGACCCTGTGTGATATCCGCACCGGCAACACCGCCGGTATGGAATGTTCTCATGGTCAGCTGTGTACCGGGCTCACCGATCGACTGTGCAGCAATAATGCCGACTGCCTCACCGACCTGAACCATCTCACCGGTTGCCATGTTGGCACCGTAGCACTTTGCACAGATACCAAGATGACTGCGGCAGGTCAGAATCGTACGAATCTTGATGCCATCCTTAACCGGATCAATCGGATCGCCGTTTTTGCCGACGCCATGCTTCAGAATTGCTTCGGCACGGCTGGGTGTGATCATGTGGTTTTTCTTGACCAGCACGTTTCCGTCTGCATCCTTGATATCCTCGCAGGACACACGGCCGGTAATACGATCCTTCAGACCCTCAATGTTCTCCTTGCCGTCCATGAAGGCCTTCACCTCCATGCCGGGGATTACATCCTTTCCTTCGGAGCAATCGATCTCACGGATGATCAGCTCCTGAGAAACGTCAACCATTCGGCGAGTCAGATAACCGGAGTCTGCTGTACGAAGCGCGATATCCGACAGACCCTTCCGGGCGCCGTGTGCCGACATGAAGTACTCCAGAACGTCCAGACCTTCGCGGAAGTTGGACTTGATGGGCAGCTCGATGGTACGTCCCGTTGTATCCGCCATCAGTCCGCGCATACCGGCCAGCTGCTTGATCTGCTGATTGGAACCGCGGGCACCGGAATCGGCCATCATGTAAATGTTGTTATAATTGTCCAGAGACTGAAGCAGTGCGTCCGTCAGACGGTTATCGATCTTTGTCCAGGTCTCCACCACTGCTCGGTACCGCTCTTCCTCTGTCAGAAGTCCGCGGCGGTAGTTCTTGGAAATCTGGTCAACCGTCTTCTGTGCCTCTTCCAGAAGCTCCTTCTTTTCCTTCGGGACCGTGATGTCCGCGATGGAAATGGTAAGGCACGCAATCGTGGACCACTTGTAGCCCATTGCCTTAATCAGGTCCAGAACCTCTGCGCACTTGAATGTTCCGTGCTTGTCAATGATCTTCTGAAGAATCTTTTTCAGATCCTTCTTCTTGACCATAAAGTCAACCTCAGGAAGGAGGAAGTTCTCCGGCTTGGAGCGATCTACAAAACCAAGATCCTGCGGGAGGACTTCATTGAACATCAGTCGGCCGAGCGTTGTCTTCACCGTTCCGCTCACAACATTACCATCCGCATCCTTCTTGGAAACACGAACGTTAATGATCGTGTGGAGCGTGATGTAATGGTTCTCATAGGCAAGAATTGCCTCATTCATCGAGGAGAAGCTCATGCCCTCGCCGATATCTCCGGGTCTCTCCTGCGTAATGTAGTAGATACCCAGAATCATATCCTGTGAAGGAACCGCTACCGGTCCTCCGTCAGACGGCTTCAAAAGGTTGTTCGGGGACAGCAGAAGGAACCGGCACTCTGCCTGCGCCTCCACAGAAAGCGGCAGGTGAATAGCCATCTGGTCACCGTCGAAGTCTGCATTGAAGGCCGTGCACACCAGAGGATGAAGCTTAATTGCCTTACCCTCTACAAGAATCGGCTCAAAGGCCTGAATTCCAAGGCGGTGCAGCGTAGGTGCACGGTTCAGCATAACCGGATGTGCCTTGATCACATCCTCGAGGATATCCCAAACCTGAGGATTTACACGCTCCACCAGCTTCTTGGCATTCTTGATGTTCTGAGAAATGCCGCGCTTTTCCAGCTCCTTCATAACAAAGGGCTTGAACAGCTCCAGTGCCATTTCCTTCGGAACGCCGCACTGATAAATCTTCATCTCCGGTCCGACAACGATAACGGAACGTCCGGAATAGTCAACACGCTTTCCCAGAAGGTTCTGACGGAAGCGTCCGCTCTTGCCCTTGAGCATATCCGAAAGAGATTTCAGCGCACGGTTTCCGGGGCCTGTTACTGCGCGGCCGCGTCTTCCGTTGTCGATCAGCGCATCTACTGCTTCCTGCAGCATTCTCTTCTCATTGCGTACAATGATATCCGGAGCACCCAGTTCAAGAAGTCTCTTCAGACGGTTGTTGCGGTTGATGATCCGGCGATACAGATCGTTCAGATCCGATGTCGCAAAACGGCCGCCGTCCAGCTGAACCATCGGACGAAGATCCGGAGGAATAACCGGAATGCAGTCCAGAACCATCCAGGACGGCTGATTGCCGCTCTCACGGAAGGACTCCACAACTTCAAGGCGCTTAATCACGCGGGCTCTCTTCTGCCCGGTAGCCTCTTTCATCTGCTCCGACAGATCCTGATACTCCTGTTCAATATCCACTGCGAGCAGGAGCTCCTTGATCGCCTCAGCGCCCATGCCGGCGCGGAACTTTCCGCCCCACTGCTCCTTGGCATCCTGGTATTCGCGCTCAGTCAGAACCTGCTTGTACTCAAGGTCTGTCGTACCCTTGTCCAGGACAATATAGTTGGCAAAATAAAGAACCTTCTCCAGAACCTTCGGGCTCATATCCAGTATCAGGCCCATCCGGGACGGGATTCCCTTAAAGTACCAGATGTGAGAAACCGGCGCTGCCAGCTCAATATGGCCCATTCTCTCGCGGCGTACAGAGGACTTGGTAACCTCAACGCCACACCGGTCGCAGACCACACCCTTGTAGCGGATCTTTTTATACTTGCCGCACTTGCATTCCCAGTCCTTTGTCGGTCCGAAAATCTTCTCGCAGAAAAGGCCATCCTTTTCCGGCTTCAGTGTTCTGTAATTGATGGTCTCCGGCTTTGTTACCTCTCCAAAGGACCATTCCCGGATGCGTTCCGGAGAGGCAAGGCGGATTCGCATTGCATCAAACGTTACAGGCTGATAATTCTGCTGTTTCGTAGTAGGCATCTATCATCACTCCTCTGCATCACTGAAATCATCGTCATCAGCATCATTCAGGTCCGCCATTACAGCGTCCTCTTCCGGCTCAGCTTCCTGAAGCTCGCCCTCTGCGTTAAATTCCTGCAGGGACATGCCTCCCTTTGCCAGAGAATCCCGATCCGTATCCCCGGAATCCTTAAAGTTATTGGCCATTGCAAACTTATAAATCGAGGACTCACCGTAATCGATGTCTTCCTTGATCTCCGCCTCGGTTCCGTCTTCTCTGAGAACCTGAACATCCAGTCCAAGTGCCTGCAGCTCCTTCAAAAGCACCTTGAAGGACTCCGGAATTCCGGCCTCCGGAATGTTCTCACCCTTGATGATGGCCTCATACGTCTTCACACGTCCGACGACATCATCCGACTTGACGGTCAGGATCTCCTGCAGCGTATATGCAGCGCCGTACGCCTCCAGCGCCCAGACTTCCATTTCTCCGAAACGCTGTCCGCCGAACTGTGCCTTACCGCCGAGAGGCTGCTGCGTAACAAGGGAGTAAGGACCGGTTGAACGGGCGTGGATCTTATCATCTACCAGATGGTGCAGCTTCATGTAGTGCATGAAGCCGATGGATGTCGGGTTATCAAATTTCTCACCGGTACGTCCGTCGCGCAGCTGTACCTTTCCGTCCGGAGTGATCGGAACACCCTTCCACTCTTCGCGGTGATCCAGGTGATCATACAGGTACTGCAGCACCTCCGGCTCCAGCTGATCCTTATACTCTGCCTCGAACTCTTCCCAGCTGCAGTTGACATACTTGTTCGCCATCTCCAGCTGCTTGGTGATATCGTCATGGCTCGCGCCGTCGAAGTTCGGTGTTGTCACATTAAAGCCAAGAACCTTGGATGCCAGCGACAGATGAAGCTCCAGGACCTGTCCGATGTTCATTCGGGACGGCACGCCCAGAGGGTTCAGCACGATGTCAAGCGGACGTCCGTTCGGCAGATACGGCATATCCTCTACCGGAAGAATACGGGAAACGACACCCTTATTTCCGTGACGGCCTGCCATCTTGTCGCCGACCGAGATCTTTCTCTTCTGTGCGATGTAAATGCGAACCGCCTTGTTAACACCCGGTGCCAGCTCATCACCGTTTTCTCTGGTGAATACCTTCGTATCCACGATGATACCGTACTCGCCGTGCGGCACCTTCAGGGAGGTATCGCGAACCTCTCTTGCCTTCTCACCGAAAATAGCACGAAGAAGTCTCTCCTCTGCCGTCAGCTCAGTCTCGCCCTTCGGTGTAACCTTGCCGACCAGGATATCCCCGGCGCGAACCTCCGCACCAACGCGGATTACGCCGTCATCATCCAGGTCCTTGAGAGCCTCCTCACCGACGCCGGGAACATCCCTTGTGATCTCCTCCGGTCCCAGCTTGGTATCACGTGCTTCTGCCTCGTATTCCTCGATGTGGATGGAGGTATATACGTCATCC
>CAVFRZ010000065.1:0-10332 GCA_963624875.1 Anaerovibrio sp.
GCGTGCAGAGCTATCTTCTGCGCATTGAAACGGACATATCGGATGGCTTACCTACATTTTCCATGGTTGGCTTCGTCTCAGCACAGGTGCGGGAGGCGCAGGAGCGTGTTCGGGTGGCTCTGAAAAATACAGGAATTCATCTGCCGCCCCGGCGGATTACGGTGAATTTTTCACCGGCAGAGATTCCGAAGCGAGATCTGATTGCGGATCTTCCGGTGGCGGTTGGGCTGCTGGAAGCCATGGAGGAAATCGAGCCGGATGCCGCAGAAGGGATTCTGATCCTGGGCGGATTATCTCTGGATGCAGAGCTGACGCCGGTACGCGGAGTACTTCCGATCGTGCGCGGTGCACTGGAGGAAGGAATCGATACGGTTCTTTTACCTGTGGAAAATGCGAGGGAGGCAGCCGCACTTGGATCGGTGAAGGTAATTGGCCTTCGAAATCTGGAAGAGGTAATTTCCTATCTTCGGCTCGCAAAAAACGAGAGGGATGTAATCTACCCGCCGCATCCTGCAGAGACCTTCCTGCAGATGACGTCAGAAAGTCCATCATCAGGAGAAGCGGATTACAGGAGCGTTAGCGGACAGGACGGTGTGAAAAGGGTACTTGAGATTGCGGCAGCCGGTTTTCATAACGTGCTCATGATCGGTCCCCCGGGCTCCGGAAAATCCATGATGGCAAAATGTCTTCCCGGAATTCTCCCGCCACTGACTAAAGAGGAGTGTCTGGAGGTTTCGGCCATCTACAGCATCGCCGGTGAGCTAAAGCCCGAAAAGCCACTCATTCATATGCGGCCGTTCATGGCACCGCACCACTCAATTACTCAGCAGGCACTGGTGGGCGGTGGTGTAAATCCAAAGCCAGGGATGATTTCACTGGCTCATCGGGGAGTTCTGTTCATGGACGAGCTGCCGGAGTTCGGAAGGGAGAATTTAAATCTCCTGCGCCAGCCGCTGGAGGATCAGCATATTATCATTTCCCGCAGCACGGGCAATTATGATTTTCCGGCGCGTTTCATGTTCGTTGCAGCTGCCAACCCCTGCCCCTGCGGGTACTATCCCGACAGTAAATGCAATTGCACACGGGCAGAAATTCTGCGGTATCAAGGACGTATGCCCGGACCGATTCTGGACCGGATTGATCTGACCGTGGATGCACCGCGGGTTCCCGTGGAATCACTTTTACAGAGGAAGGAGGCGGAGCCGAGCTCTGCCATTCGAAGCCGTGTTATGGCAGCACATGAGCGTCAAAAAGAACGCTTTGCAAAGGAAAGAATTTCCTTTAATGCAGAGATGAATGCAATGCAGACGGAGCGTTACTGCGAGCTTGGACGCCGTGAAAAGCTATTTGTAAAGGAGATCTTTCAGAAGATGAATCTGTCAGCAAGGGCGTATCACCGGATTCTGAAAACAGCCAGAACCATTGCGGATCTGGATGGTCAGGAGAAAGTTTGTGAGGACCATCTGGCGGAAGCTGTCGGATACCGATGCGTAGACCGTGGGCAGCCGGGAAAGGAAGGAATGCTGCCGCAATGAATGTGGCATAGGAAGGAAACTATGACTGAGTACGATGTATGGCTGGCGGGGATTGATGGTATCGGTAATGTAACGCTTCGGGAGCTTTGGGAGAAGGCGGGTAAACGGCCGGATTTTGCAGAGGAGCTGTATCGAATGCGAGTGGAGGAGCTGGAATCCTATCTGAGAACGTCCTGCAATGTCACACCATTGAAAACAGCCAGAATATGTGAAGCCAGAAAGCATGCGGGCAGCAGGGGACAATCGCCGGAGGAAAAGTTACAGGACCTTGGGAGCAAAGGAATCCGCTATATCTGGATGGGGGAGACGGACTACCCAACTCGTCTTCTTCAGATTGAAGATCCGCCGTTTGGCCTTTATGTGAAGGGACGACTTCCAAGACAGGAGCGTGCGGCCGTCGGAATCGTGGGAACGCGGATGGCGTCGCCCTATGGACGGGAGCAGGCGAGAATCTTCGCAGCAGCGCTTGCAAGGGAAGGCGTTCAGATCATTTCCGGCATGGCAAGGGGCGTGGACGGCGTTGCCGGACGAGGAGCACTGGATACATCGGATGATTCCTATGCAGTTCTGGGCGGAGGCGTTGATATATGCTATCCAAGGGAAAATAAGGACCTGTATGAAGCCCTGATTGACAGAGGTGGACTCCTCTCAGAATACCGGCCGGGACTGTCCCCGCAGAATACCTTTTTTCCGGCAAGAAACCGGATTATCAGTGGTCTGTCCGATATCATTCTGGTGGTTGAGGCGAGAGAACAGTCGGGAACGCTGATTACAGTGGACCGTGCACTGGAACAGGGAAAGGATGTGTGGGCTCTTCCGGGCAGAAGAACCGACCGCAATAGTGCAGGCTGCAATCGCCTCATCCGACAGGGCGCCGGAATTGCACTTTCACCCGATCTTATTCTGGAAGCGCTGGGCCTTCGGGAGGCGGACGAAGCGGAACAGCATTCGGGATCCGAATATGCGCAAATGACCTTTGATTTTGAAGCACTTGCGGGAACCGAATCCGGCGTCGGCCGGGCAATATTGGAATGCCTGGATTATGCGGAGCCAAGGTGTCTTGACGACATTGCGTCGGAGGTTTCCCGCTTGGCTTGCCGGGAGGTTCCGTTCCGCGAGCTTGTGAAGGAGCTTACGCACCTTACCCTGCGCGGCTGCGTGAAGGAAATCCGCGTGGGTCAGTATGTTACCGCTGCACACTGTACAGACCGATAACGGCGTAATTTACCCGTGTAATGAATACATGAAGCCACTGCTGCGGCACGTGAAAGGGCTTCCCTGAACAGGGATAGAAAAGCCCGGCAGCAGAACGCTGTCGGGCTCTATACCTCTATTATATCGTTACTATTCAGGCAAATGAAGGCTGACCGCCTTAATCAGGAATTACGATCGCAAGCTGTGCCGCATCGCTGGCCGCCTTGGCAGTCGCCGCCGTCTGCGTCTGCGCTGTTGTCTGCGCAGCTGCCGTCTGGGCTGCCGTCTGAAGCGCTGCTGCAGACTGCTGAGCCTCTGCGGCTGCTGTCTGCGCCTGCTGCAGCTGAAGCGCAGCCACCTGCTGCGCAGCCAGATTCTCCGGTGTCGGAAGAGCGGCTGCGTTTGCAGCTGCCGTCTGCGCGGTCACGGCCGCCTGTTCAAACTGCGTCTGCAAAGCCTGCGCCTGCGCCGCTGCTGCCTTAGCCTGCTGCTCTGCTGCTGCCTGCGCGGTCTGGCACTGCACCAGAATCGCCGCCTGCTGATCCGAAACCGCCTTGAGCTGCGCGGCCTGTGCCTGCTGCTGTGCTGTAATCACAACAACATGGCCATCCTTGCACATGCGGATGATATTGTTCTGGGCATCGGTGATTGTCTGGTTCTTGACCATTGCCCCCGTTCCGTCAAAGAAGTACTGCAGTCCGCCGATTGTCTGCATACCGAACTGCTTCCGGTAGTTGACAAAATAGTAGGTGGCACCGCTTTGCGTGGAAAGTCCGTTGGCAGGAATTGTTGTGAAATAATCCTTCAGGACATAGTCCATGTCGCAGTTTCCGGCAATACCCGCCACGCTTCCGCTGGAGGAATACTGCCACATTGTGCCGGGAAAGCCCATGGCGCTGCTGTAATTCGCAACCCAGTGATCCCAGGCGGTTGCCCCCATTCGCTCAGTGAACCAGTTCTTGTAGCTGTAAACCATCGGCTGATACCCTGCCGCGTAGACCACCGAGCAGAAGGTGTTGGCAATTGACTGCAGCTGTGCGGCCGTCAGGCTCTTCTGGGAGGAGTCCTCCAGATCAATGGCAACCGGAAACGAAATCGGAAGCGCTGCCATCGCCGATACCGCCAGCTGCGCATCCGCCGCTGCCTCCGCGTCATTCAACGCATAAGAATATACATATGCACCAACGCGAATCCCAGCTGCATTCGCCGCCACAACATTCTGCGTGAATTTCGAATCCAGTCCGTACTTAATATTGCCGATTCGAATCATGGCGAACTTCACCCCGCTGGCTGCCACCGCATTCCAGTCAATGTTCCCCTGGTACGAGCTGACATCAATCCCGGATACAGCTGCTGCCTCCGCTCTTGCTGCCCCTGCCGGTGTCAGTGCAAGAAGGCAGGCAGCGGCTGCTGCCAGCAGAAATGCTTTTACCGAAGTCTTAAAATGTCCCATTCTCCCTCTTTCTGCCGCAGCCCTCCGGCGGCACGTTTTTTGACAACATACGTTCTTCATTGTATCAACCTTCCCTGGGAGTGACAAGTCAGCCCGTTGGGACGTTTTCCTTCGGAAAACTTCGGTAACTATTCAGAGCCCATTCGCAAAATCGCTGCTACGCAGCTTTCCTTTTGCTCATGTGGCTGGCCAGACCGGCTACAGCAGAAAGTCCGCCATCACCGTATTGCTGACATCCACCCCCGCATCCGTCAGGGCAACACGCCCTCTCTCCTCCTTCAAAAGCCCCAGCTCCCGGTACCTGCGCAGTACAGCTCCGTACACAGACTCCATCGAGATGCCGAACCGGATTTGAAACTCCTCTGCGGAAACGCCCTCCATCCGCCGAAGCCCCAGGAACATGAATTCCTCCATCTGGTCTTCCGGCGACAGCTGCTCAATATCCTCGTACAACGCTTCATCCGCCAGGTCCTGCCAGGGCATTGTCAACAGCTCCTTACGGCTTCTTGCCTGCTCCAGCCTCTCACAGTATGCTGCCAATTGCCTTGTGTGACTCCAGCGCATCCCCTTCCAGTACGAAGCCGCGCCGGTCCCAAAGCCAAGATATGGGTGCCCCGTCCAGTAGCCGCTGTTATGCCGGCTTTCAAAGCCTTCTCTTGCATAGTTGGAAATTTCATACCGGTGATAGCCATGCTCAGCCAGAAACGTCTTCGTCCGGTGATACATGTCCCGGTCCAGCACCTCCTCCGGCAAAGGCGGCAGGCTTCCCTGTTCCGCCATCCGGTATAACTCGGTGCCTTCCTCCAGAATAAGGCTATAGGCAGATATATGCTCCGGGCCCAGCGCAGCCGCCTCCGAAAGGGAATACAGCCACGTCTCCATTGTCTGCCCCGGAAGTGCCGACATCAGATCCAGGCTGATATTTGTAAATCCAGCCTCCCGTGCCTGATAAAAGCACTCCTTTGCCTGCCTGCTGTCGTGGATCCGTCCCAGGATCCGCAGCTCCTCATCCCGAAAGGACTGTACGCCAATGGACAGGCGGTTTACACCTGCCTTCCGGTAAGCACAAAGTGCCTCAAGGCCGGCTGTTCCCGGATTGCATTCCATCGTGATTTCCGCCTCCGGCCGCACGTCATACCACATCCGCACTGTCTGCAGCAGCTCCTGCAGCTCCTCGCCGGACAAAAGCGACGGCGTTCCGCCGCCCAGAAAAACGGTATCCACCGGCAGCGTTCCACCAGACTCCTTATCTGTAATTTCTTCCGCTGTTTTCTCAAGCTCCGTTTCCAGTGCGTGGAGATACCGTTTTCGCTCCGTCTCCCCGGCCGGCCCGGACAGGAAGTCGCAATACCTGCATTTGCGGACACAAAAAGGAAAATGCAGATACAAGCTCACCGCCTGCTCCGCATTTTCACTCACACTCACTGCTCGTCTCCCAGCTTCAGCACATTCATGAAGGCTTCCTTTGGAATTTCGACGTTTCCAACCATCTGCATGCGCTTTTTGCCTTCCTTCTGCTTCTCTAAGAGCTTTTTCTTGCGCGACACATCGCCGCCGTAGCACTTAGCCAGAACGTCCTTGCGATACGCCCGAACCGTCTCTCTTGCGATCACGCGCCCGCCAACAGCTGCCTGGATCGGCACCTCGAACAACTGACGGGGAATTTCATCCTTGAGCTTCTCACACATCTTCCGTCCACGCTCATAGGCTCCCGCCTCATGCACAATAAAAGACAGCGCATCCACAGGCTCCTTGTTCACAAGGATATCCAGCTTCACCAGCTTGGACACTGCATATCCCTTCAGCTCGTAGTCAAAGGATGCATAGCCGCGGGACCTCGACTTTAAGGCGTCAAAGAAATCGTAAATAATCTCGTTCAGCGGCAGCTCGTATTTGAGCACGGCTCTGGTCGTTTCGATATAATCCGTCGACAGGTACACGCCGCGCCGTTCCTGGCACAGCTGCATAATCGCCCCCAGATACTCGGTTGTCACCATGATCTCCGCCGAGACAATGGGCTCCTCCATATGCTCGATTTCGGAAGGATCCGGCAGATTGGCGGGATTGGTAAGCTCCATCATGGTGCCGTCGGTCCGATAAATCCGGTAAACAACGCCCGGTGCTGTCGAGATAATATCCAGATCGTATTCCCGCTCCAGTCGTTCTAAGACAACCTCCATATGAAGGAGTCCCAGGAATCCGCACCGGAAGCCAAAGCCCAGCGCCAGCGACGTCTCCGGCTCATAGGAAAGACTGGCATCGGAGAGCTGGAATTTTTCCAAAGCGTCCTTTAAATCCGGATACTTGGATGTGTCCTGCGGATAGATACCGGCAAAGACCATGGCCTGTGCCTTCTTGTAGCCGGGGAGCGGCTCACTGCACGGAATTACTGCATTCGTTACGGTGTCGCCGACACGCGCATCACGGATGTTCTTGATGGATGCGGTAAAATATCCGACCATGCCCGCTGAGAGCTCACTGCAGGGAATGAATCTTCCCGGGCCAAAATAGCCCACTTCCACTACATCCTCCTCCGCTCCGCTTGCCATAAAGCGTACCTTTGTGCCTTTGCGGATCACGCCGTCCCGCACGCGGATGAATACAATAACGCCCCGGTAAGAATCGTACAGAGAATCAAAGATCAGCGCCTTCAAGGGTGCAGACGAATCCCCTGTGGGCGCCGGAATCTTCTTCACAACGCTCTCAAGAACCTCTTTGATGTTGATGCCGTTTTTGGCCGAGATTTCCGGCGCGTCCATTGCCTCAATCCCGATGACATCCTCAATCTCCTGCTTAACCTCCTCCGGTCTGGCGCTCGGGAGATCAATCTTGTTGATCACAGGGAAAACATCCAGGTTGTGCTCCAGCGCCAGATATACATTGGCCATCGTCTGGGCCTGAATGCCCTGCGTTGCATCCACCACCAGGATGGCACCGTCGCAGGCAGCCAAGGAACGCGACACCTCATAGTTAAAGTCCACATGCCCGGGAGTATCAATCAGATTAAAGGTATATTCCTGTCCGTCCTCTGCCTGATAGATCAGTCGAACCGCTTGGGATTTAATGGTAATGCCGCGTTCCCGCTCCACATCAATGTTGTCGAGAACCTGATTTTTCATTTCCCGCGCCGTCAGAACGCCCGTCAGCTCAATCATGCGGTCTGCCAGCGTCGACTTCCCGTGGTCTATGTGCGCTACAATGCAGAAATTACGAATTCTGCTCTGATCCGCGCCGGACTCTTCCATATTCTTCAAATCTGCCATATTCATCCTCACGCAGCCGGCGATATTCCCCCGGCGCAAGTGCACAATCCAGCTCCAACGGTCCAAACGAGAGCCGTTTTAGTGCAATTACTTCCTTCTCTCCTCCGAGGGCTGCCACCATTTTCTTGATCTGGTGAAACTTTCCCTCCTGTATTGTCACAAGCACTTCATGCGGATCACCCGAAGGGGCCTTCTCCATACGTGCAGGAAGTGCTGTCAGATTCACATCGTACTGGATACCGGCCTCAAATCTGGCCGCATCCTCATTGGTAAACGGGGTACCGGATGCCCGCACCAGGTAGGTCTTGTCCACATGATATCTGGGCGAGAGCAGGCGGTGTGCCATATCTCCGTTATTCGTGATCAGCAAAAGCCCCTCTGTATCCTTGTCCAGTCGCCCCACAGGGAAAAGATCGGTGCGCTTTCTCTCCGTGATCAGATCCAGCACGGTCTTCTGCTTTTTATCCTCACTGGCAGATAATACCCCTGCCGGCTTGTTCATCATATACCAGACTTCCGGCTCGTATTCCCAGCTCTCCCCCCGGAAAACAACGGGCGGAAAGGGTTCTTCCACCAGATACCCCGGATCACGAATCTGATCGCCGCCGATCCACACGCCGCTCTTACGAATGTCTTTTTTGATTTCACTGCGCGTGCCGGCGCCAAGATCAGCAAGAAACTTATCAATTCTCATGTTCCATCGCTTCCTGATCTTCATCCTTCCATTCCGTGGTGTGCTGTGCGAGCCACTCTGCCGGAATCTTATTCTCGAAGCGATCCTTGGCCGTTTCAGACGGAACCTCTGTCGGATACTTGCCGTCAAAGCAAGCCGAGCAGAAGCCCTGCTCGGCATCATTTCCGCCGGCCAGCTTCAGCGCATTCTCCACGGAAAGGTAGCCAAGCGAATCTGCACCGATGATCTTCGCAATCTCCTCCACAGAATGGTGGCAGGCGATCAGATTTTCCTTGGAATCGATGTCGGTTCCGTAGTAGCAGGGATTCAGGAACGGCGGTGCCGATACACGGAAATGAACCTCTGTTGCACCGGCCTCCCGCACCAGCCGCACGATCCGTGCGGAGGTGGTGCCACGCACGATGGAATCGTCAATCAGTACCACGCGCTTGCCGCGGATGGTCTCTGCAATGGGATTGAGCTTGATTTTCACCAGGTTCTCCCGAGCCGCCTGTCCCGGAGAGATGAAGGTCCGGCCAATATACTTATTCTTGAGCATGCCAATGCCATAGGGAATCCCCGACTGTCTGGAATAGCCAAGTGCCGCATCCAGTCCGGAGTCCGGTACGCCGATGACGATATCCGCCTGCACCGGATGCTCAAGGGCCAGGAACGCGCCGGCACGAACCCGCGCCTTATGAACAGACGCGCCGTCAATCACAGAATCCGGACGTGCAAAATAGATGTATTCAAACACGCACATGGAGGGCTTCGCCTTCCCCTCATGCGTATGGATGGAGCGAAGGCCGGTCCTGTCGCAGATCATGATTTCGCCCGGCTTTAAATCGCGAACCAGCTTGGCCCCGACGGCATCCAAAGCGCAGGACTCCGAAGCAAAAACAACGCACCCATCCGGCGTTTTGCCGTAGCAAAGAGGACGGAAGCCGTGCGGATCGCGAACCGCAATCAGCTTGGAGGGAGAACTGATCACCAGCGAAAATGCGCCATGAATCCGTTCGATCACCCGGCTGACGGCCTCCTCAATGGAGGAGCAGTGAATCCGTTCTCTCGTAATCAGGTAGGAAATGACCTCGGTGTCGGTTGTCGAATGGAAAATACATCCCTCATTCTCCAGCTCAGCACGCAGCTCATAGGAATTTACAAGATTGCCGTTGTGGCAAAGAGCCATGCTGCCTTTCGTATGGCGCACAACCACCGGCTGTGCGTTGGCGCGGTTGGAGACGCCGCTTGTGGAGTAGCGAACGTGTCCAACCGCAATCTGTCCTTCTCCGAGGGCTTCCAGGTTATCCTGGTGAAATACCTCGTGCACAAGCCCAAGGTCACGATGATAGCGGAACACACCGTCCTCATTCACGGCAATGCCTGCTGCCTCCTGGCCGCGATGCTGCAGAGCAAAAAGGCCATAATAGGCCAGCATCGGAAGATTCTGCTTGGTGGGTGACCAGATTCCGAATACGCCGCACTCTTCTCCGATTTTCTTCATGCTGTTCTTTTCCTTCCTCTCAGACATTGTCAAGGCGCCGTCCGGCGGATGTACTGCCCGAGATCACTTTACCTTTTATTTGTAATCCATCAAAAAAGCCGCCGGCACCGACTCTACGGGCACAGCAGCTTAACTATACCATATGCTTTCCGGTATTTTCCATTATGTTCTTCCGAATCATCCGCCAGATTTTGCAGATAGCTGTATGCAAAATATACAAGTACCAGCAGCTGGGAGTACCTAGCGCTCATGTTTTCCTCACATCAGCTGGCCTTACTGCGGTAGCACGCAGCCTGGAAGTTTTTAAGGCAGTCAACGGCCTCCTGGCTGAGCTTTTGCGGAACCAGCACCTCTACGACGACGTACAGATCACCTCTTGCAGACGGGTTCTGTACCGACGGCATTCCCTTGCCGCGGATACGGATCCTGCTGCCAGACTGGGTTCCTGCAGGAATCTTCACCATGATCTTCCCGCTGCCTGTGTTCACCGGCGCCTCGCCGCCAAGGCATGCGGTAATGAACGGAACACGGACGGTTGTAGTCCGGTCGCCGGCCTCCCGCGCGGCGCTCTCCTGCGACGCCGAGGCTCCGGCATTTTCATACCCGTATCGAAATTCAGGGCCAGCCCCCCGCGCTCCTGCACTTCCTGTGAACCCGCCGTGAAAGCTGCCTCCGCCGAAGCCGGCTGTTCTTCCTGCAAAGCCTTTTCC
>CAVFRZ010000066.1:0-10300 GCA_963624875.1 Anaerovibrio sp.
GCTGCATGTGGTGCGGTGTCTGCGGAATGATCGCCGTCTGATAGGGGAGCTCCTCTCTTTCTGCGCCGAGCATCCTTGCCGCTGTAATGGCGCCAATCAGAAAACGTAGCTGCTGACGGCCGATCAATATGGTCGTATATTCCTCCGGTGCACGTCTCCCCCTTGGAAGTGTGAACCGTGTCCCCTCCGAGCCGCTCTCAAGGATGGTTCCCTTCACATGGCAATGCTCGCCAAAGCCAAAGGTCACCACTTTCTTTCCGAGCTTTTCACGCATGAGCTCCTTATCATCTCCATTGATCAGTATAACCCCATGCATTCCCGAAAGCTCTGCATTTTCATTTCCGGTGGCTGCATCCTTTGACACCTGCAGCAGGAGCTCCGGATGAAGAATATCTGTGATCTGCTGCAGGTCCTGCGGCCCGGCTGCCTGCACCAGACAGATCAGAATTTCCAGCTGAAGTCCCGGAAGCTCGTGAATCACCTGTGCCGCATCCACGGCCGTATGGAGCACCTTCTCCTCCAGCCGGCAGGGACCACACCTGGACAGAAATGCCGCCAGAATCCGCCCCATCTCATCCAGATTCCGGCTCCCCGTTACAACCACAATCTTCAGTCCGCGGCGCCGCTGCAGAAGCTCCCACGCCGCTTTTACATAGCGCCGTCCCATAATCCATTCCAGCGGCCCTAGCAGCTTTCGCAGAAGCGGCGCAGCCAGCGGCTGCAGCATAAAGCCCACACCAAGAAACAGATTCATTGCGTTTCTATGGCTTTTCTGCATCCGAAGGCACAGCAGGAGAATCACAAGCCACCAGACAAGCCACAGGCAAAGCAGTCCCTCCAGCCTTCGCCCGGGGCGGAGTCCTCCATTGCGTATACCCTTTTTTCCTTTTCTTTTATCCGTCGCTTTTTCTGTTCCCTGCATTCTTTGCAAACGAAGGCCATACAGCAGCAGGATACCCAGCAGATACAACAACAGAAGCGCTCTTCCCAGCACCTGGTACTCCATCCATAGTGCCGCCGACGGAACCAGCACGAAAAGAAGGGGCAGCCATCGAAGGCTGTCCCTCAGCAGCAGGCGAAAATATTCCTCTGTCTGCCAGTTCTGCTCCTGCAGCATATTCAGATAATAACGCATGGTGACACACAGCGCTGCCGCGAACATCACCACAATAAAGCATTGTATCAGGCCCATGCTGTATCAGTTGTTTGCCAGGGATCTCCGGTTGTAATTAATCAGACAGCCGTCCAGAATGATCTGTCTCTCTTCGTCGGTCAGACTCCCCAATGTCACTGTAAACGGAAGAAGATTTCCTTCCCGCACAACGTATCCGGTAATCTCCTCTGCCTTATTCTCCACAGCCTCCCGAATCTTCGGGAAGAACAGATAATCCATCTTGCAGAACGGAAGCTCCTCTCCTGCAAAAAGGAAAGGAAGCATACCCCAGTTGATCAGGTTGCTGCGATAACGCTTAGTTGCATATTCACCTGCAATGTTAGCCCAACCGCCGAGTACCTTCTGGCAGGAGGCAGCCTGCTCTCTTGCAGAGCCGTCACCGGGCTTCACCGCGTATATGGTCGAGCCGATCCCGATGTTGGCGCGCCCCACTTCCGGGAACTTTGTACGGATGGTGGTCATGACATCATGGAAGCCCGGAAGTGCCTTTCCGATGCAGGATCCGGCAACCTGTGCGCGCTCGCCCTCTCGCACCTCTTTGGCAAGCTCCACATAATCCGGTGCCTTCCGGGAAAGCGTAAACTCTGCAAGTCCTTCCGGATTGGAACGATAGGATGATGTCTCTCCGGACGGAATCAGCTCATCGGTTGTGGTAACCGGATCATGAATTTCAGCAACAACGCGAAGAGCCAGGTTCTCCGGAAGCGGCTCCATCTTCGGCCAGTCCTTAATATTCGGTCCGAGCTGCAGCGTCGTATCCGGATCAGCCGTTCCATGTGAATCAAATACTCTCTTCTCATAAATGGCACCGTCAAAATGATAATGGTAGCTCGGGATATCCTTATCCATATCTGTTGCCGCCGTAAGGAATCCCTGATGAGCCGCCGTCGCTGCAATTGATCTGGCATCCATCAGTGCCACATAGGAAATCTGGCCCTTCTGCGGCTTCGAGCCCTCACGGTTCGGGAAGTTGCGCGTAGAATGCCGAATAGAAAATGCGTTATTGGCCGGTGTGTCACCAGCTCCAAAGCACGGTCCGCAGAATGCGGTTTTAAGTACAGCCCCGGCGTCCATCAGCTTCATGGCAACACCGTTTCGAATCAGCTCCGCATAAACAGGCTGTGAAGCAGGATATACAGAAAGTGTAAACTTATCACTTCCGATACTCTCTCCGTCCAGAATTCCGGCCGCCTCGCAGATATTCTCGAATCCGCCGCCGGCACATCCGGCAATGATCCCCTGATCCACCAGGAGCCGACCGTCAACAATCTTATCCTGCAGGTGTGTCTCCACCTTGTCACCAAAGGATACCTTCGCCCGCAGTTCAACCTCATGAAGAATATCTGCGAGATTGTGATTTACCGTATCAATGGAGTACGCCATCGAAGGGTGGAAGGGCATGGCAATCATCGGTTCTATTTTGGATAGATCAATATCGATCACGCCATCGTAATAAGCGCCCTTTTCCGGTGCAAGCGATGCATAATCCGCTTCTCTGCCGTGAAGCGCCAGCCAGTCCCTGGTCACCTCATCTGTCTCCCAGATGGAGGAAAGACATGTTGTCTCTGTCGTCATGACATCGATGCCGATGCGATAATCCTCCGAAAGGTTATGCACGCCTTCTCCGATGAACTCCAGCACCTTATTCTTGACAAAGCCGCTTTCAAACACAGCCCCGATGAGTGCAATGTTAACATCATGAGGGCCAACGCCCCGCCGCGGTGCTCCGGTCAGATGAACCGCAATTACTTCCGGCCTTGCAATGTCATAGGTCTGTCCGAGCAGCTGCTTGACCAGCTCCGGTCCGCCCTCTCCCATCGCCATGGTCCCCAGCGCTCCGTACCGGGTATGAGAATCCGATCCCAGAATCATACCACCGGTTCTGGCCATCTTCTCGCGTGCATACTGATGAATGACCGCAAGGTGAGGCGGAACATAGACTCCGCCGTATTTCTGTGCTGCCGTCAGGCCGAACATATGATCATCTTCATTAATCGTACCGCCTACAGCACAAAGAGAGTTGTGACAGTTGGTGAGCACGTAAGGAATCGGAAATTTCTCCAGTCCGGATGCCCTTGCTGTCTGAATGATGCCGACATAGGTGATATCATGGCTGGTCAGCTGATCGAATTTGATCCGCAGTTTGTCCTTTCTGCCGCTAATATTGTGTGCTGCAAGGATTCCCCAGGCCATGGTCTTGTTCCTGGCCTCCTCCTTGCTCCCGGAAAGACCTGCTGCTGCAAGAGCAGCCCCGGCATCCGGTCCGTCCCAGATCCACTGTCCGTTTCCAAGATAATATGCGCCACCTTTATGCAGCTTCACCATCGTCTTCTCTCCCTTTCCTGTTTCCACATACAGCAGGTCGGTCGCCTGCTGGTCATTCCTACAAGAAAACCCACAGCGCGGAGGTGATTTCCGTCTGTGGGCTCCTTCTTAGATTGTATACAATTGTATGAATCTGTCAATTCATCCCGCTGCGACTGCCATACATCCGCGGGTGGTGCATCATTTCTTTTTGGATACCGCTGCATTCAGAGCCGAAGCCACGGTCTTCTTCGCTGCCGCAGTGTCCTTCATGAGCTCCTCTTTCAGTTCTTCCTTGATTTCTTCCTTCTTGGCCTCTTCCTTCTTCGGAGCCGGTGCCGGAATCTCTACCTTCTCCAGCTTCCAGATTTCCTTCGCGTACTCCTCAATGGTACGGTCGGAGGAGAATTTACCGCAGGAGGATGTATTGATGATGGCCATCTCTGCCCACTTGCTCTTGTCCTGATATGCTGCAACGATATCACGCTGCGCTGCTGCGTAGGATTCGAAATCCTTCAGGATAAAGTAGCGGTCTGCAGGGCATCCCGGCTGACTCTTAAGGAGAGAATCATACAGCGGGCGGAACAGCTCCGGATTTTCTCTGGAGTATGTGCCATTCACCAGCTGCATCAGAACCTCCCGAACATTCTGATCATTGTTGAAGATCTCATTCGGGTTATAGCCGCCGTTGTTCTCATAATTAATAACTTCCTGAGAGGACAGACCGAAGATAAACATGTTCTCCTTGCCCATCTCCTCTGCCATCTCGACGTTGGCACCGTCCATGGTTCCGATCGTCAGTGCGCCGTTGAGCATCAGCTTCATGCAGCCGGTTCCGGAAGCTTCCTTGGAAGCAGTGGAAATCTGCTCAGAGATATCTGCTGCCGCAAAGATGATCTCCGCATTGCTGACACGATAGTCTTCGATGAAAACCACCTTCAGCTTGCCCTGGATGGACGGATCGTTATTAATCACATCTGCCACATTGTTGATCAGCTTAATGGTCAGCTTTGCATTGCGGTAGCCTGCTGCTGCCTTTGCACCGAAGATAAAGGTGTGTGCCGGATACTCCATACCCGGGTTCTTCTTCAGCTGATTATAAATGTACATTACGTGCAGGATGTTCAAAAGCTGTCTCTTGTACTCATGCAGACGCTTTACCTGTACATCGAAGATGGAACGAGGATCTACCTCGACGCCGTTGTGTTCCAGTATGTAATTGGCCAGGCGCACCTTGTTCTGATACTTGATCTGCATGAACTCGCGCTGTGCCTTTTCATCGGTCGCATAGGGCTTAAGCTCTCCGATGTGAGAAAGGTCCGTGATCCACTCATCTCCAATGTGATCCGTAATCCAGGATGCCAGCAGAGGGTTGGCATGCATAAGGAAGCGCCTCTGCGTAATTCCGTTGGTCTTGTTGTTGAACTTCTCCGGGAACATCTCGTAAAAGTCGTGCAGCGACTCATTTTTAAGAATCTCGGTATGAAGCCTTGCAACACCGTTGACAGAGAAGCCTGCTACAATGGCCATGTTCGCCATGCGAACCTGACCGTCATAGATAACGCCCATCTTGGAAATCTTATAGCCGACATCTACGCCGCTGTGGTCGTACCTGGCATGAATGTCGTTTTCGAAACGTCGATTAATCTCTTCCACGATCTGATAGATACGGGGAAGAAGACGGGAGAACAGCTCGATGGGCCACTTCTCCAGGGCTTCTGCCATGATGGTGTGGTTGGTATAGGCCGTGGACTTCTGTACAATCTTCCATGCATCGTCCCATTCCAGCTGGTACTCATCCAGAAGGATTCTCATCAGCTCTGGCACGGTCAGTGTCGGATGCGTATCATTCATCTGGAACACAACCTTCGAGGGAAGGTCATGAATGTCCTTGTTGCGGGACATGAATTTCTTGATAGCCAGCTGTACAGAGGCTGATACAAAGAAGTACTGCTGCTTGAGCCGAAGCTCCTTACCCTGCGTATGATCATCACAAGGATACAGGACCTCGCAGATGGTTCTGGCAAGGTTTTCCTCCTCGACAGCCTTCTGATAATCGCCCTTGTCAAAGGAATCCAGATGGAAGCTGTTCACCGGCTCCGCATCCCAGATGCGCAGTGTATCAACAAAGCCGTTGCCGTAGCCGATGACCGGCATGTCGTACGGCACTGCCTTGACAGCAGAATAGCCCTCCTGGCGGAACATCGTGCGTCCGTTTTCTGCCACATAAGAAGCAACATAGCCGCCGAAGTGAACCTCCTGCGTATACTCCGGACGGCGAAGCTCGAACGGGTTGCCGTTCTCAAGCCAGTTATCCGGGGCCTCTACCTGGTAGCCGTCCACAATCTTCTGCTTGAACATACCGTAACGATAACGGATGCCGCAGCCGTACGCCGGATAGTTCAGAGTTGCCAGCGAATCCAAGAAGCACGCCGCCAGTCTTCCGAGTCCGCCGTTTCCAAGTGCCGGATCCGGCTCCTGGTCCTCGATGGCATTGATATCAAAGCCCAGCTCCTTCAGCGCTTCTGCAACCGGCTCATACGCCTGAAGATTGATCAGATTATTGCCGAAGGCTCTTCCCATCAGGAACTCCATGGAAAGATAATACAGAGTCTTCGGATTCTTCTCATCGAATTCCTTCTGCGTGCGCATCCAGTCATCAACGATCTGATCCTTGAGCGCATACGCTGCCGCCTGGAAAATCTGCTCCTTGCTCGCCTCTGCGATCTCGCGGCGGAACATGGTGCGGACATTGTATTCCACGCTCCTTTTGAACAGGTCCTTGTCAAAATTAATCTTGGTCTTCCTCATTCCGTTTCCCTTTCTGCATGCCGTGTGTAATACCGGATTGCCGCCGGCAATCCGGCGTATCCTATGCCTTCTCTACGCCAATGGTTACTGTCTCACCATTGATGTCCCACTCCTTTTCATTGGCCAGAGAAACGTCCTTTTGAATCGCATCTGCCAGAACCTTGGTGCAGATGGCTTCCTTCTTCCTGTCGGCAATCTCATAAAGCTTCTCATTGCCGGACAGCGACAAATGAATATGATCCATCACCTCAAAGCCGGAATCCTTGCGCATCGTCTGAATCTTGGAGATGATTTCGTAAACGTAGCCCTCCTCTATCAGCTCCTGTGTCAGATTGGTGTCGATCACCACGGTAAGGTTCCCGTCTTCCTGTGAAACATACCCCGGCTTCTGAGCCATCTCAATCAGAAGATCGTCTTTGGTCAGCTCGATCTCTTCTCCGTCTGCGGTAAACCGAAGCACGCCGCCTGCGCTTAGCTCATCCATGGCCTTGTTCCCGTCCAGCTCGGACAGAATCTTCCGGATGCTGCCAAGGTGTTTGCCGTACTTAGGTCCTACCGTGCGCAGCTGAGGCTTGAAGGCATATGTTGTGTATGCACGTACATCATCGGCAAACTCCACGCTCTTTACGTTCAGCTCATCCTCGATGATCTCCTGATAGAAGCGGTCCAGGCTCTTGTCGGCCTTCACATACATTTTGGAAAGCGGCTGGCGGTTCTTGCGGCCGGAGGTATTGCGGCAGGCACGTCCCATCACCACAATCCTGAGGACTTCGTCCATATCCTCTTCCAGCTTCGTATCAATCTGCGTCTGCTCCGCCTCCGGGAATCGGCACAGGTGGATCGATTCCGGGGCAGCAGCGTCTACGCTGCGCACGATGTTCTGGTAAATTTCCTCCGTCATAAACGGGATCATCGGTGCCGCGCACAGGCAGACGTTCTTCAGCGCTGTGTAGAGCGTCATGTAGGCATTGATCTTGTCCTGTTCCATGCCCTTTGCCCAGAAGCGTTCCCTTCCGCGACGAACATACCAGTTCGAAAGATCATCCACAAACTCCTCCAGCACCGCAGCCGCCTCCGGCAGCTTGTATGCTGCCATGTTGGCATCGGTCTTCTGAATCATGGAGTTCATTTTGGACAACAGCCACTTGTCCATGACAGAGAGCTTGTCGTAATTCAGTGTGTACTTTGTCGGATCAAACTGATCGATGTCCGCATACAGTACGTAGAAGGCGTAGGTGTTCCAGAGTGTTCCGAGGAACTTGCTCTGTCCTTCCTTTACCGACTTTCCGGAGAAGCGCTTGGGAAGCCACGGTGCACTTGCCGTGTAAAAATACCAGCGGACCGCATCGGCGCCATAGGTTTCCAGTGCCTCCATCGGATCCACCGCATTTCCCTTGGACTTGGACATCTTATTGCCTTCTTCGTCCAGAACCAGTCCCATAACGATAACGTTTTTAAAGGCCGGTCGATTGAACAGAAGGGTTGCTTCTGCATGCAGAGAGTAGAACCATCCTCTCGTCTGGTCCACTGCCTCCGAAATGAAGGAGGCCGGAAACTGCTTCTCGAACAGCTCCTTATTTTCAAAAGGATAGTGCAGCTCTGCATATGGGCAGGCGCCGGAATCAAACCAGCAGTCGATTACCTCCGGCACACGCTTCATGCTGCCGCCGCAATCCGGGCACTTGATTTCATACTGATCCACATAGGGTCTGTGAAGCTCGGTGTGCTCTGCCTCCGGATTGCCGGAGAGCTCTGCCAGCTCCTTGCGGGAGCCTACACTGATCTGCTTGCCGCAGTCCGGGCATTCCCAGATGTTCAGAGGCGTTCCCCAATAGCGGTTGCGCGAAATGGCCCAGTCCTGAATGTTCTCCAGCCAGTTGCCAAAGCGTCCCTCGCCCATAGTCGGCGGAACCCAGTTGATTTCCTTGTTGTTCCGCACGAGATCATCGCGCACCTCGGTCATCTTAATGAACCAGGATTCACGCGCGTAGTAGATCAGCGGCGTTCCGCATCTCCAGCAGTGCGGATAGTCATGCTCTACTTTCGGAGCCGCGAAAAGAATGCCTCTCTCGTCCAGATCCTTTAAGACCTCCGGATCACAGCTGACTGCGCCCTCATCCAGCTCCGCCTGTGTCGGCTTGCAGCGCATGCCGGCAAACTTGCCGGTCTCCGGCTTCATCCTGCCGTGATCATCCACCATCTGCACGAAGGGTGCGCTGTACTTGCGGCCCACTCGGGCATCGTCCTCACCAAAGGCCGGCGCGATATGAACGATACCTGTACCGTCTGTCATGGTGACATAATCATCGCAGTATACAAAGAAGGCCTTCTTATGCTGACGATCGGTCGCTTCCTTGGCACAGGAGTAGAGCGGCTCATACTCCTTATATTCCAGCTCCTTGCCCTTATAGGTTTCAAGGATTTCATACGCCGGCTTATCCTCTGCGGCAAGCTCGCCCAGCACCGTATCTGCCAGAGCCTCTGCCAGATAATAGGTATAGCCGTCTGCCGCCTTTACCTTCAGATAGGTATCCTCCGGATTAACGCAGAGCGCAATATTCGAAGGAAGCGTCCAGGGTGTCGTCGTCCAGGCAAGGAAATACGCGTCCTCTCCTGCGGCCTTGAACCGGACAATGGCCGTACGATCCTTCAGCGTCTTATATCCCTGTGCAACCTCATGAGAAGAAAGCGGTGTGCCGCAGCTCGGGCAGTAGGGTACAACCTTAAAGCCCTTGTACAGGAGATTCTTGTTCCAGATCTGCTGCAGAGCCCACCACTCAGACTCGATATAATCATCGTAATAGGTTACATACGGGTGATCCATATCTGCCCAGAAGCCAACCTTCCGGGAGAAGGTCTCCCACATTCCCTTATATTTCCAAACAGATTCCTTGCACTTCTTAATGAAAGGCTCGATACCGTAGTTCTCGATCTCATCCTTTCCCTCAATGCCGATTTCCTTCTCGACCTCCAGCTCCACCGGAAGGCCGTGGGTATCCCATCCTGCCTTTCTGGGGACCTGTTCTCCCTTCATGGTGTGGTATCTGGGAATCATATCCTTAATGACACGGGTCTCAACATGACCGATGTGGGGCTTGCCGTTTGCGGTCGGCGGGCCGTCATAGAACATGTAAATCGGGTTTCCCTCGTTCTGTTCCACACTCTTATTGAAAATGTCGTTCTCCTGCCAGAACTTCGCCGTGTTCTCTTCGCGTTGCACGAAATTCAGATCAGGATTTACTTTTTTGTACATAAAACCTCCTTCGCCAGCCTTTCTCGTCAGCCGGCGCTACGTGTTATCGGGCTTTTACCCATTGACAAGCCCCTCGATTATACGGCGATGGCAAAAATCGTGTCAAGCCAGCCGGGATGGTGTATCATCTTATGCAGAGTGCCGGTGTGCAGAGCCGTCTTCAAAGGTACACAAGCGGTGACGTACAGTCCGGATTTTGGCAACAATCATCCGCCGTACAAGAGAAAGGAATGAAGCTTCCATGGACAGGCAAAATCTGACACTTCTTACAGATTTCTATGAGCTCACCATGATGCAAGGGTATTTTAAGCACCGGGATGAGAACAAAACGGTTATTTTCGATGCGTTTTTCCGCAATAATCCATTCGAGGGCGGCTATTCCGTCATGTGCGGCGTAGAGCAGCTGGTTCGATACATCAAGGATCTGCACTTCTCTTCACAAGACATCGCATATCTTCGCAGCACAGGCATGTTCGATGCTGATTTTCTGGATTATCTGGCGGATTTCCGGTTCCATGGCGACGTCCTGTGTGTTCCGGAGGGATCTCTTATTTTCCCAAGAGAGCCGATCGTCAAGGTGATTGCACCCATCATGGAGGCGCAGCTGGTGGAGACGGCCATTCTCTGCATCATTAACCACCAGAGCCTGATCGCGACCAAGGCAGCCCGAATCTGCTACGCAGCAAAGGGCGCCCCGGTTATGGAGTTCGGACTTCGAAGAGCCCAGGGACCGGACGCCGGCACGTACGGTGCAAGAG
>CAVFRZ010000067.1:0-10251 GCA_963624875.1 Anaerovibrio sp.
AGCAAGAACCGGCAACGAGGAGATGCTGGCTGCGTGCCGGCGTCTGTGGCGCAACATCGTTGATAAACGGATGTATATTACGGGCGGCATTGGCTCCACTTATCGGGGAGAGGCGTTTACGCTGGATTACGATCTGCCCAACGATACGATGTATTGTGAGACCTGTGCCTCCATCGGACTGGTATTTTTCGCGCGGCAGATGCTGCTGTGTGATTCCTGCGGAGAATATGCAGATGTCATGGAGCGTGCGCTTTACAACACCGTCCTGGCCGGAATGGCACTGGATGGCAAGCATTTCTTCTATGTCAATCCGCTGGAAACGGATCCGCTCAAGTCGCAGATGGATCCGAATAAGAGCCATGTGAAGTGCGTTCGGCCGGCTTGGCTTGGGTGTGCGTGCTGCCCGCCGAATCTGGCAAGACTTTTAACCTCGGTGGAGGATTACATTTATACGGTGAAAGAGGACACTGTGCTGGTGAATCTGTTCATGGAGTCCTCCGTGACCGTTGGCGGAAGGACTGTTTCGCTGAGCGCGGACTATCCAAAGGACGGCAGGATTACCATTCAGATCAGCGAGGGAAGCGAAGCGGACATTAAACGCGTTGGCGTGCGTATCCCGGGCTGGGCAGAGAGCTATACGGCGTATGTTAACGGAAACCGCTGCAGCCGGCTGCCGGAGGATGGCTATCTTTATCTGGAGCCGGGAACGGGGGCTGCCGAGATTACATTGGAGCTTCCGATGGAGATTCAGCGGTGGAGAGCGAATCCCCTGGTGTCGGAGGACCTCGGGAAGGTGGCCGTTGCCAGAGGGCCGGTTGTGTACTGCCTTGAGGCGGCGGATAACGGCGAACACCTGCACCTTCTGTCACAGGATCCGAAAGCAGAGCTGGAGTATACGCAGAGCCAGATCCTGGGTGGTATCGGTATTATAACCGGTATGGGAACGCGGAAGATGCTGCCCAGGCAAAAGGCTCCGCTGTATCAAAGAGAGCTTGGCTATGAGATTCAGCCGCAGAAGCTTACGTATATTCCGTACTATGCATGGGCAAACCGCGGGGAATCGGAGATGAGCGTCTGGATTCGCGAGGAATCGATGTAAGGTAGATACCAGGACTTTAAGGGTCACGCCTTGAGGCCTGGTATTTTTAACTGCAAAAAAGGCCTGCATCAACAGGGACTTCTAAAAGAAGTACCCATTGATGCAGGTCTTTTGTAGTGGGACGGACGGGGCTCGAACCCGTGACCTCTCGCGTGTGAGGCGAACGCTCTCCCGGCTGAGCTACCGTCCCATTCTCATCAGCGCTACGCTATGCTGCGCCGCGAACAAGAGCTATTATATACCAATCTTTCTGAAATGCATATACCTTTTTGTGGTCAAACCACAACAACTGTACTAAAATGAGCAGTACAGTGAGTGAGACAGATACTGGTTAGCTGGAAAATGGAATGGAAGAAATGTATGAAGAATAGATTTTTAGCAGGTGTTCTGGCCGTCTGCATGGCGGGAACCCTGGCCGCCTGCAGCGGCAGTGACAGTGAGGGTGTTGTGGCCCACGGCTTTGAGCAGATCCCGGAGGGGGCATATCCGGAGGATCTTGGACAGGGGGCAGTTCAGGAGGCGGAGGCTGAGCCGGAAGAGGAAACGACAGCGTATGTCCTTCCGGATGATATGTATTACAGTGAGCTAACGGGGGAGCCCATCAGTAAGGACATCCAGGAGCAGCGGCCCATTGCCATCATGATCGATAATGATTCCCGGGCACTTCCGCACTTTGGGATTTCGGATTGTGATGTGATGTATGAGCTGATGAACTCCACGGCCAATGACAGAATTACGCGTCTGATGTGCCTTTTTAAGGACTGGGGGGCTATTGAAAAAGCCGGCAGCATTCGCTCCATCCGTCCGACCAATATTTTGCTGGGACAGGAATGGGATGCGGTTCTGTGTCATGACGGCGGCCCGTATTACATTGATGAGTATCTCGGACGGTATCCGTATCACTTTTCCGGAACCTTTTCCCGTGTGAATAACGGAAAGGCAACGGAGTTCACGGAATTCTGCCTGTCCGGCGATCTGGACAAGAATTTCTCGAACTCCAGCTTTTCCAGAAGCTATGATGACCGCAAGCAGAGCGGGGATCATTTCCGGTTTGCGGAATATCAGGGAGATCCGATTACGTTTGCGGATGCCTCGGATGCAGTGGATGCGACGGCGATCAGCCTGCCGTTCAACAATACCAAGTCACAGCTTAAGTATAACGAGGAGACCCAGACCTACGATTACTATGAATTCGGAGCAATCTGTCAGGATGGCGGAAACGGAGCAACGGTAACCTTTAAAAATGTCTTGATTCAGGACTGCAGCTTCACGCAGTATGACGAGCATGGATATCTCATTTACAATTGCATCCAGTCCGGACAGCCGGGCTATTACTGCACCAACGGGAAAGCCATTCCCATTACCTGGAGCAAATCCAGTGAGGGCGGCATGACCAAGTATTACGATGCAAGCGGGAACGAGATCACGCTGAACACAGGGAAGACCTATATTACGCTGGTTCCCAGTGATTCCTGGAGCTCCCTGACGCTCGGATAACGATAGAACATAAGAGTATTCCCCTGACAGCAATTATGAGCAAGAGGATCGCAGCAGGCGATCCCCCTGTGAGCTGCTGCCAGGGGATTTGTGTATGGGCTCTGAATAGTTACGTTGTACGTACGATCCGCATCGTGATACGGATGCTCGGAAATGCCGGAGGGCATGTTCACCTTATACCCGGAAAATCTCGATGCGGCGGGCGGCCCGGAACAGGAGGGCGCAGATGAAAAAGGGAAAAACAATCATTATTATCGTTGTGATTCTGCTGGTGATGGCCGGAATGGGGTACCTGACACGTTACCTGCTTATTCCGATGCATTCGTACAGGTCTGCGGAGGAGAAGCTAAGTGCCAACCAGTATGATGCTGCTGTTTTGGAATTTACGGCCATTACAGAGCAGTATGATCTTTCCGGAAAACTGGCACAGTTGGGCGGATTTTCAGATGCACAGAGCAGAATCCCCATGGCGCAGTATGAAAAGGGTATTTATTTGCGGGAGCAGGGAGACTATGAGGAAGCCGTGCAGGTATTCCGGAATCTGGGGGATTACAAAGACAGTGCGGACCAGATTCAGAATACGGAGCTTTTGCAGGCGTCATCGATGATTGCAGCTCAGGATTACAGCGGAGCGATTGCGCTGCTGGAGGAACTGGGCGATTATGACGGCGGGGAATACGGATCAGCCGCTGAGCTTCTGGATCAGGCAATCTATGAGCGCTCGTCTGCCCTGCAGAGCATCGGCAAACTGTCGGATGCGGAGGCCGGATTTGCACAGACAGAGGCCTACAAGGATTCCTATGAGCAGCTGCAGAAGGTGCGGTACAACATGGCACGCAACGCGCTTTTGACCTATGATTTTGAGACGGCGAAGGATCTCTTTGCCAAGGTCGGGGACTATGAGGATGCCAGGGAAATTCTGGAGGTTCTGAACGCGGCGGTGGACCGGGTGTATCGCTGCTCGTATACAGACGTTACCGGCAAAAAGACGGACAGCATCGCTGTGTATCTGTGGGTGCATTCTGTGATTGTTCCCGGGAAGCTCGATGAAGGCGTTTCGGTGAAGATGCAGGAGTCCATCTGCGTCGGAGATCCGGGCAGTGCATGGTTCGGTGCGGCCTCCTACGACTACACGCTGGAGCAGGTGCGAGATGCGGATACGTGGTACTTTACCTACTACGGCTCTGATACGGCCGACAGCAGCGGTGCACTGCTTCTGGAAGCGCAGTTTTCCGAGGATTATAAAACATTGACGACCCGAAAAGTGTACAAGTCAACCAGAGATGAGGAAGAACTGCGGGATGCGCAGGATGCCGAGGAGGAAGCCAAGGTAGCCGAATCCGAGGACGATGCGTCGGATGAAACGCTGGAGCAGAGCGAAGAAGGCGACGAAGAGCAGACTGCGGGCGAGGAGACCGCTTCGAAGGCTACCTCGTCCGAATCGGATGATGAAGCGTCGGACAAAACGAAGTCGGCAAAGACGAAAAATCGCGACGATGACCTGGCAGTAGTATCTCTGGATGAATCCAGAACATGGACAACCGTTACCAGGCAGGAAACGGTGGATGCTGTAAAGGAGGGCTTCCGCAAGCGCCTCCGCGTGCAGCTGGCCGAAAAAGGCAATATGGCCTTCTATAACGACACAGACGATGAACGGCTGCCGCATTACTGCAGCGTTTCTAATTGCCTGAACAAGGCGGAATACGTTGTTTCGGATGAAGACGGACGGCGCTATTATTGTACAGAGCATGAAGAGCAGTATAAGGCGGACCCCGGATACACAGACGCGTCTGAGGAAACTGCAGATTCCTCGGAAGAGAATGGTACGGATACAGACGATGCGTCCGAGGCAACGGACGCAAGTGCAAAGGCGCAGGAGTAAGAAAAAGCGGAGGCAAGCAAAAAATGGAACAGGGGAGAAAACAGGCATTTCCGACAAGGGGAAGTATGCTTTGGTTCTTTCTGAAGGGAAGCTGGGTGTGGTTCGGTCTTAGTATCGCAGCTGCATGCCTGACCTCACTGCTGGATCTGATCAGTCCGAAGATCATCAGCTACACCGTGGACAGCGTAATTGATCAGTCGCCGTCCGAGGGCAGCGGTGCACTGCAGGAGCTGTTTGAGAAGCTGGGAGGTGCAGGATATCTGCGGGAGCATCTCTGGGTGATCGCGGGACTGGTTGTTATGACGGCGCTGCTGGCGAACCTGCTGCGCTATTGCAACCGGCTGACCAATTCCATCGCTGCGGAGAAGCTGGTAAAGCGAATGCGGGATCAGCTGTTTGCTCATATTGAGGCGCTGCCGTTTTCCTGGTACAGCCGGAATCATACGGGCGACATCATTCAGCGCTGTACTTCCGATGTGGAGACGATTAAGAACTTTGTGGCAGATCAGCTGACCAGTCTGTTCCGCATCGTCATTCTGATGACGCTGGCCCTGTATTCCATGGCACATGTTCATGGGGGGCTGACAGCGGTTTCTGCGGCTTTCTTTCCGGTGATTGTGGGTTATTCGTTTTTCTTTCATTCAAGAATCGGAGATGCCTTTCGCCATGCCGATGAGGAGGAGGGGAAGCTTTCCTCGATTGCGCAGGAAAATCTGACGGGTGTTCGTGTGGTGCGGGCCTTCGGGCGGGAGAGCTATGAAAAGGAACGCTTCGAGGCGCAGAATAAGAATTACACGGCCATGTGGATTCGACTCATGCGGTTGCTCTCTGCATTCTGGAGCTCGAGCGATCTGATATCCGGACTGCAGGTGATGACGGTAACGGCAGCAGGCGCTGTGCTCTGCGTCAGAGGACAGCTTTCGGCGGGACAGTACATCGCATTTATTTACTACAATTCCATGCTGACCTGGCCGGTTCGTTCGCTGGGAAGAGTTGTGGCGGATTTATCAAAGGCAGGAATTTCGATCGACCGGATTCGATACATCATGAATGCGGAGACGGAGACGGATTCGAAGTCTGCTGCAAAACCGCCGATGAACCGGGATATTGTGTTTTCGCATGTTACCTTTCGGTACGGACCGGACAGGAGAAAGGTGTTGGACGATGTCTCTTTTACGGTAAAGGCAGGATCCACCGTTGGCATTCTGGGCGGAACCGGCTCCGGCAAATCGACACTTATGTATCTTATGGATCGGCTGTATGAGCTGCCGGAAGATGGGGGCTCTATTACCGTCGGCGGAACGGATGTTCGCGATATTAACCGGCTGTGGCTACGGCAGCACATCGGAATGGTACTGCAGGAGCCGTTCCTGTTCTCCAGGACGCTGGAGGAGAATATTGCCATTGCAAAGGAGACGGAGGAGGAAACCGGAAGCCATGCACATCTGGAGGAGGTGCAGAAGGCTGCACGCATTGCCAGCCTGGACGGAGCGATTCGTCATTTTGCCAAAGGCTATGACACGTTTGTAGGAGAACGGGGGGTTACGCTGTCCGGCGGACAAAAGCAGCGGACGGCCATTGCCCAGATGCTGGTGCGGGAGCCGGATATTATGGTGTTCGACGATTCGTTGTCAGCAGTGGATGCGAAAACAGACGGTCAGATTCGGCAGGCACTGCAGGAGAGCAGCGGGGATGCGACAGTGCTGCTCATTGCACACCGGATTACTACGCTGATGCATGCGGATCAGATCATTGTCCTGGACAGAGGAAAGATTGCGCAGATGGGAACTCACGTAGAGCTCCTGGAGCAGGAGGGAATCTATCGGCGGATCTATGAGCTGCAGGTGCAGCAAAGTGAGATTGCATGAAGGTATATTCTATGGAATCACGTGACGAAAAGAACATATCGCTTCCATTCTGGGGAATTCCTCAGCTGTGGCCCTTTTTGAGGCCATATCGGAAGATCCTGCTTGTGAATATTGTGCTGGGCGTATTGAGCTCATTGGCAGACTCTGTCTACCCGCTGTTCAACAGCTATGCACTGAATCATTTTATTGCAGAGAATACCCTGGATGGGATCCTGTACTTTGTGCTGGCCTACGGATGTATTCTGCTGCTGCAGGTCGTCGACAATTTTGTCAGTACCTATCAGTGCGGGCGGATTGAGATGATGGTGGACCGGGATCTTAGAAATGCCGCATTTCATCATTTGCAGACATTGTCTTTTTCATATTTTAACCAGAATAATGTGGGATACATTCACGCCAGGGTCATCAGTGATGCGGGGAAGATCGGAGAGCTGGTTGCCTGGCGGATGATGGATCTTGTCTGGCATGGATCCTACATCGTGTGCGTGTTCTGCGTCATGCTGACGGTCAACGCGAGGCTGACATTGTATTTGCTGGCGCTTCTGCCGGCGGCGGTGTTTTTCATTGTTTTCTTTCAGAAACGTCTCGTGCAGCTGAACCGGCGCATTCGTGAGATCAATTCAGCGATTACCGGGAATTTCAATGAGGGAATTGCCGGGGCCAGAACCATCAAGACCATGGGGATTGAACAGCGTCTGCAAAAGGATTTTGAGCTGGACACGGAGAAAATGAAACGAATCTCTGTGAAAACAACGCACAATTCAGCACTGTTCAATTCGCTGATTACGTTTATGAGTGCCATGGCGCTGGCGCTGGTCCTGTGGAAGGGCGGGAAGATTACGATGGACGGTGTCATTATGCTGGGCACGCTGTCGGTTTTTATCTCGTATGCACTGAATATGATGGATCCGATCCAGAACCTGGTGCAGACCATTTCTGCATTTATTGCCATTCAGGTGAATATTGAACGGCTCATGCGCCTCCTGCACACAAAGTCCGATGTGGCGGACGGACCCGAGGTGACAGAGCGATACGGAGATACCTTCCGGCCGAAGAAGGAGAATTGGGAACCGCTCCTTGGGGATGTGGAATTTCGCGATGTCTCCTTTCGGTATCCGGACGGAGAGGAGATGGTTCTGGAGCATTTCAATCTGAATGTGCCGATGGGAACGAGCGTTGCCATTGTGGGAGAAACGGGGGCCGGCAAGTCGACGCTGGTCAACCTTGTCTGCCGGTTTTTCGAGCCGACGGAAGGACAGGTTTTGATCGACGGAAGGGATGCCAGGGAACGCTCTCAGCTGTGGCTGCACAGCAGCATTGGATATGTCCTGCAGGCACCGCACCTGTTCTCAGGGACGGTGAGAGACAACCTGCGATATGGAAAACCGGATGCTACAGACGAGGAAATCTGGGAGTCACTGCGCCTTGTCAGTGCCGATTACGTTGTTCAGAAAATGGAAAATGGTCTGGACGCGGAGGTGGGAGAAGGAGGAGATCTTCTGTCAACCGGGGAAAAGCAGCTTTTATGCTTTGCGCGGGCCCTTTTGGCAAATCCGCGGATTCTGGTTTTGGATGAAGCGACGGCTTCCATTGATACACTGACGGAGAAGCTGATTCAGGATGCCATTCAGACGGTCATTCGAGGCAGAACGTCCTTTGTGATCGCGCACCGTCTT
Source organism: Anaerovibrio sp. (assembly GCA_963624875.1). GTDB lineage: Bacteria > Bacillota > Clostridia > Lachnospirales > Lachnospiraceae > CAG-791. The sequence continues at coordinate 8,023 of CAVFRZ010000067.1, forward strand.
TCTACAGTGGTGGATGCGGATGTAATTCTTGTTGTTCGCGACGGAAAGATCGTGGAGCAGGGAACGCACAGAGAGCTCATGCGAAGCAAAGGATATTATTACGAGCTTTATACAAGGCAGTATGAGGATATGGCGTTGAATTCTGTTAGGTAAATGCCGGTTAAAGCGTTTTCTTAATCAAACACGAAAGGGTGACACATGGAATGAATCCGTGTGTCACCCTTTCGTAAAGAGCGGGCAAGTACGTTTGGGCCGCCGCATTATTTGACATAGGTTGAATAGATCTTCTGGTGGTCCGTTACGGCGTTCATGGACGAGGAGGCCATACCGGTAACGCAGATATAGGGAACGCCCTTGGATGAAATAAAATAGCTGACCGCGCAGTACTTGGACTGGTTAATGTAGCCGGTCTTGGCACCAAGAACGATTCCCGGCTTGCTAAGCGGTCCGATACGGGAAAGGAACAGGTTTTTCACCGTGATGCCCGAAGAATGGACCGAGGTAGGAATCGTGGTATACTGCGGCGTTGCAAGAACCGTCAGTGCCAGCTGATTGGCGGCAGCGGCATTCATGATGACAGCCATATCGTTGCAGGTTGTAAAATGCCCGGCATCGTACAGACCGACACAGTTGGTGAAGTTGGTGTTCTTAAGGCCAAGGCTTGCAGCCTTCTGGTTCATCAGCTGTACAAAGGCGGCGTCGGATCCGGCAACGTATCTGCCCAGTGCCAGCGCAGCATCTGCACCGGACGGAAGAATGGTGCCCCAGAGAAGGTCCATGACAGTGACCGTTTCTCCTGCAGTAAAGCCAACCGTGCTGCAGTCGTGGGCAATGCAGTAGTCCAGGATGTCCTGCGTTATGGTTACGGTATCGGTGAGATTTTTTACATGCTCTGCAGCTACCAGAAGGGTCATGACCTTCGTCATGGATGCCGGGAACATGTAGGCATCACCGTTCTTTTGGGCAACCACCTGGCCGGTGGATCCGTTGATGAGGATGGCAAAGGTGCTGCCGGCAACCGAATCGGAAATAAGCTGCGTATTTGCACTGCTTTGATATACGGATTCAGCGGCATAAGACGGGACCGGGCAGCTGCCGGCGGCAGCAACGGACAATACAAGAGCAGCGGCAAGAGCTGCCGCTGCCCGTTTTATGTCTGTGGCGTGTAACTTCAAAATGGAAAGGTGCATGGGATCTCCTTGTGGTATGGTTCTGCGAAAACAGTTGCATGTATCATAGTATACCCCAAGTTCCCGGAAAATCGAGATGCGCCTCCGGATTATCCCCAGACCTCCTCTGCGATTTCCTTTACCAGAGCAAGCTTTGCCCACTCTTCCTCCTCGGTCAGCTTATTGCCGATCTCACAGGAAGCAAAGCCGCACTGCGGAGACAGATACAGACGATCCAGATCGATATAATTGGCTGCCTCGCGGATTCTGGCAATAACCTTTTCCTTGTCCTCGAGAACGGGGGATTTGGTTGTGATCAGGCCGAGAACCACCTTCTTGTCTCCGGTGATCTCCTTAAGGGGAGCAAAGCCGCCGGAACGGTCGTTGTCATACTCCAGGTAGTAGGCATTTACATGCTCTCTGGAGAACAGGAAGCGTGCAATGCCGTCGTATCCGCCGCTTGCAGCATAGGTTGAATGGAAGTTGCCGCGGCAGACATGGGTGTTGATCACAAGATCCTTCGGAGCCTTGTCAATCACTGCATTGTTGATATCCAGATAGCGCTCGCGGATGACATCGATTCCTGCGTCATCGGTGCCGAAAAAGTCGTGGCGTCTGGGATCTACGAGAAGTCCCCAGGAGCAGTCATCGAGCTGGAGATTGCGGCAGCCTGCGTCATACAGATCCTGAATAAAATCCAGATATGCCGCTACAATATCGGCCTCAAAGGCGGAAACGCTCTCATAAAACTCTGCAACATTCGCCTTTGCAAAGGGCATATCAAACTGCTCCAGGAACTGGGCGGGAGCCGGAATGGTCAGCTTTACAACGGTATTCTCATCCTCCTGGGCCTGAACAAATCTGAAATGATCCAGGAACGGATGTGTTCCCTTGTAGGCCACCTTTCCTGTCAGGAAGGTATCGTCAATCATGGCCGCCTCGCCCTGGAAGGGAAGACCGGTTTTGGTGGGCTGATGATCGATGCCGGCAAAGCCCCACATAAAATCCAGATGCCAGGTGGCACGGCGAAACTCTCCGTCGGTCAGAACGTGGTATCCGG
>CAVFRZ010000068.1:0-9969 GCA_963624875.1 Anaerovibrio sp.
CTGCAAGCAGTCAATTCACGTTGAAATGTGGCAGGTGCTAAACAGATACAAATAATGTACTAGCTATTATAACGGCTTTCGGAGGCGGCAAACAGAGAGAAAATAAAAAATATTGACCGAAAGTCAGCACGGCTCTTAAACCCTGAGGCATCTGGAGGCATCAAGCCGGACAATCTGACGCCGCTTTTGTCACTTGCAGGCTGCGGATCGAACTTGACAGAATAAAGCAAACAGAATATATTTATTTCAAAATTGAACTGTTCATTTGTGAATGAAACGCAGTACGCTGCGCTTATGGTACTGAATTTATGAAGCTTGGCATTGAATTTTCTAAAAAAATGGGCACAGCCTACCAGCATATGTGCCATCCGCTGTGCCTGGAAACGGGATTGCCGCAGACGGCGTTGGATATACTTTTGTTTCTGGCCAATAATCCGGAATACCGGACAGCGAGGGATGTTGTGGAGCTGCGTCACATAAAGGCAAACCTGGTGTCGGTGTACGTGGAACGGCTTGTACAGGAAGGGTATCTGGATCGCAGACCGGTAGAGAACGACAGGCGCAAAACCGAGCTTTTGTGTACGGAAAAGGCGCAGCCGATTATTCGGCGCGGACAAAGTCTGCAGGAAAGCTTTTTTACGGGGTTATTCGATGGGGTGCCGGAGGAAGACCGAGAGGCGTTTCAGCGTACGATAGAGGTTATGAGCCGGAACCTGGACAGAGTCATTCGGGGGAAAGAGCCGGTTATTTAGGCTGGTTATTTTGCAAACGCTGCACCGGAACAGAGGTGCAGCACAAAAGAATGCGGCGGGGCGTTTTGCACAGCTGCGAATGAGAGAGGAGCATATGAATCAGAAATCACAGAACATGGGAACGGGAAGTATTCCGAAGCTTCTGACGCAGCTGGCAGTACCTGCCGTAATTGCGCAGATTGTCAACCTTTTGTACAACATCGTTGACCGTATATATATCGGGCATATGGCAGAGGTCGGTGCAACGGCCTTGACGGGAGTAGGGCTGTTCACACCGATTTTGATGCTGATCAATGCGTTTGCAATGCTGGCAGGAGCCGGCGGTGCACCGCTGGCAGCTATCCGTATGGGACGGAAGGAGAATGATGCTGCAGAGAAGATTATGGGTAACTGCTTTACAGTGCTGCTACTCTTTGCGATCGGTCTGACCGTTGTTTTCTATGCGTCGGCGCCGGCATTGCTGCGTATGTTCGGTGCCAGCGAGGCGACGCTCCCGTATGCAGTCAGCTATTCCCGTATCTATATCCTGGGCAGCATCTTTGTTCTGATTGTGATGGGGATGAACCCGTTTATCACTACCCAGGGCTTTGCAAAGGTCAGCATGATGACAACGCTGATCGGTGCAATCATCAACATTGTGCTGGATCCGATCTTTATCTTTGCACTTGGTATGGGTGTTCAGGGAGCGGCACTGGCTACAGTACTCAGCCAGGCGGTCGGCGCGATTTGGATCCTTCGGTTCCTTACGGGAAATAAAACGATTCTCCGGCTGCAGAAGAGCTGTATGAAGCTGGAAAAGGAAATTATTCTTCCGTGCCTTGGCCTTGGAATATCGACGTTTGTAATGCTTTCGACAGAGAGTATTCTGTCCATCACCTTTACTTCCAGTCTCGCCCGGTATGGAGGAGATCTGGCGGTCGGTGCGATGACGATTCTCACCAGTGTCAACCAGCTGCTTACGCTTCCGCTGACGGGCGTATGCCAGGGCGGACAGCCCATCATCAGCTATAACTTCGGTGCCGGCCTATCAGAGCGGGTAAAAAAGGCGTTTTTTACTGCTTTCACGGTTTGCCTGAGCTATTCGGTGCTGTTCTGTCTTGCAGTGATGCTGTTTCCGAGCGTTTTTGCCGGTATCTTCACAACCAGCACAGAGCTGACGGAGTATACTGCGTGGGCACTTCGGATTTATATGGCCGGCATCTTCGTCTGCGGGGCTCAGATCAGCTGCCAGCAAAGCTTCATGGCGCTTGGACAGGCAAAGGTCAGTCTGCTTCTGGCCTGCCTTCGCAAAATCATTCTGCTGATTCCGCTCATTCTGATTCTGCCGCATATTCTGACGTCCAATCAGGTGTTTGCGGTTTTCCTGGCAGAGCCCATCAGCGATATCATCGCTGCGGTAATTACAACAGCAACGTTCCTGCTGAAATTCAATAAGATTCTGGAGAAGGGAAAGCAGACGGCGGCGCAGTAAGCCACGCAGCCGCTGTCCGGGATTTTTACTGTAATAGGTATACAAAAAGCGGCATCAGTACAAACGTACCGATGCCGCTTTTTGTATACGGAGGACAAGGGATTCGAACCCTCGCACCGTTTGACCGGCCTAACGCATTTCGAGTGCGCCCCCTTCGACCACTTGGGTAATCCTCCATCACTGTCCGCGACAGCAAGTCATATTATAAGGGAAGTGGATGGGCTGCGCAAGGGGCATTTCACGTAACTGTTCGGGGGTTATTTGCCAAATTGTTGTCGCACAGCTTTTCACTTGCTCGCGTGGCGCTCCCGCCTTGTCCGCCTGCCAATTTCAAGTGTGAAAATGCCTGCAAGCAGCGGGTTCACGCTTGAAATGTGGCAGGTGCTGAACGGGAAGACAACAATCGCAGGGCGACGGCCGGCGTACACTGTAGTATAATCAGCAATAGGTGATAACGTAGGCACGGAAGGAGGGCGTGTGATGCTTAGAATTGGAATGCTTACCAGTGGAGGAGACTGCCAGGCACTGAATGCTGCTATGCGCGGTGTGGTGAAGGTAATTCAGAACAACTGCAAGGAACCGTATGAGATCTATGGATTTGAAGACGGATATAAGGGACTGATCTACGGCCGATTCCATATGCTTACGGGAAACGATTTTTCGGGCATCCTGACCAGAGGCGGCACCATCCTCGGTACGAGCCGTGTTCCGTTCAAAACGATCCGTGAACCGGATGAAAACGGCCTGGATAAGGTTGAGGCGATGAAGCAGACCTATCATAAACTGCAGCTGAATTGCCTGGTGATGCTGGGGGGCAATGGCTCCACCAAGACGGCTAATCTCCTCTCGCAGGAGGGACTGAATGTTATCACTCTCCCGAAGACAATTGACAATGATCTGTGGGGGACGGACATGACCTTCGGCTTCCAGAGTGCTGTGAACATTGCAACAACAGCCATTGACCAGATCCATACGACGGCGTTCTCCCATGGCCGGGTATTTATTGTTGAGATTATGGGACACAAGGTTGGCTGGCTTCCGTTGAATGCAGGAATGGCCGGCGGAGCTGATATTATTCTGCTGCCGGAAATTCCGTTTGATATCGATAAGGTTGTGGATAAGATTGAAGAGCGCGACGCTCACGGCAGCCGGTTTACGATTATCTGTGTGGCCGAGGGTGCTATTTCCAAAGAGGATGCGAAGCTTTCCAAGAAGGAATACAAGAAGAAGCTGGAGAACTACAAGTACCCGTCGGTTTCCTATGAAATTGCGGATATGATCACCAAAAAGACGGGACGGGAGGTTCGCGTGACGGTACCGGGACATGTACAGCGCGGCGGTGAGCCCTGCCCGTACGATCGAGTATTTGCAAGCCGTCTGGGCGCAGAGGCAGGACGCCTGATCCTGAAGGGTGAGTTTGGCTGCATGGTCGGCTACAAGCATCGCCAGATGGTGAAGGTCCCGCTGGAGGAGGTTGCCGGCAAGCTCAAGACGGTGGATCCGAAGTCGGATATCATTGAGGAAGCGAAGCTTCTTGGTGTTTGCTTCGGAGATTAAACGGTGGGCGAGAACGCCGCATGAGCAAAAGAATATCTGTGCAGCACCCATCTTAATTTTCCTTCGAAAAACCTTGGTGCGGCTGAATAGTTACATCATTTGTGATAAAGAAGTGAGGATACATGTCCGATACACACTATATGGCACTGTATCGCAAATATCGACCGCAGACATTTGAGGATGTCTGCGGTCGTGATGCGATCGTCCAGACACTCAAAAATCAAATTAATTCCGGCCGCATTGGGCACAGCTATCTTTTCTGCGGAACGCGCGGGACGGGCAAGACGACCATTGCCAAGATCTTTGCAAAGGCGGTGAACTGTGAGCATCCCGCGGACGGGAATCCGTGCGGTGAATGTGCGGTTTGCCGGGCTATTTCGGAAAATGCAGACCTGAATGTGGTGGAGATGGACGCGGCCAGCAACAACGGCGTGGATGATATCCGCGAAATCATTGAACAGGTGACCTACTCGCCGACGCAGGGCAGATATCGCGTATTTATTATTGACGAGGTGCATATGCTCTCGGCGCCGGCGTTTAATGCGCTGCTGAAAACACTGGAAGAGCCGCCGTCCTACGCTATTTTTATTCTATGTACGACCGAGCCCAATAAGCTTCCGGCGACCATCCTTTCGCGCTGTCAGCGGTATGATTTCGGGCGCATGAGTGCGGATACCATCGCGGCCAGGCTTCAGGCAGTGTGTGAAAGAGAGGGGATCCGGGCACAGGAAGAGGCAATCCGCTTTATTGCCTCTGCAGCGGACGGCTCTATGCGTGACGGCCTGTCCATTCTGGATCAGTGCAATGCGTTCAACTATGGGAATGACCTCCTAACCTACGACCGGACACTGGAGATTCTGGGGGCTGTGGATGCCGGCGTATTCAGCAGGCTGTACCGTTGCGTGCACCAGAAGGACGTGCGGGGAGCGTTGGATGTCCTGGATCGTGTGCTGGAGCAAGGGCGGGAGCTGATGCAATTCGTGACGGATTTCATCGGATATCTCAGAAATGTCATGCTCCTGAAGGCATCGGAGGAGACGGCGTCCTCCCTGGATGTGTCCGGAGAGCATCTGCAGCAGATGCTGGAGGATGCCAGGGCTTCGGAGCTGAATGAAATTGTACGTTACGTAAATGTGTTTTCCGGCCTGACCGAGCAGATTCGATATTCCTCCAATCGGAGAATCCTTGCGGAGGCTGCCATTGTGCGGCTGTGCGAGCCGTCTATGGATGTGAGCAGAGACCTTCAGGCAAAGGTCCTGACACTGGAGGAGAGAATTCGCTCGTTGGAAGACCTGCTGGCGGCGGTTGGAAACGGCATGGCTGCCGGCTTTGGCGGGAGTGCTGCGGACGCATCGGGCAAAGAAACACCTCTCCGGGAGAATCCTTCGGAGAGGGAGAAGGCAGCAGGACGGCCGGATGAGAACCGGGCGCCGAAGCAGCCGGCACACAAACTGCCTGCGGCCTTGCCGGAGGAGCTGCGCAGCCTTGCCGGGCAGTGGGATCAGCTGATTGCCGGCATTCCGCCGGAAGAACATTATATGAAGATTTGCCTGCAGAAGGCACATCCTACGGTGACGGAGGACGGACAGCTCCTTGTTGTGCTGGATGGCTTCCTGGAGGCGGACTATTTTACGGGAAGAGACAGCGCGCAGAACGTGAAATTCTTCGCGGATTACCTGGCGGCGAAGACTGGGAAGCAGATCCCGGTGCGCTACAAATTCCTTGACAAGGGTCATAAATTTACGGACAATTATGAAGATCTGCGCAGTGTGAATACCAGCGCCATCCAGATGCAGATTGAAGAGGATGATACGCTGTGATACTGCGGATACAGGGTTAGTTATTTAGGTCGATTATTTAAAAATTGAGGCAACCATTCAGTGCCCATCTCGATTTTCCTTCGGAAAACCTCGATGTGGCTGCAGAGGAGAGAATGATATGAGCAGAAAAGGCGGATTCCCGGGCGGGATGCAGATGCCCGGCAGCATGAATAATTTAATAAAGCAGGCACAGCGTATGCAGAGCCAGCTGCAGGAGAACAAGAAGGCCCTGGATGAGAAGGTATTCAGCTTCACCACGGGCGGCGGAGCTGTCTCGGTGACGGTTCTTGGAACAAAGGAGATTAAGGATCTGACCATTGATAAGGATGCGGTGGATCCGGAGGATGTAGAGACGCTGCAGGACATGATTGTTGCAGCTGTCAACGGAGCAATGCAGCAGGTTGACCAGGAGAGTGAGAAGCTTCTGGGCGGTATGGCTGGCGGACTGGGACTTTGATATTTTGAATTTATATAGTGGACATATCAACCATTTGATTGATGAACTGGCGGCGCTTCCGGGGATTGGAAGCAAATCGGCGCAGCGTCTGGCTTTCTATATCATCGGCATGTCACCGGAGCGGGTAAAACGGCTTTCGGAATCCATAACGGAGGCCAAGGAGCATGTGCATTACTGCAGATTCTGCCAGAATCTGACGGATTCAGAGGTTTGTCCGATCTGCGCGGATGAGAAACGCGACCATACAACAGTTATGGTTGTGGAGAATCCAAGGGACCTTGCTGCATACGAGAAAACGGGCAAATACAATGGGACCTACCATGTTCTGCATGGCGCCATATCCCCGATGTTAGGCATCGGACCGCAGGATATCCGCCTGAAGGAGCTGATGAACCGCCTGCAGGATGATACGATTCAGGAAGTCATCATTGCAACGAACTCCAGTCTGGAGGGAGAAACGACGGCAATGTACATCAGCAAGCTGATTAAGCCGACGGGAATAAAGGTTACGAGAATTGCCAGCGGTGTGCCGGTTGGCGGAGATCTGGAATATATTGATGAGGTGACACTTCTGCGTGCCCTGGAGGGGCGCAGAGAACTCTGAGAAATGCTGATTAATCGAGATGAGTACCGGATAAATACGATTAAATCAGCGTTCTCTAAGACGAGGGAGATGCAAATGAGCGTTAAAAAAAGACATTTCGGAGAGACCAAGGATGGACAGGAGATCTCTATTTATACCATTGACAACGGAATGATTAGTGCCAGTGTGACAGATTTCGGAGCAAATCTGGTAAGCCTTCTGGTGCCGGACGCTCACGGGACGGTACAGGATGTGATCCTGGGCTTTGATACGGCAGAGGGTTATTTTGACAACAGCAATTTCTTTGGGGCGCTGATCGGACCGATTGCGAACCGTACAGGCGATGCGCGGTTTGTGCTGGACGGACAGACGGTGCAGCTTCCGGTTAATGACACGGTGAACAATCTTCATACGGACTTTGATAATGGAATCCATAAGAGGATGTGGCACACCCTGGAAGGGGAGAACTTTGTAACCTTTACCCTTGAAATGAAGGAAGGTGAGCTGGGACTTCCGGGCAACAAGAATTTCACGGTTACGTATTCGGTGACGGATCAGAATGATCTGTGCATTCATTACCATGCTACAACGGATCGCCATATGATTCTGAACCCTACGAATCATGCCTACTTTAACCTGAATGGACACAATTCCGGCAGCATTGAAGGCCAGGAGCTTCAGCTAAACGCACATGCCTTCACGCCGGTTCGTGAAGGCTCTATTCCCACGGGCGAGATTCGCAGCGTAGAGGGTACGGCGCTGGATTTCACCACCAGCAAGCAGATTGGACGCGATATCAATGCGGATGAAGAGCAGTTAAAGCTTGTTGGCGGGTATGATCATAATTTTGTAATTGACGGGTGGAACGGCGGCAGCGAGCTGCTCCATGCGGCAACAGCCTTCAGCCGGCAGTCGGGACGTCAGATGGACGTTTATACGAACTTGCCGGGGGTGCAGTTCTATGCGGGTAATTTTGTGGACTGCCCGAAGGGACAGGGAAAAGAACACTCTACTTATGGAAAGCGCAGCGCATTCTGCCTGGAAACGCAGTATTTCCCGGATACCATCCATCATGAAAACTTCCCGAATTATGTGTTCGGAGAGAATCGGGTGTATGATTCCACGACAATGTACCGCTTCAGTACCAGACAGGATGGATAAGGCTGACAGAGAGTAACGAATGGCAGTTATAAAGTTTCGAAACCCATATGGGATATTTTCTCCGGATGATGATTACGATGACGGTGAGTTCGACGAGGAGGACTCCGGACAAAGCTTTATCGATGAAGAGCTGGAGGATAGTGAGAATGTATGGAAAAGGCGCAGAGAGATACTGCGCCTTCTTTTACATGCGGCGGGAATTACAGCGGCAATGGGCGCGTTGCTGGCGCTGGTTCTCTTCCTGGCGTCACAGAGGGTATATTCGGGAGCTTCTACAAGTGTGGTAAAGGAAATGTCAATGCAAGAGGACACCTCTTGTGCGACACTGGGGAGCAATATTGTTTACTACACAAGGGATGGCGCCAGCTGCCTGTCTCCGAAGGGGAAGTTGATCTGGAGCATATCCTATGAAATGCAGCAGCCGCTGGTATCGCAGGCTGGAGATGTACTGGCCATCGGAGATTATAACGGGAGTGTTATTTATCTTCAGAATGCGGCGGGAACGCTGGGTTCTGTGAATACGAATATGCCGATTCAGGCACTGGCGGTGTCGGAAAGCGGCGAAGTGGCGGCTGTTTTGTCCGATACGGATGTTGTGTGGGTATATCTGTTTGACTCGTCCGGGAACACCATTGCCTATTTCAAAACAACGATGTCCCAGTCGGGATATCCGATCAGTGTTTCGGTTTCTCCATCGGGCGAGCTCGTTTGCGTATCACACCTTCTTGCGACAGGAAATGGGTTGTCCAGCAGTATAGCATTTTATAATTTTGGCGATGTCGGACAGAACGTGGCAGAGAATAATGTCAGCGGTTTTAATTATGATAATGAAATCTTTCCGGTCACAGCATTTTTGAGCGACTCTGTCTGTGCAGCGGTGTCGGACTCTCGGATTGCGTTCTTTAATGGCAAGCAAATCCCGCAAAGCGGCAACAACGCGATGTTCAGTCAGGAGCTGAAGGGCGTATATGCGGGGGATGCCTATATAGGTCTGCTGTTTATGAATGAAGGAGCGGAGGCGCAGGATACCCTGCAGATCTATGATGCGTCGGGAACGGTTGTGGGCAGCATCACTTTGTCGGAGGATTATACAGACATACAGATTGCCGGAAAGGCAGTGTATGCCAGCAATGATACCTCCCTTGCAATCTATTCCGTTGAGGGGAAAAAGCGGTATGAAGGTGATTTTGATCAAGAGGTAAGATCGATAATTCCCCGTAGGGATACCATCAGCAAGCTGTATCTTGCGGTGGAAGACGGAATTGAACAGATGACATTGAGGTAACGAGTTGACACCCTATATAATTTTGATTCTGGCTGCGGATATACTGATACTTGTAGGGATGACCATTCATGGCGCACATGCCGGTTTTGCGAAAATGGTTTCCAAAGTGATTTCACTGATGGTATCGATTACAGTGGTACTCCTTCTATCTACTGTAGTAAACGGATATCGAAAAGGAGATACATCGAATTTTTTGATCGGTGTCTTGTTTTTGATTATCCTTGGAGCATTGTATAAGCTGGTGCATGCGCTGTTGACCTCCATTCGGTTTCTGGCCGGGCTTCCGATCCTTGCGGGCGTGGATAAGATCCTGGGGGTTGTGGCCGGCTTTCTGGAGGGATTTGCAATGCTGTATATTGCGGAATACCTTCTTCGCGTGTATCTGCTGCGGTAAAGAGTGATACAGCACGTTTTGCGACTGGAGATGCCGACCTGATGCATCGATTTTACAATTTGGTGTTTGGTGTTGAATGGCCGTACCTGCATACGCGGGCATGATTATTCGATGCCCAAAACAGCTGCATTGGGGCTTAGCGATAGAGGTAATACTGCAGAATTAACAGAAGGGTTGTGGATACAATACCGACAAGTACTATGTATTGTGGTTGTAATAAAAATGTTCACAAAAGTAAAATTCCCTATTGCAAATAGAAAATGTGAATGATAGAATACGATTCGTCGCTGTTGAGGGAACAAAACACGGCGGCTCACGAAGGCGGAAATGCTTGCTTCAAAAAAAGAATTTAAAAAAAGTTCAAAATTCTTGTTGACAAGCTTCCGAAGAAGTGATATTCTAAATGAGTTGCGGCTCACGAGAGCAGCAAACGGAACCTGCCTCGCAGGTGAGCATCGAAAGATGCATGAGAACATTCTCAATCACATA
>CAVFRZ010000069.1:0-9969 GCA_963624875.1 Anaerovibrio sp.
GCTTCCGCCCAACAAGCGCCCCGAGGCCGGACTTCTTGCTCTTCGAAAGGCTCTTGGTCTGTACGCGAATCTGCGTCCTGCCTACCTGTTCCCGGAGCTGGCTTCGTCCTGCCCGCTGGCATCCAAGGAGGGCGGCCGTAATTTTGACATGATTATCGTCAGAGAGCTGACCGGCGGTCTGTACTTTGGCGATCGCTGGACCAAGGAGATTGACGGCGTAGAAACTGCCGTTGACACCCTCCAGTACAACGAAAACGAGATTCGACGCATTGTGAAAAAGGCCTTTGAGATTGCCGGCAAGCGCCGGAAGAAGCTGACCAGCGTTGACAAGGCAAACGTTCTGGATACATCCCGGCTGTGGCGCAAGATCGTCCATGAGATGGCTGCGGACTATCCGGACATTGAAGTAGAGGATATGCTGGTTGACAACTGCGCAATGCAGCTTGTCAAGAATCCGGAGCAGTTCGACGTGGTCGTTACGGAGAACATGTTCGGTGATATTCTCTCCGACGAGGCATCCATGATCACCGGCTCGATCGGAATGCTTTCCTCTGCGTCGCTCTCAGACGGACGCTTTGGTCTGTATGAGCCTAGCCATGGCAGCGCCCCGGACATTGCAGGACTTGGTATTGCTAATCCTATTGCTACCATACTTTCTGCAGCGATGATGCTGCGGTACTCCTTTGATCTTCAGGAGGAGGCAGATGCGATCGAAAATGCTGTAAAGAAGACACTGGCAGACGGCATTCGCAGCATCGACCTTATGCCGAAGAATCCGGAGCAGGCAGAAGGTCTTACCTCGGCCACATGTGCCGAGATCGGAGATGCGGTAGCCGCGCGGATCTGAGGATCCATTTCTCGGACATCTCCGCCAGGATCCGTCGTACGGCTGTCGGAACAATGAATACCCATGACACATAAGAAAGGCAAGATATATGCGCAGTGATAATGTAAGAGAAGGAATTCAGCAGGCTCCGCACCGGAGCCTTTTCAACGCCCTTGGCTTCACCAAGGCCGAAATGAAAAAGCCGATGATCGGCGTTGTTTGCTCCTATAATGAAATAGTTCCCGGCCACATGAATCTGGACAAGATTGCAAATGCGGTGAAGCTGGGCATTGCGGAGGCAGGCGGTGTTCCTGTACTGTTCCCTGCAATTGCGGTTTGCGACGGCATTGCGATGGGACATGTCGGCATGAAGTATTCCCTGGTAACAAGGGATCTGATCGCAGACTCCACCGAGTGCATGGCAAAGGCGCATCAGTTCGACGGCCTTGTCATGATTCCAAACTGTGACAAGAACGTTCCCGGTCTTTTGATGGCCGCAGCCAGAATCAATATTCCTACGGTCTTTGTGTCCGGCGGCCCTATGCTGGCGGGACATGTGAATGGAAGAAAGCGTTCTCTTTCTTCCATGTTCGAAGCGGTGGGCGAATTTGATTCCGGAAAAATCACAAGGCAGCAGCTGTCTGATTTTGAGGAGAATGTGTGTCCTACCTGCGGCTCCTGCTCCGGCATGTATACGGCGAATTCCATGAACTGTCTGACGGAGGCAATCGGTATGGGTCTTCGCGGAAACGGAACAATTCCTGCCGTATATTCTGCCCGCATTCGCCTTGCCAAGGAAGCTGGCTATGCTGTCATGGACCTCATTGAGAAAAACATTCGTCCGAGGGACATCATGACCAAGGAGGCCTTCACCAATGCACTGACCGTCGACATGGCGCTTGGGTGCTCTACCAACACGATGCTCCATCTGCCGGCAATTGCACATGAGTGCGGCTTCGAGCTGAACATGGAATATGCCAACGAGATTTCAGACCGCACGCCGAATCTTTGCCATCTGGCTCCTGCAGGTCCGACCTACATGGAGGATCTGAACGAAGCAGGCGGCATTTATGCAGTGATGAAGGAGCTGACGAAAAAGGATCTTCTGTATCTGGACGGCATGACCGTAACGGGAAAGACAACCGGTGAGAATATCGCATCAGCAGAAAATCGCAACCCGGAGGTTATTCGTCCGCTTGAAGATCCGTTTATGCCCAACGGCGGCATCGCTGTCCTGAAGGGAAATCTTGCCCCGGATACCGGCATCGTAAAAAGAAGTGCGGTTGCCCCGGAAATGATGACGCATGAAGGCCCTGCCCGCGTCTTTGACTGTGAGGAGGATGCCATCAAGGCCATCACGACCGGACAGATCCATGCAGGAGATGTGGTTGTTATCCGCTACGAGGGCCCCAAGGGCGGTCCCGGCATGCGCGAGATGCTGAATCCTACCTCTGCCATCATCGGCATGGGCCTTGGCTCTACGGTGGCGCTGATTACCGACGGACGTTTCTCCGGTGCTTCCCGCGGCGCTGCGATCGGACATGTAAGCCCGGAGGCTGCTGTCGGCGGCCCGATTGCATTGGTGGAAGAGGGAGATACCATTCTGGTGGATATTCCGAACAATCGTCTGGAGCTGAAGGTCTCCGAGGAAGAGCTCGAACAGCGCCGCGCAGCATGGACACCCAGAAAGCCGAAGATCACCGACGGATACCTTGCCCGTTATCAGGCACTGGTGACATCCGGAAACCGCGGTGCAATTCTGGAGCTTCCCAAGGAGCTGCAGGTCTAAAGGAAATATATAAAACGTGTCTGATGCTTCCGCTGTCTGCGTGCACCGGAGGCATCGGTTTAAGCGGCTTCATTTAAGAAGCCGTATGGTTGGGTCTGCTGCAGGCAGCCCGGGAGAAATGCATGAAGCTTAACGGTTCAGAAATTATCATCCAGTGTCTTCTGGAGCAGGGCGTCGATACGGTGTTCGGGTATCCGGGCGGCGCAATCCTGAATGTATATGACGCACTGTATAAGAACAGCGATAAAATCCGCCACGTTCTGACAAGTCACGAGCAGGGGGCAGCCCATGCTGCAGATGGTTATGCCAGAGCATCCGGCAAGGTTGGTGTCTGCATGGCCACCTCCGGCCCCGGGGCAACCAATCTGGTGACAGGAATTGCAACTGCATATATGGACTCGGTTCCGGTTGTTGCCATTACCTGCAATGTAACGCTGCCTCTTCTTGGAAAGGATTCCTTCCAGGAGGTGGATATTGCCGGAATTACCATGCCGGTAACCAAGCACGGCTTTATTGTTAAAAACATCAAAGACCTCGCTCCCACCATCCGCAGCGCCTTCCGCATTGCCAGAGAGGGACGTCCCGGCCCCGTTCTCGTGGACATCACCAAGGATGTAACCGGTGCTATGGGTGATTATGAACCGGAGACGCAGGAAGAAGCTTCTGCAGAGAAATGCAAAGCGTTGTCACCGATCCGCGGCTGCTGCGAGGAGAAGCTATCCCGTGCTCTTGACATGATTCGGGAGTCCAAGCGTCCGTACCTCTACGTCGGCGGCGGTGCAGTCATCTCCGGCGCAAGCGACGAGATCAGAGAGCTCGATCGGCTTCTTGATGCGCCTGTATGCGATACACTGATGGGAAAGGGTGCGTTTGACGGACACGATGTGCATTATACCGGCATGATCGGTATGCACGGCACCAAGGCCTCCAATTTCGGCTTGTCCAAAGCTGACCTTGTCATAGCACTCGGAACTCGCTTTTCAGACCGTCAGACCGGTAATCCCAGGAAATTTGCTGAGAATGCCAGGATTCTGCAGATTGATATTGACGAAGCGGAGATCAATAAAAATGTCAAAATTGATCTGGCCCTTGTTGGCGATCTGAAGGAGATTCTCGGCAAAATCAATGCAGCACTTTCTCCGGTTTCCCACAGCGAATGGATGCAGGAAATTCAGACGCTGAAGGAACAGTATCCGCTGACCTACGACCACACAAGGCTCACCTGCCCTATGGCCATTGAAGCACTGGACCGAGTTACAGAGGGAAAGGCACTGATCACAACGGATGTCGGACAGCATCAGATGTGGGCAGCACAGTATTACACCTATTCGGAGCCTCGCACCTTCCTCACCAGCGGCGGCCTCGGCACAATGGGATACGGGCTGGGTGCCTGCATCGGAGCCAAGGTGGCAAGACCGGACAAGATCTGTGTCAATATTGCAGGAGACGGTTGCTTCCGCATGAATCTGATTGAGCTTGCAACGGCCAGCCGCTATCAGATTCCGATCATCGAGATTGTCATCAATAATCAGGTGCTCGGCATGGTGCGGCAGTGGCAGACGCTCTATTACGGAAAGCGCTACAGTGCAACGGTACTGACAGATGCCGTTGACTATTGCAAGACGGCGGAAGGCCTTGGCTGCCGGGCGATCCGCGTTACATCCCAAGAGGAGCTGGAGCCGGCACTTCGTCAGGCCATTGCAGCAAACGGGCCGGTTGTGATCGAGCTGGTCATTGATGAAGATGATAAGGTATTCCCGATGGTATCTCCGGGAGCTTCCATCGAAGAAGCCTTTGACGAGAAGGATCTGCAAAACAAACAGGCCTAAGAGCCAAAAGGGGAGAGATACGATGACAACAGGGAATGCACAGGCAGCCCGTGTGAGCACTTTGGGCTGTGCCGGTCGATTTTTGATCTGCCTTGGAATTTGTCTTGTGCTTTTTGGCTGCAGGAGGCTTTCCGCCTCGGCAGCACAGACGGCGCTTCCGCCGGCACCAAACTGCCTGGTCACCTATGATTTCGGCGGCGGACGACAGTACGTGGTCACACCGGAGCTCGCGATGACGGTGATGGTGACCAATGAAGACGGCAGCTACTATATTGATCCTGCAACCGGCTACTATGTCTGCGACTCCAATAAGCTCCGCAGCTTCTTTTCCGGCCTTCAGAATCTGTTTCCGCCTTCCGGGGCCGTCAATACTGCTGGATTCCAGAAAACAGACGGGACCTATATACCGGTTGACGGAACCTTTCAGAATACGGGTTACATCGATGTAGAGTATGAAATCAACTATCTGGCCGCTGCCATCATGTATCAGAAAACCGAGACACATGTTCCGGTGACCCGGTGCGGCGGAACGTATGTTGAGATTGACATTTCCAATCAGATTCTATATTACTATGAGAACGGTACGCGCAGATTCACAACATCTGTTGTGACCGGCAATCACAGACTCGGGCACGATACACCCACCGGTGTCTATCATATCCTCGGCAAGCAGCGCAATATTACGCTGGTCGGCACAGGATATGCCTCTCCGGTGAAGTACTGGATGAATTTCATCGGCAACAGCATAGGACTGCATGACGCAAACTGGCGTTCCAGCTTTGGCGGCAGCATCTATCTGACCAACGGATCGCACGGGTGTGTTAATATTCCGCCGTCCGTCATGCCGGAGCTGTACGGATTGGTTTCTGTCGGAACGCCGGTTGTGTTGTACTAAAACAAGCGTGTCAGTGTTGGCAGCAAGAGGAGGATGATCATGAGTAGAGTGTATAATTTCTCAGCAGGTCCCGCGATGCTTCCGGAGGAAGTGTTGCAGACAGCAGCCAGTGAAATGCTGGACTATCATGGATGCGGAATGTCCGTGATGGAAATGTCACACCGCAGCAAGGTGTTCGATGCTCTCATTAAAGAGACAGAGGCTGATTTCCGGTCACTGGTTGGAGTTCCGGACAATTACAAGGTCCTGTTTTTGCAGGGAGGCGCTTCTACCCAGTTTGCTGCTGTTCCCATGAATCTTATGCGCAACAAAAAGGCTGCCTATGTCGTCACCGGACAGTGGGCTAAGAAAGCCTGGAAGGAAGCGCAGAAGTACGGCGAGGCCATTAAGGTGGCATCCTCCGAGGATCAGAATTTCTCCTATATTCCGGACTGCAGTGATCTGGACATTCCGGAGGACGCTGATTATCTCTATATCTGCGAGAACAATACAATTTACGGAACCGAATATTTCAAGCTTCCCAACACAAAGGGACACGATCTTGTGGCAGATGTTTCCTCCAATTTCCTTTCCCGTCCGATTGACGTAAATAAGTACGGAATGTTCTACGGCGGCGTACAGAAAAACGTCGGTCCTGCCGGTGTTGTAATTGCTGTCATTCGCGAGGATCTGATCCGTGATGATCTGGACAGCTCTGTTCCGACGATGCTCCAGTATAAAACACAGGCCGATAAGGATTCCCTGTACAACACACCTCCCTGCTACAACA
Source organism: Anaerovibrio sp. (assembly GCA_963624875.1). Lineage (GTDB taxonomy): Bacteria > Bacillota > Clostridia > Lachnospirales > Lachnospiraceae > CAG-791. Next base: position 6,109 of record CAVFRZ010000069.1, read on the forward strand.
TTTATATCTGCGGCCTGGTCTTTAAGTGGATCATGAAGCAGGGCGGTCTGGAGGGAATCGCCAGACACAACGAGGAAAAGGCAAAGATTTTCTACGATTATCTCGATGAGTCCAGACTCTTTAAAGGAACCGTGCGCAGAGAGGATCGCTCTCTTATGAATGCGCCGTTTGTGACCGGTGATGCCGATCTGGATGCTGCTTTTGTAAAGGAGGCAGCTGAGAACGGTCTGGTTTCCCTTAAAGGACACCGCACCGTAGGCGGCATGCGGGCTTCCATGTACAACGCAATGCCGATCGAAGGCGTAGAAAAGCTGGTTTCCTTCATGAAGGAATTTGAGGCAAGACACTGATACAAAGTGCCGGAAAAGGAGAGTATTGTGTTTCATTACGCAGAACTGAACAACATTTCTTCCGTTGGAACCGGACGGTTTGATTCGAATTTTGCAAAAACCGAGAAGCTGGAGGAAGCAGACGGCATTCTGGTGCGCAGCGCCAAGATGCATGAAATGGAATTCTCCGATTCGCTTCTTGCCATTGCCAGAGCCGGAGCCGGCGTCAACAACATTCCGCTGGACCGCTGTGCAGAAAAAGGCATCGTTGTTTTCAACACCCCGGGAGCGAACGCAAACGGTGTCAAAGAGCTGGTCATTGCCGGTATGCTGCTGGCCTCCCGCGACATCGTAGAGGGAGTTGACTGGGCACGCTCCAACTGGAACAACCCGGACATTGTCGCTCAGGTTGAAAAGGAAAAAAAGCAGTTTGCCGGAACCGAGCTGGAGGGCAAAAAGCTCGGCATCATCGGACTCGGTGCCATCGGCGTGCGCGTAGCCAATGCCGCTGTATACCTTGGCATGGATGTATATGGCTATGATCCGTACGTTGGCGTTGACAATGCCTGGCACCTTTCCCGCAAGGTTACACATGTGACAGATATCAATGAGATCTATCGCAGCTGTGATTTCATCACCATTCATGTGCCGGCGATGGAATCAACCAAGGGCTATATTTCGGCGGATGCCATTGCACAGATGAAAAAGGGCGTTATCGTTCTGAATATGGCAAGAGACGTTCTGGTTGACGAAAAGGCTATGATCGCAGCCATTGATGACGGTCGTGTTCGCCGCTACGTTTCCGACTTCCCGAATCCCACCGTTGCCGGACACCGCGGCTGCATCACAACCCCGCACCTGGGCGCTTCCACCGAAGAGTCCGAGACCAATTGTGCCATTATGGCAGTGGATGAGCTGCAGGACTATCTGGAAAACGGCACGATCACACACTCTGTAAATTATCCGGATTGCCAGGTTGGCGTCTGCACCAGACAGGGACGTGTTGCCATTCTCCATAAGAATGTTGCCAACATGATCACCGGCTTCACAGCCATTATGGGAAGTGCCGGCATCAACATCGCAGAGATGACCAATAAGTCCAGAGGCGATGTTGCGTATACGGTTCTGGATCTGGATTCTGCGGTTTCCGGTGAAGTGGCAGACAAACTTGCCGCCGTGGACGGCGTGTTCCGTGTTCGCGTGATTAAGTAAGAGGTAACTATGGCAACAATTCGAGCATTTCAGGCGTTTCGGCCTGCACCGGAGCTGGCAGAAAGCGTGGCAGCGCTTCCCTACGATGTCTATTCACGGGCAGAGGCCAAGGCCTACGTAGCAGAGCATCCCGCATCCTTTCTGGGAATTGACCGGGCGGAGTCTACGCTTCCGGATGACATCAGCACCTACGATGAGCGTGTTTATCAGCATGCCAGGGAGCTTCTGGACGCGGCCATTCAAGATGGAACGTTCCGGCAGGATGACAAACCCTGTTTTTATCTGTATGAGCAGATCTGGAAGGGTCGTTCACAAACCGGAATTGTTGCCTGCGCGTCCATCGATGATTATGTAAACGGTGTTATCAAGAAGCATGAGAATACCGTAGAAGCAAAAGAGCAGGACCGTATTCATCACGTGGATACCTGCGGCGCTCAGACAGGACCTATTTTCCTGACCTATCGGGAGAATCCGGCGCTGTCTCATATAAAGGAACAGGTAAAGAGCTCCGTGCCGGTCTACGACTTTGTCTCGGACGGTGATGTCACAAACCGCGTCTGGGTGGTTGACGATGCCGATACCATCGCTGCCATTCAAAGCGCCTTTGCCGGTATCAAGGGGCTTTATATTGCTGACGGTCATCACCGCGCGGCCTCTGCTGTAAAGGTTGGTTTGAAGCGGCGCAGCCAGTTTCCGGAATTTACCGGTGATGAGGAATTTAATTTCTTCCTCAGCGTTCTTTTCCCGGAGAATGAGCTGGAAATTCTGGATTACAACCGTGTGGTGAAGGATCTTGGCGGCATGAGCCGCGGAGAGATTTTGGGGGCACTGCGTCCGAATTTTAACATTACGCCGTATCGAAAGACTGTAGCCAGGCCTTCGGTGAAGGGTGAGATCGGTATGTATCTGGAGCATTCCTGGTTCCTGCTATCTGCCAAGAATCACATCAAGAGCGCAGACCCGGTAAAAGGGATGGATGTATCTATTCTTCAGGACCGGGTGCTTGGTCCGATGTTTGGAATCGAAGATCCGCGAACGGATCAGCGCATTGAATTTGTCGGCGGAATCCGCGGTGCTGATGCCTTGACTGCTCGCGCGGATGAAACAGGGGGCGCAGCCTTTTTGATGCATCCCACCTCCATCCGGGAGCTTCTGGCGGTCGCAGACGCAGGGCTTCTCATGCCGCCGAAATCAACCTGGTTTGAGCCGAAGCTTTTATCCGGACTTTTTCTTCATCAGATATAAAGTTTTGCTTGCAATCCATTTGGGCAGCCTGTATAATAACGAGCGTTCGGTTGTTTGCTCAGTCGAACGCGTATGCTGGAATAGCGCAGTTGGTAGCGCAACTGATTCGTAATCAGTAGGTCGAGGGTTCAAGTCCCTTTTCCAGCTCGAAGGGGCCCTGCTTTCGAAAGCGGGGCTTTTTTCGTACCAGAAGAAAACAGCAAACATGCGTGCATTAAAATGAAAGGGATACTATGGCACAGCTCTGGGGCGGACGTTTTACCAAGGCAACGGATGACCTTGTAAAGAAATTCAACGATTCCATTGGCTTTGATAAGCGTCTCTGGAAAGAAGATATTGAAGGCAGTATTGCCCATGCAACCATGCTGGGACGTCAGGGAATTCTGACCAAGGAGGAATCCGAACACATTTTGGAGGGGCTTCTTGGCATCCGGGAGGATATTGCCTCCGGGATGCTTCCGATCACCAACGAATATGAGGATATTCACAGCTTTGTAGAAGCCAATCTGATTGACCGCATCGGAGACGATGGCAAAAAGCTCCACACCGGCCGCTCGCGCAACGATCAGGTAGCGCTGGATATGCGCCTGTTCACAAGGCGGGCCGTGCAGGAGATCCGAGAAGATCTTTTGGCGCTTCTGCAGGTTATTCTGGACATTATGGAAGCCAATAAAGAGACGTATATGCCTGGCTTTACGCATCTGCAAAAGGCTCAGCCGGTTACACTGGCACATCACTTCGGTGCCTATTTTGAAATGCTTCGCCGGGATGTCACCCGCATGGAGGATACCGCGCGTCGCCTGAATGAATGCCCGCTGGGAGCCGGAGCACTTGCCGGAACAACCTATCCCCTGGACCGGGAATTCGTAGCGGAGAGTCTTTCCTTTGACTGCGCGACCCGCAACAGCATGGACTCCGTATCTGACAGGGATTATGCCATCGAGTTTTTGAGCGACCTTTCGCTCGTGATGGTGCATTTGAGCCGGATGAGTGAGGAGATCATCATCTGGAACAGCAATGAGTACCGCTTTGTGGAGATTGACGATGGCTACTCCACCGGCAGCAGCATCATGCC
>CAVFRZ010000070.1:0-9963 GCA_963624875.1 Anaerovibrio sp.
TGATCGCAAATACCGTTTCCTACCTCCCGGAAGGCTGGAAAAAGTAAGAAAAAGAAGTACAATGAGTTGAGAATGGTTCAGGGAATAAGGGCTGAAGAAGTCGTTATTCCCTGAACTTGTATGATATCAGGAATCTAAGGTACAAATCTCTGATGCAGCTTACCTGGGGGAGGAGGTTTGCACCGACACTTTTGTTTAAATGCAACGGAGGCATCTGATATGAAGCAAAGAAGTGCTGCGGAGCGCAAGTTCTGGTCCCAGTTCGATGCGCTGGAGATGGGAACCGGCTGGGATGATCAGGACATTCTGAAGCCGCAGATCATGGTGGAAAGTGTATACGGCGATTCCCATCCGGGAAGCTATCACCTGAATCAGATGGTGGAGCAGGCAACCTACGGAATTTACGAAAAGGGCGGAAAGCCAGCCAAATACTATGCAACCGATATCTGCGACGGCTGCACCCAGGGCGGCGACGGCATGAACTACGTGCTGGCGTCCCGCGAGGCCATCGCCAACATGGTTGAAATTCACGGGAGCGCGGTCCAGTGGGACGGCATGGTGCTCTCCTCCAGCTGTGATAAGTCGATTCCGGCCCATCTGAAGGCCATTGCCAGGTTAAACATTCCGGCCATTTTCATGCCGGGCGGCTCCATGCGGCCGGGCCCGAATATGACAACCTCCGTCCTGGCAGGTGATATCTCCCTGCGTGAGAAGCGGGACGGTGCGATTACGCCCCAGGAGGTGCGTGACTACAAGCTGACAGGATGTCCGTCTGTGGGCGCCTGCTCCTTCCTGGGCACCGCGTCCACAATGCAGTGCCTGGCTGAGGCACTGGGACTGACGCTGCCGGGCGCGGCACTGGTCCCTGCGACCATGCGTGACCTTCTGCAGTATTCCAGACAGGCAGGACGCCAGATTATGGCACTGGCGGAGCAGGAATTAACGCCGGATAAAATACTGACCGAAGCGGCCTTCCGCAATGCCATTGTGGTGCATTCGGCCATCGGAGGCTCCACCAATGCTACGCTCCACTTGCCTTCTATTGCCAGAGAAGCCGGCGTTGAGCTGCCGATTGAGCTCTTTGATGAGATCAATCACCAGATTCCGCACATCGGGAATATCTATCCGTCCGGGACGCAGATCACGGAGGCCTTCTGGTTCGCCGGCGGCGTTCCTATGGTGGAATGGCTCCTGCGGGATTATCTGGATCTGGATGTGATGACGGTGACCGGCAAAACGTTGGGTGAGAATCTGGAGGATCTGCATAGGGACAACTGGTTTGAGCGGAATCTTGGGTATCTTCACAACTACGGACTGGAGCGGGAGCAGGTTATTTTCCCGGTGGAAAAGGTGAAGGAAAACGGATCGGTTGCCATCCTGAAGGGAAATCTTGCACCGGACGGCGCGGTCATCAAATACGCGGCCTGTGCCGAGAACCAGAGGGAAGTGGTTAATGCAAAGGCCAGAGTCTTTGACTGCGAGGAAGAGGCCTACGATGCTGTAGCGAAGCGCAGGATTGAGCCGGGAGAGGTCATCATTGTCCGCTATGAGGGCCCGAGAGGGTGCGGCATGCCGGAGATGGTGGCAACCACCGAGGCCATTTGCTGCGATGACCGGATCAACGGCAATGTGGCACTGATTACAGACGGAAGATTCTCCGGTGCGACCAGAGGCGCCGCCATCGGACATGTGTCGCCGGAGGCGGCCTCCGGCGGACCGATTGCGTTCATCCGGGAGGGAGATCTGATTTCCTATTCGGTGAAGAACCGCACGCTGAATGTGACCGGCATTGACGGCGTGCCTTGCACGGCGGATGAGGCGGCGAAGGTCCTGCAGGAGCGCAGTCAGACAGACAGCATTGTCCCCCGGGAACCCCGAAAGGGCTTTTACCGGATGTATACGCAGAATGCCCGCAGTGCCATGGAGGGCGGCGGACTGGAGTAAGCGGTGCGCCGGAAGAATGAAGAGCGAATGCCGCACGAGTATAATGAAAATTGGCAACTATTCAGCGTTTATCTTGAATTCGCTATCGCAAATCCTTGATGTGGCTGAACAGATACGAAAAGTGTAAAAGACGTGTAGCGGAACGGAGACCATAAGGAGAGAACAGCAGAATGAATGCAAAATATATCACGCCGGCCGTAACGATTCTGAAGGAAGACGGTTCCCTGGATCTGGAAAGCCAGGGAAGACTCTTTGATCATCTGATTGAGAACGGCATTGACGGCATCCTGATCGGCGGCAGCATCGGTGAGTTCTTCGCGATGAGCATGGAAGCGCGCAAGGAGCTGGCACGGTTTGCCATCAAGCATATCAATCACCGTGTGAAGTGCATCATCGGAACGGCGTCGATGCTGGAGGAGGAGATTGTCCCCTATTCCAACTGGTGCCTGGAGCAGGGAGCCGATGCGGCAATGATCATATCGCCGTATTATTTTCGGTTTGACAGCGCGTCGTTGTTTACATTCTATGACGAGCTGTTCGGACAGATTCACGGACCGGTGTATATCTACAATTTCCCGGACCGTACAGGATATACGATTGATCCGGAGGTGGTCCTGCATTTGCGGCAGGCCCACGACAATCTGGTCGGCATCAAGGACACCATCAGCGGCATGGATCACACAAGAGAGCTGATCAAGGTGGTGAAGTCGGTGTATCAGGATTTCGAAGTGTATTCCGGATTTGATGACAATGCGGCACACAATGTGCTTTCTGGCGGCGACGGCATCATCGGCGGCTTGTCAAACGTGGTTCCGGAGCTGTGCAGTGCATGGATTCGATCCATGCGGGAGAACGACGCCGAGGGAATCGCAAGAGGCCAGCAGCAGATCAATCGCCTGTTTGACATTTACAGCGTGGGATCGCTCTTCGTGCCGATCATCAAGGAGGGCTGCAGACTGCGAGGCGTTGTGGCGTCCTCGGCCTGCACAAAGCCGATTCCGAAGGTGACAAAGGAGCAGAGTGAGGCCGTGCGGCAGATTCTCGAGCGAGAGGGAATCTCGCTTGATGAATGATTTTTATTCATGGTACCTGCGTAAGCGGGTATGGTGGTTTCAGCACCTGCCCAATTTCAACGTGAGCCCTCTGTTTGCCGGTGAATTTCATGATTGAAAATGGCAGGCAGCCAATTTATGCGGAAACCGCCGTGTACGAAACGGATATTAAATTCATATCGATTCTGATGTGTAAACAATATGGAACGATGTGCAGATTGTTGACAAACTGGAGTAAAACTTACATACTTCTTCTTTGTTATCTGGCATGGATCAGAGCGGAACGATGGATGTGATTATTTCTGAAATCCTCTGAAGAAGAGCCGGATTGTATACTGAGAATAATTGTGGCGAGGATGCCGCGGACCGTATGGTCTGCGGCATCCTTTTGTATACGCGTAGCATCTGCCATATTTCAATGTGAATCCTCTGCTTGCAGGCAAATTCACGATTGAAATTGGCGGTGAACCGAACGGAATGGAGACAAAAATGGCAGAGTATATTTTAAAGCGGCTAGTGGCGGGTTTTTTATCCTTATTCGCACTGATTACCATTACCTTCTTCCTCATGCATTCCATTCCGGGAGGACCCTTCAGCAAGGGAGAAAACCGCAAAACGCCGGAGGCGGTGTTGGAGCAGATCCGCGATACCTACGGATTGAATGACCCACTGCCGGTACAGTACGGAAGGTACCTTGTAAATGTAGCGCATGGTAATCTGGGCGTTTCCTTCACCAAGCTGAACTATTCTGTCAATCGGTTGATTGCGGACGGCGCGCCGGCATCGGCCAAAATCGGCATTATCGCAATCATCGCGACAGTGGTCTTCGGTCTGCCGCTGGGCGTGATCGCGGCGGTAAAACGGGGAAGGCTCCCGGACATGATTGCCATGGTGATTGCGACAGCGGGTGTGTCGATCCCCAGTTTCGTGCTGTGCGTACTGACGATGTTCTTCCTGTGCGGCAAGCTAAAGCTCTTCCCGACCTTCGGGCTTTCGAGCTGGAAATGCTATGTGCTGCCGGTTTTCTGTCTGGCGCTTGGGCACATTGCCTACATTACCAGACTGATGCGATCCAGCATGCTCGAGACCATGCGGCAGGACTACATACGGACAGAGCGCAGCAAGGGGACACCGGAGATACGCGTGATCATGCGGTATGCATTGAAGAATTCCATTTTGCCGGTTGTAACGTACCTTGGCCCCATGGCGGCCTCGCTGATCACGGGCACCTTCGTGGTGGAGAAAACCTTCAGCATTCCGGGACTGGGACAGTATTTTGTCAATGCCATTGGAGACCGAGACTACGCGGTGACACTGGGACTTACCATTTTCGTCGGAGCCATGATTATTCTCTGCAACCTGCTGGTGGATATCATTTACGCCGTTTTGGATCCGCGAATTCGAATTACGGCATAGTACATCGGTGTTTAACTAACTGGCCCTATTTTCTGATTGTACGTGTCAAAAATCTTCAGCGTAGTCTGCTGCGCCTGCGTTTTTTGACACGCACTCTCAGAAAAAGTTTTGCGAGAGGAATTGATAATGCGCATGAACAAGAACCGGGCAGCTGCAGAGGCTGCCTCCCCCAAACAGGAATCAGCCGCAACCAGCTACGATGAAGCTGTTGAAATCCCCAAGGAGCTGATCGAGCCGGTGGACACCGTCAGCAGCTGGCAGAACGGTGAGGCAGAGGCGATTCACAGGCCGCTTATTCCATACCACAAGATGGTCTGGATGCGGCTGAAGAAGGACAAGCTGGCAATGTTCGGTATCGTGGTCATTGCGGTCATGCTGGCGGCGGCGATCATCGGACCGATCTTCAGTCCCTACTCCTATGAGGATACGGACTTTACGGCGATGCTGCAGGGACCGAGCCCGGAGCACTGGTTCGGAACGGATAATCTGGGACGCGATGTGTTCGTCCGTACGCTGTACGGAGCGAGGATTTCGCTGTCGATCGGCTTTACAGCGGCGGCGATCAATATGGTGATCGGCGTCTTTTATGGAGGGATTGCAGGATATTTTGGCGGGAAGGTCGACATGATCATGATGCGGATCGTGGACATTCTGAGCGGAATCCCAAGCCTGTTGTATCTGATCCTTCTCATGATGTTCATGGGGGCCAGTGTGAAGAGTATCCTGATCGCCATGTGTCTGACCTACTGGATTACGACGGCGCGGATGGTGCGGGGCTCTATTCTGACGCTTCGCGAGCAGGAATATGCGCTGGCGGCAAAGGTGTGCGGGCAAAGTGACTGGAACGTTCTGATTCATCATCTGATTCCGAACAGCATCGGATCCATCATTGTGACGGTAACATTCCTGATCCCTTCGGCAATTTTCGAGGAGGCATTCTTGAGCTTTCTGGGGATCGGCATCTCGGTGCCGATGGCCAGCTGGGGAACCATGTGCAACGACGCCATTCAGTATCTGTTTGACAAGCCGTATCTGATGATTTTTCCGGCTGCGGCCATCAGTCTGACCATCTTCTCCCTGAACTTCCTGGGAGACGGACTGCGGGACGCACTGGATCCGAGACTGATTCGGTGAGTGGCGGAGCAGTTGCGAAGAGCGCTGCACGGCGGAAAGAGGAGCAGCGTGGCAATGTATATGCGGCGCCTCCTGATTTGCCGGAGGCTACTAAGAAAATGCTGCGGATACAGTAAGGCTTGAAAAGGGTAATTAGAGAATATGGAACACGAAGAGAAACGTTTGCTGGACGTCCGGCATCTGAAAACAAATTTCCATACGCAGGCAGGAATCGTACAGGCGGTACGGGATGTTACCTTTCATGTGAATGAAGAGGAGTGCGTCGGTATTGTCGGAGAAAGCGGGTGCGGCAAGAGTGTAACGATGCTGTCGGTGATGCATCTTCTGGATGAAAATGCCACATCCACGGCCGAGTCCATCCGGTTTGACGGACAGGAAATTTCCGGATTTTCGGATGCGCAGATGCGCAAGCTGAACGGCTCCCGCATGAGCATGATTTTCCAGGATCCGATGACAAGTCTGAACCCGGTCTTCACCATTGCGCAGCAGTTCGCAGAACCTCTATCCAGACATCTGGGGCTTCGGGGAAAGGATGCCAGAGATAAGGCACGGGAAATGCTGGAGATCGTCGGAATACCCATGCCGCAAGAGAGGCTGTCGCAGTATCCGCATGAACTCTCGGGCGGCCTTCGCCAGCGCGTGATGATTGCAGTGGCCATGTGCTGCAATCCGCGGCTTTTGATTGCGGATGAGCCAACCACTGCGCTGGACGTGACGGTGCAGGCCCAGATTCTCGAGCTCATGCAGAAAATGAAGGAGACCTGCCATTCCTCGGTGATCCTGATCAGTCATGATCTGGGGGTGATTTCCACGCTGGCATCCCGCGTCATTGTTATGTATGGCGGGAAGATTGTGGAGGAAAGCACGGTGGATGAGCTCTTCTATGAGCCGATGCATCCGTACACGAAGGGACTGTTGGCCTCCATCCCCTCGGATGAGGGCGGGAAGCTGGCCCCGATCTACGGAACGCCTCCGGATCTTCTGGATCCGCCGAAGGGATGTCCCTTTGCGGCGCGCTGCCGCTTCTGCATGAAGATTTGCCAGAAGGAAATGCCGGGAATACACCAGGGCAGTGATTCGCACACATGTCGCTGCTGGCTGTATCATCCGTCCGTAATAAAGGCCAGAGAGGAGTTGTCATGACGGAAGTAAAAAACTGCTGCGTCGAAGCAAAGGATGTCACGGTTGCGTTTCCATTGAAAACCCCGTTTCGATTTCATCGGCCTGGAGAGAAAACCCAAAAGCGCGTGCTGACGGCAGTGAACCACGTGAGTCTGACCATCGAAAGCGGAACGACCACGGGACTGGTGGGAGAGAGCGGATGCGGGAAAACAACCTTCGGAAGGTCACTCCTTCGGCTGAACCAGATTGAAAAAGGAGGCCAGATCCTCTTTCGGGGCGAGGATATCAGTCAGCTGGATGATGCGCAGCTCCTTCCTTACCGGCGGAAAATGCAGATGATCTTTCAGGATCCGATGACGAGTCTGGATCCGCGCAAAAGCGTAGGGGATATCATCGCAGAGCCGCTGGTGGCCATGCACATTGCCAAGGGACGGGAGGCAGAGGACAGGGTTCGGGCGATCATGGAGCGCGTAGGGCTCAAAAGTGACCATTACTACCGGTATCCGCACGAATTTTCCGGAGGACAGAGGCAGAGGGTCGGCATTGCAAGAGCCCTGGTGGCCGGACCGGAATTTGTTGTCTGCGATGAGCCGATTTCAGCACTGGATGTGTCGATTCAGGCGCAGGTTATCAACATTCTGGAGGAATTCCAGGAGACAAACGGATTTACCTATCTGTTCATCAGTCATGACCTGTCCATGGTGCGGCACATCAGCGACAACGTAGGCGTCATGTATCTGGGAAATCTTGTGGAATATGCGCCGGCGGAGGAACTCTACAGCAACATGCTCCATCCGTACACGAAGAGCCTCATGAGTGCTGTTCCGGCGGCGGATCCGAGAACCAACCGCAGCAGCAAGCGGATCGTTCTGACAGGAGAGGTGCCTTCACCGGTAAATCCGCCGAAGGGGTGTCCGTTCTGGACCAGATGCAGAGATTGTATGAAACAGTGTTCGGAATGCAAACCGGTATTGAAGGATCTCGGCGGCGGACATATGGTGGCCTGTCATCGGTATGGTGATTGAATCGGCGGGTACAGAGCTGCAGAACGGTGATTTTAAAGCAGACAATCGGACGCGCAAATCCTGCGTCCGTCTGTCATAAAGTGATGCACTCAGAAATGGCATCACAAATACTGGTGGGGAATTCGCCTGTGCGAAATTCTCCGTGCGCATCGCAGGCAGACTGCGGAAGAAGGGAGAGAACATGAAAAAGAATCATCTGCTGGTTGGTTTGGCGGCTGCGGTTGCAGCGGCGTCCGTTGCAGGCTGCGGCAGCACTGGGGCTGCAACGGAGACGGCTACATCGGAAGCCTCTTTGGCTGCGGAGACAGGAAGCACAGAGACAGCTGACGCTGAGGAAACCGGAAGCGACGATACGTTTATTTATGCGATTTCTGCAGAGTGCAAGACCTTGGATCCGGGGGTCAGCAACTACCTGTCCTCCAGTTCGATTCTGATGAACCTGTTCATGGGACTGGAGATGGTAGGTGAGGATGGCTCCTCCATTGTCCCGGGATGCGCAGAAAGCTATGAGGTGAGTGACGATGGCCTAACCTACACCTTCCATCTGTATGACGATTTGAAATGGAGCGATGGAAGCGCACTGACGGCCAAGGATTTCGTATGGAGCTGGATCCGGGAGCTCAAGCCGGAAACCGCATCCGGCTGTGCCAGCAATCTGTATGTCATCAAGAACGCGGAGAAGTTTGCAAACGGAGAATGCACCGAGGATGAAGTTGGCGTTACGGCTCTGGATGATACAACTCTGGAGGTTGTGCTGGAGAACCCGACCAGCTATTTCCCGGATATGCTGTGCCAGGCCTGCTTTATGCCGGTTCAGCAGGCGGCTGTTGAAGGATCAGATACCTGGAGCCAGGAGGCAGAGACCTTTGTGTGCAACGGCGCATATACCATGCAGGCCATTGACCATGATGCGGATTACGTTCTGCAGAAAAACCCTTACTACAAGTATGCGGATGACGTATCCGTTGAGAATATCAAGGTAGTATTCATCGCGGATTCCACGACAGCCTTGACGGCATTCAAGAACGGGGAGATTGATGCGACCAACAATCTTTCGGCCCAGGCGATCAGTGAGTTCACCGGAACGGATACGCTGAAGACCTTTAATACGATTGGTACAACTTACTTTGTATTCAACTGTGACACCATTACGGACAAGAGAGTTCGCGAGGCGATGGGCATGGCGCTGGACAAGGACACCATTTGCCAGAACCTTGTGGCCAGCAAGCCGCAGGCGGCAACCGGATTTGTCCCGTACGGAATCAGCTACTATGAAAATGAGGATGACTTCCGCACGGTTGTCGGCGATCTGCAGACCTATGATCCGGAAGGTGCAAGAGCGCTGCTGGAGGAAGCGGTAGCAGACGGTTATGAGCTTCCGGATTCGCTGGAGCTGATCGTAACCAACAACGACGAGATCAAGACGATCGCACAGGCAATGCAGTCCATGTGGAAGGAAAATCTGGGTCTGAATGTCGAAATAACGACCTATGAGTCCAACACCTATTGGGACATTTACGATCAGTATCAGTTTGATATTGCCTATGACGGTTGGACCGGTGATTATGATGATCCCTCTACTATGCTGGAGTGCTTCACACAGGCAAGGCAGAACAGCAACTGGACGGATGATAAGGCCATGGAATATGAGGATCTGATGAATAAGGCGGCTGCAGAAACCGATCAGACTGTCCGCTTTGAGGAGTTTGCAGAGGCAGAAAAGCTACTGTTCGACGAAAGCCCGATGTTCCCGCTGTATTTTAAGGTATCGCAGATTCTGGTTTCTGACCGCGTGGAGTACTTCACCAACGATCAGCTCAATCACCAGCTGCTGAAGTATACTAAGTTGAAATAAAAGTAATTGTTTAGCACCCATCTCGATTTTCCTTCGGAAAACCTCGATGCGGCTGGCCAGAGGTCCTTCGGACCTTGGCCGCCTGCCAATTTCAATCGTGAATATGCCTGCAAGCAGTCAATTCACGTTGAAATATGGCAGGTGCTAAACAGATACAAATAAAAGTAATTGTATCGATTCGAATCATTCATACAGCGGCAGCTTTGTTTTGCAGGGGCAAATCAAGGCTGCCGCTGTATTGACTTGGGGGGGTAAGACAGCTAGAATGAATTCTGTTTACGATATTTTTATAATTTCAAAGCAGCATCGCTGAACGGCAAATTTCCCTCGGGTGTCCGTCGGAGCAGCAATGATGCACAGAAGATAGTGTCAACTGAGCTATGAAAAAGCGGAGCTCAAAAATAAAGGCTCCAAC
>CAVFRZ010000071.1:0-9891 GCA_963624875.1 Anaerovibrio sp.
GGCATCGGCTGGGCACTGCTGCAGTTCGGTCTTGCCGCAAAGGGAGAGTTTCATGCAGCCCGGGCACTGGACGATCCGTACCCGGCCCGGCGCTGACAGGCAATAGCGGCACAGGCCACATGATCAGCTGACCTGCCAGCAGACGTGACTTCCGTCCTCGTCCCTGGTCACGATCAGCTGGTCCTCCAGCTCCTGCTTGAGCTCCGTCACATGGGAAATAATGCCCACAAGGCGTGACCCTCCCGCCATCTGCTCCAGAACGCGCACCGCCTGGCTTCTGGCGTGATCGTCCAGGGAGCCAAAGCCCTCATCAATGAACATCATTTCCAGATGAATGGATGCAGACGCTTCCTGAATCTGATCTGCCATTCCAAGGGCCAGTGACAGCGCGGCCATGAAGGACTCTCCGCCGGAGAGCGTGCGGATTTCCCGTTCCTTGCCCGTCACCTCGGAATATACCATGAGGTCCAGGCCGCGGTTTTTGCCCTCGCCTGCCTGCTCTGCACTCACCATCCGAAGCGCAAACTGCCCCGCCGACATCTCCTGAAAACGCCGATTGGCCGCATGCAGAATCCGTTCCAGGTAATAACGCTGGACAAAGGTTTCAATGTCCATACGCGCTCCCTTCACCTTTCCTCCGAGGCGATTGCACAGGCCGTCCAGCCTTCCGTATTCCTGCACCTTCTGCGCCCGTTCCTCCATTCTGGGCGCCAATGCATCCAAAATGCCCTGGTTCGCCTGGCGTGCCTGCTGAAGGTCGTCCAACCGTTCCTTTGCCGACTGCATGCTCTTCTGTGAAGTCTCCGCCTCTTGCTCCAAAGCAGTCAGCTCCGGCCTGGGGCGATCTCCAATGGTCTTTTGTGCGCCTTCCTTGGCACCCTCCGCTCTGGCAAGGCATTGTCTCCACGTATCCAGCTTTTTCTGCAATTTCTCAGCATCTGTTTTCGAATAGGTTTGAACCAGCTGCTCCCGTTCTGCTTCGGAGATACCGGATTCACGCTGTGCCTGCTCATACTCCGCCTGGCGTGCCTGCCGGCTTTCCTCCAGCTGCGGCAGAGCTTCCTCCAGATTCTCCAGCTGTGCCTTATACTCACTTGACTTTTTCTGCAGCGCAAGGAGACCGTTCTTTATTTCCCGAAGCGTTTGCTCCGCCTCCGCTTCCTTTGCTGCTACAAGCTGTCCCAGCTCTTCTGCCGTATGCAGCTCCAGGGTCTCCCCTTCCTCAAAAAGTCCTGCGCTGACCAGCTGCGCCTGGAGCGCTTCTTTGGACTTCTCCAGTGAGATCGACAGCTCCCCTGCCAGCTGCACCGCAGCGGCCGCAGCCGCAGCTGCCTTTTCCTGCTTCTGATTCCAGGACTGCGCTGCCCGGGCGGCCTCCTCCACCTTTTCCCTGGTCAGCTCCGCATGCTCCGGCAGCAGCTGACACGGCGCGGGATGCTCCAAAGAGCCACATACCGGGCACGGCTCTCCCGGCTTTAGGAGCCTGGCCAAAATACCGGCCTGCCCGTCCAGAAATGCCTTCTGAAGCTGCTCTGATGCCGCTCGAGCCTTCTGATAGTGGCCGCTGGCCTCCAGGTATTCCTTCTGAAGGCGCTGCGCCTCCTTCTTTTTCTTCGCGTGGTCCCTCTCCTGAAGAACCGCCGCCTCTGCCTGTGTCTTCATGGCCAGAAGGAGCTCTTTTTGCTGCGCGGCCTTCTCCTCCAGGAACTGCCCTTTTCCGGTTCGTTCCTCAATCTCCGGCAGAACGGCCTTCAGCTTCTTTTGGCTTGTCTGTCCCTTTTCCAGCTGCAGACACACATCCTGCAGGCGCAGATACCTTGACTGCACCTCTCCCGCCGCCTGCAGCCTTGCCAGTGTCCCGGCAAGCGCCTCCATTTCTGCCCTTGTCTCCTCACACGCCGCCAGATCCTTTTGTGCCTTCTCCAGCTGTTCATAGCCTGCAAGCAGTGCCTTTGCCGCCGTAAGCGCGTCCCGTTTCGCATCGCGCCTTACCGCAGCCTCGTGATAATCCGCGCTCGCCCTTGTCTCTTCCTCCTGCAGATTGCCGCATACCTCCCGCAGCAGAACAAGTAGGCGCTCCATATCCGTAACACTGAGCTTCTCTGAGGATAGAATCCGGTCGCGGACCTGCAGGAGCTCCTGCTCGCTTTCAAGCGTTTCCCGGCCGACCCGGCGATTGGGCACAGCAATATGCGCTGCTTCTGTCTGACACACCGTTCGGATCCGCCCGATTTCTGTGAGCTTCTCCTTCCGGCGCGCAGCCAGCTCATCCACGATATTCTGAAAGCGTTCCGTCCCGAACAGCTTCCGGAATATTTCCTTCTTCCGATTGGAGTCGGCCCGCAGAAGCTCCATGAACTCTCCCTGCGCGATCATGGCAACCTGCATGAACTGCGTCTTGGAAAGGCCGACAATCTCTTCGATTTTCTCGTCGGTTTCCTTCTGATTGCAGGAAAACTCCCGCCCATCCGGCAGGAATAAGGATACGCGCTCCCCCTCCTCCTTGGTGCCGCTGCCGCGCTTTAGCGGGCGAAGATGCCTGGGTGATCGTCGTACGGTATATTCCTCTTTTCGCCCGTTACGCTCCTCCGAGAACGAAAGCTCCACCCACGGTTCTGTGTCCAGACTGCAGAACTGACTCTGGAGCTCTGCTCCGTCCTTTTTATTCAGCCCGGAGCTGGCTTCGCCATAGAGGGCGAACACGATGGCATCGAAAATCGTTGTTTTGCCTGCGCCGGTATCGCCGGTGATCAGGAACAGATTCTGGCCCGGCACCGTAAAGTCAATTTCTGTCCTTTTCCCATAAGAGCCAAAGGCCTGCATGGTCAATCGCATCGGTCTCATACGCCGTTCTCCCGTCCGCTGCTTTCCTGCACACTGTGAATAACATCCTGCAGAAGCTCCTGCTCCTCTTCATCCAGGTCCTTCAGGAATTCCGCGCAAAGCTCATAGGTTCCCAGTTCATTCTGCAGCGGCGGCAGTGCCTGGTACTGCGTGCCGCGCACCGTTTGTCTGCGGATCTCCAGCAGATTCGGGAAGGCCTCCCGCAGCCGGTCCTGCATATCCAGTACATCCAGATCCACGCGGTCGGTCAGAATGACGGTCACATAATTTTCCGAGGCCTGCCGCAAAACCTCCTCCAGCGTTCCCTCCAGAACCTGTACCTCATGGAGCGGGCGCAGCGGAAGCGGTGTTACCGCAAGCTCGCCCTTTGCCCCCAGCTCCACCTCCAGAACCGCCTTCTGCTGCCCGGCCTCGCTGACCGAGGCCGCGATGGGCGTACCGCAATAGCGATACCGTTCACAGCCCACCTTCATCGGCTTGTGGATATGGCCCAGCGCCGCATAATCAAAAGGCTCCAGGGCATCTGCATATACCACGTCGATGTTCCCCAGCGTACGCACCTCTGAATCCATGCGCTCTGCCTGCGCCGGGTCCTGGCCCTTCGGCAGATAGAACTGATGGCTCACCAGGACATGGCGGTCCCCGGCCTCTTCGTTTTCTCCTACGTGCTCCCTGGCCAGAAGCCGATGCAGCGCCGCATCATAGGACAATGCATTCCCGTTCTCATCGGTTCCCGTAATCTCCCGGACCATCGACGGCTTTACGAACGGCAGAAGATAGAAATGTACCTTGCCGAAACGATCCTCGAGTGTCACCCTCTCGATTCGCTCATCGGGCCTTTGCGGAGGAATTCCGATCATATGAATATGCTGGCGCCTCAGTACGCTTCGGAACACATTGACCCTGCCGGCGCTGTCGTGATTGCCGCTGATCATCATCAGCTCCGCCTCCGGCACGGCGCGCACCAGCTCCGACACGAAGCGGTCGAACACCTCCACGGCCTCTGCCGACGGGACCGCCTTGTCATAGATATCCCCGGCAATCACAACGGCATCCGGTTTCCTCTCTGCCGCAAGCTCCGCAATCTCGTGCAGAACATATTCCTGATCCTGCCGAAGATCACGGTTTATCAGCTTCAGACCGATATGAAGATCCGATAAGTGAAAGATACGCATGAAGTTTAAAATCCCCTCTGCAGCAGAAGGGAACACAGAGTTTCTCTGTGTTCCCCTCGTTCTGAACTGTTATTCAATATTACCCGAAAAATTCACCATTCAGCAGGCCGGATGAAACAGGCACCGAAACGATCGATGCTCCTGCCGCATACGGCGCGATGGAATAGATATCGAAAATAACGACCACCGCATCATCTGTCATATACCAGTTGACAGAGGAATAGCTTTCATCATCCTGCGTCTGCCCCTGGGAATCCGCAGCCGGCTCTCCGTTTGCCCCATAGAAGTACTGTTCTACGGTTGTTTCATAATCATCAAAATACATAGCACCGGTTTCATCGCTGTTCTTGTATCTTTGCTGCAGCTCTGCCAGCACGTACTGATACAGACCGTCATAATCAGTGGTCACATCCTTCAGCAAGAGAGCCTCTCCTGTCTGTGCATTATAATTGCGCCCGTTAAAGGTTGTCATCGGATGCGCGCCGCCGAACTGCTCATAATTGCAGCGAAGATAGCTGACCGCCTTTGCATCTGCACGCTTCAGGATCACCGTGGTCTCCAGCGCATACTCCATCGTCTCCGTTTC
The DNA here is from genome assembly GCA_963624875.1 of Anaerovibrio sp. Classification (GTDB taxonomy): domain Bacteria; phylum Bacillota; class Clostridia; order Lachnospirales; family Lachnospiraceae; genus CAG-791. The sequence goes on from CAVFRZ010000071.1 coordinate 4,606, forward strand.
CGCCGAGGAATCCGAGGAGGTATCGTCCCCCATGTCCATGAACATTCCTGCAGCTTCCTCCTGCTGAAGCTCATTCGCCTCATCCGTATCAGCCTTCAGCGCTGCGTTCAGAGCGTCGTATCCGGAGTCCTTTACCTGAAGTTCCTCCAGCTTCATACTGCAGGTCGCCGATGCCGATCCGGAATCATACATCGAGTCTTCCGTGCTCTTTTCTGTCTGAAGCACGGTATTCGTGTTCTCAGAATACAGCGCGGTATAGGGATCATCTGCTCCCTCCTCGCTATATGTGCTGCCTGCCTGCGTGGCTGCGTCAGCGGCCGTGTCTGCCGCATTTGCTTCCTCCGATGAAGCGCTTCCTGCTGCCCCATCCGTATCCTCAGCTCCTTCCGCCGTGTCTGACCAGCCCGTCTGTGTCGTTGCTGTCTCTGCGGATGTCTCTGCAGTGGATGCACACCCTGCCATGCTAAGTGCCAGAGCAGCCGAGGCAATGATGGCCGTCAGTCTTGCGGATACAGTTCTTTGATATTCTCTGCTTCTATTCTTCATTGATTCTCTCCTTTTGTTCACAGCTTGCTATCAACGTATTATCTGTACTAATCCTATTAATACAGTACACCATTCTACGGTAAATTGGAAGCGTTTTCAAAAGATCCTTCCTAAATCCCCTGATACCGCATGCTCAGATACAGCGAAAAGCTCAGAAGCCCCAGCGTCTGCAGAATCTGCAGAATGACAGAGGACCAAACAATGGCAACGCTCCGGCCAAGGAACGTGTAGGTGCCCATTTGCATGAGGGTCGCAGACAGAATGAAGAGGATCATCAGACAGATGGCCGCAATCTTCAGAATCCGATCGGACAAAAAGATGCCGGTTATGAAAATCCCAAGAGATATTGCAATGAGCATACCGACGTATTTAAACGCATGTGTATTGTTGTACAGGTTTCGGAACAGTGCCATGGACTTCGAATCTGCCAGATTAAACAGTTGTAACAGGTCCGCAATGAAGGTGCGGTAGATATCTGTAAAAATAACATCCACCACCTTCACACCGACCAGAATGACTGCCCACAGCTGCATCAGCTGCAGAATCGTACGGCCCGAAAGAACGGTGGTATTCGGCAGGGCATTATCTTGGGGATCTGCGGCACTCACCGCTCTTTGACGAAGAGAATGAAGGCCTGCGTCTGCCTTACCTTCGACAATCAGCCGTCGATAGTCCCGCAGAAGCATCCGGTAGGAAAGCCCGAACAGGCAGGCAATCATCCCGATCTGCACTACAGACAACAGCATCTGCGCCCTCCAGTAGCGTTCATCCAGCATATCCGGATTGACCAGCCCCACGCGATTGATGCGTATGCGCAGCAATCCGTTGGCCCCCGCAAAGAGAAGATTGACCATGGCTGCATTCAACATGGTCCAGGATAAAAGGTATTTACGCAGCGAAGTGCGATATCCCCTATGGATTTCCTGCAGGAAATGTATCATAAATTCCCCTTTACGCGTAACAGTTCAAAGGAAATGCTGATTCAATTCATGTTTCCCTTGAAACCTCCGGTGGATCGTACGGCTTTACACAAAAGCGCCGCTGTCACTGTGTTCAGACGAACACGGCCTGTATCAGTATCATATAGGAAATCGTTCCCGCTGCCATGGAAAGCATCATATTCTTTCTCCGCAGAAAGCTTCCGGCCGTAACAGCGACGGCAATTCCTTCCGGGATCCCAAAGGTTTCTCCCGGTGTAAAGGATATATTGCGAAGGCAATAAACGATCAGAAGTCCGAACACAGCCGGCGCAAGATATTTGCCGAGGTAGGCAATGTATTCCGGCGTCTTCTTCCCTGCCGGAAAGAGGATGTACGGAAGATATCTTGTCAGAAGCGTCGCAGCTACGGCGGCTCCAATGGTCACAGCCTGCTGAAGCAGTGTCATTTCACTCATGCGCACTCTCCTTTTCCTGGCGCTCGAACAACGGTCGAAGAAGCGTCAGGGCGGCCAGAATCGTCAGCATCGCCGGAATGATGAAGTGATCCGGCCCGAATATCAGAAGGCAGACAAGAGAGCCTCCGATTCCAATGCCGGCGCTGATATGTCCCTGCGCTGTATCCTTCAGCCACTGATTCATGAAGATGGTCACGAACATCGCTGTCATGACAAAATCCAGCCCGTTTGTATTAAAGGTAATCAGCGAGCCAAAGACTGCGCCAAGCGCCGTGCCGGCGATCCAGTACAGCTGATCCAGAAGCGATACCCAGAAATAAAACCAGCCCCTGTCAACATTCTCCGGAACAGCCGCCGAGTAATTCACCGCAAAGGTTTCATCGGTCGTTGCATATATCAGATAAAATTTCTTCCATCCGGTTTCTTTGTAGCGATCCAGCATCGAGATTCCGTAAAAAAGGTGCCTTGCGCCCACCATCAGCGCCGTAGCAAAGCATGCCATCGGATGAAAGGAGGACATGAGGATGGATACCAGCAAAAACTCCATGGAACCGGTATACACGATGATGGCCGTCAGAATCGGATATAAAATCGGAAAGCCGCTGGTGACCATCAATATGCCGTAGGTAATCCCCAGAAAAATATATCCGGCCAATACCGGGATTGTCTGCGGAAGCGCCGTGCGAAAGGCCGTGGCCGCGTTCCCTTTTCCGCCCGCATACATCGAAGCATTCTCTTGCTCCCTGCTGACTGACACAATGTCGTTTCTATTCAAGCCGTTTCCTCCGCCCTTTCCCAATCTTCGCGGATCAGAATCCGCATGACCTCAACAGTTACCTCGGCAGCTGCTTGCACATCATGTGCGATATCACCTTTTCGAATCTGCAGATACTTGAATCGGCACACACACAACAGACACGGTTATTCTACACCATACAGCCGCTGTCACTCCAGATAAACCGGGCATATTAAAGGAAAGCTGCCTTCCCCGGCCCGCAAAGCCTGCAGCCTCGGTCAGCAAAACCCCCGGTTCCTGCCGTGTCTTCCACGACAGAAACCGGGGGATCTTCATGCTGTTCCGTACTTTATCCGCTTTTCATGAAGGACCGGAACTGCTGCTCCAAACCCTCGTCCTGCAAAGGGCCGGGAAGCGCCTCTCCGGCAGATTCTCAATACTTGCGTCTGCGATAAGCCACAAAGCCCGCCGCTGCACCGGCACCTGTAACAACCATCAGTGCAAGCCACAGGAGCATATTGCTCTCATCACCGGTGCCCGCGCCGCGTCCCGTCAGATTCTGGTTCTGCGCGGGCGCGGAGGTATCCGTCGGAACGACGGTCTGGGTCTCCGGTGTATGCGTGTTCACAATGACCCACGCATTAACGGCGTTCTTCGTAATGCTCTTCGTGTAACCGTCTGCCACATTCAGCTCATCCACTGTCCAGCTGGACTGTTCATCCAGATAGTCCCAGCGGTACCACCAGGAATTCTCCTCACTGAGCGTCACCGGATTGCCATAGGGCTCACCGTTGCGGTAGAGCTGCACCGTGACGCTTGCCGGGCGGATGCCGTCCCGGTTGTCGTCGTCCTGCCATACCTTGCCGACGGCAACATTCGTTGTGCTCACGATGGGCGCTGCCTGCTCGGTGGACTCGGTGTAGGTCTTCTTCTCCTCCGACTGGGACTCCTTTTCCTGTGTGGACTGCTTCTCCGTGTATTCCTCGGAATATCCGCAGTACCGGCAGACCTTCTTCACCTCACGAACGCCGTCGACCCAGCCGTTGCCGGGCGCCTCGTCGGCCTTCACCCAATCTCCGTTGATCTTGTAGGAGTAATCAAAGGCATTGTCCTTGTAGCCGTCGGTGTACTGCAGCTTCGTCCCGTCTGCCTTGCCGTCATCATAAGAGCCTTCCCCGGCAAGATCCTGGTCATGACCGCCGACACGGTTCCCGTTCTCCCAGACCTTCGTGCCACTGATGTAAACATCTGTGCGGCCGCTGTTCTCACCAGCCTCGTCAAAGCCAAACAGACGGGAGCAGGTGATGCCATTTGTGTCTATGTCAGATACTTTTTCACCATCAACAACAGAACCGGAGATCACATTTGTGCCGGAGATGTTGATAATGTACTTGTAATCGCCCATCGTGTTGTCGTTAATTTTCAAGACAGTTTTTTTCTTGCCGTCCGGAGCATTAACCTTACAGTCCTCAAAATTAACCGTCACGTTATGTGCATTTTCCTTTTCGGCATTATGGCGATATACATTTACGGTCTTACCGGCAGAATTAAACGTGCACTTCTTGAAAGTATATTCTGCACCGGTATATGTCCACAGGGAATAATTCATGTCACCAACACCAGACGCCTTTGTGCCAGGTGCGTTAAAGGTAACATTTTCAAATGTAGTTGTTTTATAGCCCCAGTAGTCAGCGCGTCCATTGAAAGTACAGTTTTTCAATGTGACATTGCTGATACGCACAAACCCCTGCGTATCGTTAGCCTTAGGCGTACCATCCGGATACACACTGCCGATGATCGTCATACTCTCAAAAGTAATGCTATCGCTGCCATCGAAGCTATAGTCACAAAAGCCATCGCTACCGTATTGTGACTCAGGAGCCCGAACCTGCCATGTTGTTTCCCCGATACCAGCACCTACAAAGGTCAGTCTCTTCCCTGCGCCCTTACCTTTTACTGTTGGATTCTCACTGTTGCCACAGTAGACTCCCTTTCCAAGATAAATGGTATCGCCACCGATCGCAGCAGCCTCCATAGCTGCATCCAATGAATCGTACTCTTTTCCGGTACTCTTAACGAACGCCTTGCCATCAGAAACCGTTACTTTATCGACATCGCCAAGAGTAACTGCGTTGCTGTCCTGCAGATTGTTGTTCGCAGCCTTCACAGAACACGTAACAGTCGGCAGCTTGACGTCATTTGCCAACGTATATTTCTCCACGGCCTCATCCGTCAATGCTGCCTCGAAGGTATAGGCTATGTCTTTATCCGTGGTATTCTCTGCCTCATAGTCACCACAGTTCCAGCTGACGGACACCTCTTCTTCCTTATCTGTGTCATCTTCCCCTTTGTATATTCCTATCACCTTCTCCGGAAGCTTTTTCACCGCATCCTCACGGCTCGTTCCGGATTCCACCTCATACGATGTCGTCAGCTCCTTCAGATCGGTAATCGTGATCTTCTGCACTTCATCCGCGTATGACGGAATGACGGTGCTAAGGAACAAAGCCATGACCAGCAGCATTCCCAGAATGCCTCTGCCTGCGTTCCTCCTAACGCCTTGCCCTTTCATCTTTCATCCTCCCCTTTCTGTGCGGTAGTGTTCACTC
>CAVFRZ010000072.1:0-9854 GCA_963624875.1 Anaerovibrio sp.
CCTGAATCCGGAGGGCGTCGGCAGCATGCTCCGCACGAAGATCAATGTGAATCTGGGCATCTCCAGAGACTGCAAGGATTACGACATTGAAATGCAGAAGGTGATGAGCGCGGTGAACATGGGGGCGGAGGCTATCATGGATCTGTCGAGCCATGGGAACACGCAGCCTTTCCGGACAAAGCTGACGTCGGAATGTCCGGCGATGATCGGTACGGTACCGATTTATGACAGCGTAATTCATTATCAAAGGGATCTTGCATCTCTTACTGCGAAGGATTTCATTGATGTGGTGCGGCTCCACGCAGAGGACGGCGTGGACTTCGTGACGCTGCACTGCGGCATTACCCGCAAGACCATCGAGCAGATTAAGAAGCACAAACGGAAGATGAACATTGTGAGCCGCGGCGGTTCGCTGGTGTTCGCCTGGATGTCCATGACCGGTGAGGAGAATCCGTTCTATGAGTATTTTGACGAGATTCTGGACATCTGCGAGGAGCATGATGTGACCGTTTCACTGGGCGATGCCTGCCGGCCCGGCTGCCTTGCGGATGCTACGGATGTCTGTCAGATTGAAGAGCTGGTGCGGCTCGGCGAGCTTACAAAGCGCGCCTGGGCGCACAACGTCCAGGTGATGGTCGAAGGACCGGGACACGTGCCGCTGGATCAGATTGCAGCCAATATGAAGGTGCAGCAGACCATTTGTCAGGGCGCTCCCTTCTATGTACTGGGACCGCTGGTGACGGACATCGCACCGGGATACGATCACATTACATCAGCCATCGGCGGTGCGGTTGCCGCCATGAGCGGAGCTGCATTCCTTTGCTATGTCACACCGGCAGAGCACCTGGCACTGCCGAACGTGGATGATGTTAAGCAGGGTATCATTGCCAGCAAAATCGCGGCCCATGCCGCTGATATTGCCAAGGGTATACCGGGCGCCCGTGACATTGACGATAAAATGGCCGATGCCAGAAGAGTGCTGGACTGGGACGCACAGTTTGCCTGTGCACTGGATCCGGAGACGGCAAGAGCCATTCGCGACTCCCGAAGCCCGGAGGACGATCATGCCGAAGCCTGCTCCATGTGCGGCAAATTCTGCGCCGTCCGCAGCATGAACAAGGCCCTGGCCGGGGAGTATATTGATATCCTGTAATTGTTCAGCCCCCATCTCGATTTTGATACTCGAAAATGCCCGATGGCATTTTTCCCTCGCATTTGGAAACCCTCGATGCGGCTGAAAAGATACGAGAAGATTATCGCGCATCTGCCGGAAACGGCAGATGCCTTTTTGTTTTATGAACTTGATAGTTGTACGGATTTTTGCCATCATGGGAGCAAGAGCTGATTGGAAATACAAGGGGATAATCGGCATGGAAAGGAGCTCGTAGATGGCTCGGAAAATCAGTCTGTTAAACCCGGCGGACACAGAACTGCAGACGCAGACGCTATCGGACGAAACGGTACATGATCTGGGGATGGACAGCATCCTGAAGGCGGTGACGCCGAAGGAGCAGGAGCAGAACATGATTCTGCAGATTATGTCCCGGATGACCTTGGACCCGGCTGTAACGGCATACCGGTGTGATGTGTTCGACGATATCTATAAGCATCCCGGGATGCGCGAGGAGATGTTGAAAATTCTCGATCAGATCAATTTCCTGCGGGATTACGGAACCATCCGGCGGGAGTTTGAAGAGAACTCTACGATCTGGGATTTGCTGCATCGGCTGGATGATATGATGGATTATATCCGCTGCGTCCGGGCAATTTATGAGTGTCTGTCTGCTGCAGATCTGCACTCGGAGGGCCTGCTGCGGCTGAAGGATCATGTGGATCAGATCTATCATGATCATGGGTTTGAGGAGCTGACGAAGGATGTCTCCCAAATGAAGGCTGACACATCAACACTCAAGAGCGTTACGGTGGGAATCAACCTCAACGAGCGATTTGAGGCAACGGGAATCGGACTTGTGTCTGTGAATGACCGTGCCTTTACCAAGTCAGGGGCACTCAGCAATTTCTGCGAACGTCTGTCCGGGAAGGATGCCATTCAGGAGGGGACGCAGTGGAAGGAAAATTATCGCTTCCACCCATTCGGTGCGAATGCCTCGCAGATATCGGCCTCCATGGAAAAGGCAGCGAGGATGAAGACTCCTATGCCGGGAATCGCAGCCATTCCGCAGGGAGATGCGACCGGGGATATTACCTCTTACATGGACCGCGTCACCAACCATATGCTGAGCATCCTGGTAAAGCGGCTGAGGGATATGCTGAACCGCTACGTATCGGTAACAATAACCGATATTACGGATCTGATCCCGGAGTTTGTTTATTACATTCGATGGGCAGAGTATCTCGAGAAGCTCACGGCGCGCGGAATGCATTTCTGTAAGGCGCAGCTTGCAGAAGAGCCAGTACAGGACCGGGTTATGCACGCAAAGGGAATCTATAATCTAAAGCTCGCCTCCGCTGTCTGTGAGCATGGAGAGACCATTGTTGCCAATGATCTGGAATTTGATGCGCCGCGCAGGGTCTATCTGCTGACAGGAGCGAATCGCGGCGGCAAGACCACCATCACGCAGGCGGTAGGACAGCTGTTCTTCCTGGCGCAGGGCGGAATCTATGTTCCGGGAGATGCGTTTTCCTTTCATCCGGTGGACGGCATATACACGCATTTTCCCGCTGATGAAGATAAGACAATGGATCTGGGAAGGCTGGGAGAGGAATGCAGCCGGTTTCGGGAAATCTACGGAAAGGCAACGCGTGAGAGCCTTCTGCTCCTCAATGAGACCTTTTCTACGACTTCCTTTGAGGAGGGGTATTTCATTGCAAGAGATTCGATCCGCGCCATTTTAAAAAAGGGGATTCGCACCATCTACAACACGCATATGCACAAGCTGGCCATGGATCTGGAGGAGATAAATTCTCAGTCCGGTGAAGACAAGGCGGCATCGCTGATCGTACAGAGTGAAGAGGGGAAAAGGTCCTTCAAGGTGGTGGAGGCACCGCCGCAAGGGCAGTCCTATGCCCATGATATCGCCGTCAAATACGGCGTCACCTATGAAATGCTGACGGGGCAGCAGTAGGGGCAAGCTGGCGCATGCAGCATACAAAAGATCTGTTTAATATAAATGCCGGGCATCTATCAGAAGTGATAGATGCCTTTTGTGTTACACGCATATTCGATGTATGTTCACTATACACATTAAATGTAGAGAGCATAGAGATGTTGTGGTAAAATCAACTTATTAATGTCAGAATCAATCATGGAAAACTGTCAAAAACAAACAAAAAACGGGTGAATGACCGTGTATTCAAAACTGGAAATGAGATTGGAAGGAAGTCTGGAGATTTCCAATCAGATGGCGTCAACCTTTCACGGTGCATTAATGGAAATGCTTCCGCAGGAGTATGCGGACGAGCTGCATGAATCGAGGCTGCACCCTTATACGCAGCATCTGGAACGCAGAGCTGGTGACTGGTATTGGGTCGTCACAGCATTAAATGAGAAGGCGTCATCGATCATCCTCAAAGATACGCTGCTCCGAAGAGAGGGAGTTGATCTTAAAAGGCATGAGACGTATCTGAGCATTGATCAGAAGAAATATCAGGAGCTGTCTGAGGCAGAGCTGGCTCAGGTTTTTTATGAAGGAAATAGCGGTAAGTATATTTCCATTCGTTTTGTGACGCCGGCTGCCTTCAAGCGGAATGGACTGTATCTGAATTATCCGGATATTCGGAGCATCTATAGCAATTTAATGAATAAATACGATGCATCCAACGATCAGGACAGTATGAAGGATGAGGATACCCTGGAGCAGCTGGTACAGCACACAACGGTGGCAAGATATCGGCTTCACAGCACGGTATTTTGTCTGGAAGGGATTCGAATCCCGGCCTTTGCCGGTGAGATGACGCTGCGCATAGGTGGAAATCGTACGATGTGCAATTTTGCAAGGATGCTGTTCCGATTTGGAGAGTATTCGGGAATAGGCATTAAAACATCTCTTGGAATGGGAGCAATTGAACTGGTTCAGGATAACAAGGAGTTGACTGGGAATGGATGACCGACAAATCAAGTTGATCATAGGGGGTCTCCTGCATGACATCGGAAAGGTTGCTTATCGTGCAGGCGATGGAAGGAATCATAGCCGGAGCGGCTATGATTTTCTGAAAGAGACTTCCATGGAGCTGGATAGCGATATCCTGAATTGTGTCCGCTATCATCATGGATCAAACCTAAGAAGTGCATCGATTTCACCCGATGCATTGGCTTATATCACCTACTATGCAGACAATGTGGCTTCCGCAGTTGATCGGCGGGAAGCCATGGATGCGGAGGATGGCTTCGATAAAACGGTTCCGTTAGACAGTGTGTTCAATCTTCTGAACAATAACCATGGGAAGTCGCATTATGCACATCATGTATTGAATCCGGAAGAAGACATCCCATATCCGACAGAAAAAACGGTTGATATGGACGAGTTCTTTTACACCGGTGTGTTGGACCGCATCCGCGATAACCTAAAAGGCCTGGAGGTTAGTGACGAATACATCAGCTCGCTTCTGTCTGTTCTGGAGGCGAATCTCTCCTATATTCCGTCATCCACCAGCCGGAGAGAATTGGCGGATATTTCCTTATATGACCATGTGAAGCTGACTGCAGCCATTTCGGAGTGCCTGTATCAGTATTGTGAGTCAGAAGGCATATCGGATTATAAGAAGACCTTTTTCTCCGGTGAGACCGACAGGATGTGGGGAACGAAAGCGTTCCTTCTGTATTCCATGGATGTGTCCGGCATTCAGAAGTTCATTTATACCATCAGCAGCGCAGGGGCCTTGAAGGGACTTCGGGCACGCAGCTTTTATCTGGAAATTCTGATGGAACACATTCTCGATGAGCTGCTCATGCGATTGCAGCTGTCGCGTTCCTGCCTGATCTATTCCGGAGGTGGACATTGCTACCTGCTGCTTCCCAATACGAGCAGGGCAATACAGATTACAGAGCAGCATCGGCGGGATGTGAACCAGTGGTTTATGAAGCAGTTCGGCGTTGCACTGTATATTGCCGGCGGCCATGCAGCCTGCAGTGCCAATGACTTTCGGAATGAGCCCGAGGGAAGCTACAGTGAGCTGTTCCGTACCGTCTCCAGACGAATATCGATGGAGAAGAGCCATCGGTATCGCGCGGAAGATATTCTGGGCCTGAACCATCTTCATATGAGCGGCAAGCGAGAGTGCAGGATCTGCCGACGGACAGACGATGAGCTTGATGCCGAGGGAAGGTGCAGGATCTGTTCAGCACTGAATCATCTGTCTGCTGAAATCCTGTACCAGGATTATTTCATCGTCATGACAGACCCGCAGGAACAGTCGCTTCCTCTGCCGGGGGAGCGATATCTGACAGCCGGGAATGAGAAAAAGCTCCGGCAGCTGATGGAACGGGACACCTATGTGCGCAGCTATACCAAGAATCAGCTATGCACGGGGAAGCACGTTACCACAAAGCTCTGGGTCGGTAATCATCAAACGGGCGATACGTTTGAGATGCTTGCGGAGAAGGCGGAGGGAATAAAGCGGCTCGCGGTTCTTCGCGGGGATGTTGATAATTTGGGGAATGCCTTTGTGAATGGCTTCCGAAGAGACCGGGAGGGCGGACGATATGCCACACTGTCAAGGACAGCAGCCTTGTCCAGACAGTTGTCATTGTTCTTTAAGCTGCATCTGAATCAGCTGCTCCAGAAGGGGAAGAGCAATATATTCTCGGATGGTGGAATTCGGCAGCTGTGTGTTGTGTATTCCGGCGGAGATGATGTGTTCCTGGTGGGGGCCTGGAACGACGTGCTGGATGCGGCGGCAGATCTGAAAAATGCGTTTGAACGGTACACAGAAGGAACGCTTACGATCTCCTGCGGGGTTGGCTTATGCGACAGCTCCTATCCCATCAATCGAATGGCACTTGAAACCGCAGAGCTGGAGGATTATTCCAAAAAACTGGAAGGGAAAAACGCTATTACACTGTTTGAGCGGGAAGGCAGATATTCGTGGGATGTATATCAACAATCGGTATTACAGGACAAATATCGGGTCGTCCACGAATACATGACAGTGACACAGCAGAGAGGAAAAGCGTTCTTATATCACCTTTTGGACCTGCTGCGCGAAGCAGAAGAAACCTATGGGAGGGAGTCTTCAGGAGATTCAGGCAGCAAAAACAGATTCAACCGCGCACGTTTTGTATATTTCCTGTCAAGGATGGAGCCGGAGGAGAACCGCCGCCAGGAAAAGGAACAGATGGAAGTGGAGCGGCTGGCCTATCGGAACTTTTCGCAGAAAATGTATGAATGGTCATTGAGCGCAGAGGACAGAAGACAGCTGATCAGTGCGATTTATCTGTATGTATACCTGACAAGAGAGCGGGAAGGAGATGCACAGACATGACAACCGAATGCAAGATCAATGAATCGAATTATGTGGACATGGCCGAAGCGCACATCAAGGAATTGATTCAGGCGAATACGAAAATGCTGCCAAATGGAAAAAAGAGCGTCAACATTGTATCCACATCGAAAATCCGAGGACTTTTGTCCATGGTATCAGATATCTATAATGACGTGCTAAATGAACCGAGTGAAACACTTCGTTCAGATATTGTTTCCCGTATCAGTTATATGAAAGTGCATTTTTATTATGAAGCAGGGCGGGAAAAGCAGGTGAAGAGCTTCCTGAAGACAGCAGAGGTTTTCCCGCTGCTCGATGCGATTAAGGGAAAACGAAGCGGCTTCATTCTGTTCAGCCGGTATATGGAGGCTCTGGTTGCATTTCGTAAATTCTATGTGGAAAAGGATGATTGAGAGGGACGGGAATCATGTTTGCAAAGATTGAAATCACAGGAATATTAGAGGTTGTTACCGGATTGCATATCGGCGGAAGCAGCGCCTTTGCAGCCATCGGTGCGGTAGATTCTCCGGTCATCAAGGATCAGAAAACGGGAGATCCTGTTATTCCGGGCAGCAGCTTAAAGGGGAAAATGCGTTCATTGCTTGCGAAAAAATACAATGAATCCTTTGCGTCCAAGCCGGATCAGGATGCGGAATGCATCGCCAGTCTCTTTGGCACGGCTGCGAATGGAAAGCCGAGGCCGGGAAGGCTGCTGTTCACGGATATGTACCTGACAGAAGAGAACAAAAAAGAGCTGTCTCGTTACAATATCTCTCATCCGGTTGAGGTGAAATTTGAGAACTCGATCAATCGTGCTACTGCGGTTGCAAATCCCCGACAGATTGAGCGCGTGATTCGGGGCGCAGAATTTGGCATGAACTTGGTTTATGAAACCAGTGATGCAGAGAATGCAGAGGAACAGATACTGGAAGACTTTAGGCTCCTGTGTGATGGGCTGCGAATGATGAAATACGATTATCTTGGCGGCAGCGGTTCAAGAGGCTATGGAAAGGTGGATTTCAAGGATTTGTATGCGGAGACCGTTGTTGGTGACGTAGATGAGTCCATAGTAAATGCCTGCAATGATTTGCTGGCTGAAATCTGAAAAGGTGATTCAAGATTCGGGGAGAGGTATGAACTACAAGATCTGTAAGCTGGAATTCACAGCTCCTGTACATTTTGGGAATGGTGCACTTAGTGATTCCGGAAAAACCTTCTGTGCGGATACATTGTTTTCTGCCCTGTATCTGGAGGCACTTAAGAGCGAGCAGGCAGAGGAATTGTATCAGAGAACGAAAGCCGGGAAATTGCTGCTGTCGGATGCCTTTCCGTATGTTCGGGAGGTGTATTTTCTTCCAAAGCCGATGGTGTATATTGAGCCAAAGGATTCAGGGGATTCCGTTCAGAAGAAGCGTTATAAAAAGCTGCAGTATATTCCGGTTTCGGTGCTGCCTGATTATCTGAACGGTGCAATGCCGGAGTCGGGATGGGAGCTCGATGAACTGGGAACAGAGAGCAGTCAGGTGATGGCAGCGGTGCGCAGAGAAGAGGATACACTGCCGTATGTGGTCGGTAATTTTCATTTTACAAAGGGCTGTGGCTTGTATTGCATCCTTGCCTACGAAAATGATGAGGATCTGTATCTGGCAGAGGATCTCTTGATGAGTCTTTCCTTTACAGGAATCGGAGGAAAGAGATCCAGCGGAAAAGGGCGGTTTGATTTTAAATATGGGAAAAATACGACCGACCTGGAAAATTTGCTGGAGAGGAAAGCAAACGGACGGAGCCTCTTACTGTCAACAGCACTTCCGCAGGAAACAGAGCTGGCAAAAGCTCTGGAGGGCAGCTCCTATTTGCTGCAGAAGCGCTCTGGCTTTGTCCTGTCAGAGGATTACGCACCGGAGCAGCGCAAGAAAAAAGATTTGTTTACCATGCAGGCGGGATCGTGCTTTCAGCACCGATTTGAGGGAGATATCTATGATGTAGCAATGGGGGGCTCACATCCTGTCTATCGATATGCGAAGGCGATCTTTGCAGAAATATAGGTGAGAAGCATGAAGGATTATCTGCAGCATTACACCATGAAGCTGACGGCACTTGCGCCCATTCATGTGGGCAGTGGTAAGATCATTGGGAAGAAAGAGTACATTCAATATGGAGGGATGAAGTCACCGGTGATGATTCCGAATCAGGAGAAAATGATTCGGGATTTGTGTCTGCTGCATAAGGAGAGTGCATTTGCTTCGTTTATGCTGAGCGATGACAAACGGGCATCACTTGCAGGTTGGTTAATGGAACAGCGCGTAGATAAGACGCGGGTTCAGAAATGGATCAGTTATACATTGGATGCGGGGGATGCCTTTATCAAACCGAATGGAAACGGGGCTCCGCCAAAGGAAATTAATTGCTTTTGTAAGGATTCCTATGGGATGGCTTATATCCCTGGCAGCACGCTGAAGGGGATGATACGGACGGCGCTTCTGGTTCATGAGATAAAGAGGAAACCGGAGGACTACGAGCGGCTTTTGAATGAGTTAGATGGAGCAGCTTCTCGCGGCGGAAAGAGAAACAGTTACCTGCAGCCTGAAACGCAGCGTCTGGAAATACAGGCTTTTCACACACTGGAGCGGCCGGAGACGAAGACGAGGGATGCTGTGAATTCTGTGATGTCCGGTTTGGTAGTGGGAGACAGTAAGCCAATTCCGGCAGAGCAGCTGACGCTGTGTCAGAAGATCGACTATTCGCTGGAACGAAGAGAGAAAGCGATTCCGACACTGCGGGAGGCATTGAAACCGGGGACGGAGATTCTGTTTGACCTGACAATTGATGGCCAGCTCTTTCCTTATGAAATGGAGGATATTCAAGAGACATTGGATGAATTCCAGGAAGATTGCTATGATTATTTTTACAGCCGATTTGGAAGAGGAAGAGCTGCGGATGGGACAGTGTGGATAGGAGGCGGTGTTGGTTTTCTGTCCAAAACAATCCTGTATAGTGTATTCGGCGAGGATGCTGTTCGTATCGCAGACGATGTATTTCAAACAACACTTTCTGGAAAAATATACGACCAGCATAAGCATCAAAGAGATTTAAGCTTAGGAATTGCTCCGCATGTGTGTAAGTGTACAAGATACCAGGGAAGGCTGTATGATATGGGAATGGGTAAGTTGGAGATTGTTGGGAGGTGAGAAATGTGATTTTTGCGCCGCAGCTTGATTTTACGGGCTTTTTGGGACATTTAAGGGTAAAAAAGTGTGTAGCAGGAGGCGGGGCGGCGTTTGCGCCGCAAACCGCCTCTCGAGCCAGCCAAAACAGAGCGTTTCCAGAGACAGTATTGAGACAGACATGATCCCCACAGGGGACGGAAACGCTTTTAACAACGTGTGCATTATCAATTGATATCGGTATTGAGA
>CAVFRZ010000073.1:0-9809 GCA_963624875.1 Anaerovibrio sp.
GGATAATGTGGCGGCAACGGCGTTCTGCACCGGTGCATCCAACATTCCGAATCCGATTGCACCGATGGTGGTCGGTGTCATCTTGGGCACCGGCGGACACTGGACGGCGGCGTGGCTGACCTGCGCGGCAGCATCGGCGATCAGTATGGCGGCAAGCTTTGCAGTTCCGCATTGCAGCAGGAAAAATATGCAGTAAAATATGTATGCGTCAGCTGCGAGAGTGTCGCAGACACGGAGCAGCTGATTTTTATTTGTGGGGATGCCTGCGTGAGCAGGCGTGGTGGTTTCGGAGCACCTGCCACATTTCAACGTGAACCCTCTTCTTGCAGGCAAATTCACGATTGAGATTGGCATGTATTGAATTGTTATAACAGCTGAAAGGAGTACAGACATGAGTTTTCAGACAGTAATTTCATCCGACAATGCACCGAAGGCAATCGGACCGTATTCACCGGCCCTTTGTGTTAATGGACTGGTGATGATTTCCGGCCAGATTCCGGTAAATCCGGCAACCGGGGAGATCGAGGCACAGGATATCGAGGGACAGACGCATCAGAGTCTGAAGAACATTGCCGCACTGCTGAAAGAGGCAGAGCTGGACTTTAGCAATGTCATCAAGACAACGGTGTTCCTTGCGGACATGGGCGATTTTGCAGCAATGAATAAGGTATATGCTGAGTATTTCAAGGAGCCGTATCCGACCAGATCCTGCGTGCAGGTCGGCGCTCTTCCCAAGGGTGCCAAGGTCGAGATCGAGGTGATGTGCACCAGAGGCACACTTCCTTATGAGCAGGAGACCTGCGGCTGCCAGAGATAGTTTGGCAGGAACGAATCTTGATCATTGCACATTGTGACCATGTGCGGTGAACGGCAAATGGTACACAATGTATCTGTCGTTAAAAAGAAAAGAGCCATTCCCGTGAGACGGGGATGGCTCTTTTTCGTAATTAGCGGAAGAGGATAGATGAATAGTTACGCTGATTTGCTGAATAGTGACGAGCGTTTTAATCCGCTTCCCGCAGCCGATATCCGACGCCGGCCTCGGTGAAAATGTAGTCCGGCTCGGCCGGATTTTTTTCAATTTTACGGCGTATATTGGCCATATTGACGCGGAGGATTTTGTTATCGGACTTCATATTGGGCCCCCAGATCTCCTGCATGATGGAATCGTAGGTGATGACACGGCCGGCATATTTGGCCAGGATCGTGACAATGCGGTACTCGTTCTGCGTCAGGTGTACATCCTCGCCGCCGACGAGGACCTTATGTTTGGAGAAGTCGATGCACAGGTTACCACTTTTAAACAGCTCGCTGCCGGAAAGCGCGCCCTGACCTACGGTGTGCGCGTGCCGGAGCGCCGTGCGGATTCTGGCCAGAAGCTCGGAGGTGCCGAAGGGCTTTGTGATGTAGTCGTCTGCACCGAGGTCGAAGGCCTGCACCTTATCCGTTTCGTGGTCTCTGGCCGATACAATCAAAATGGGCATAGTGGACCAGCTGCGGATCTGACGAATGATATCCACACCGTCCATATCCGGCAGGCCAAGGTCCAGGATCAGAAGGTCCGGACACTGGGAGGCGGCAATGCTCAGAGCCTCCGCTCCGGTTCTGGCGATGAAGACTTCATAATTGTTGGCACGCAGAACGGCCTTCATAAGGTTGATGATGCTGTTGTCATCCTCGATGATCAGAATACTGTCACGAATCTGCATAAGATATCTCCCATAGAAAGATGAAGCGTTTAGTCGGTCTTAAGTGCCGTGGATATTGCTGCGGCTGATGAAAACGATTGCAAAAGTCTATAACAACGATGCTGCCGGAGACTATGTGATTTACGGAATCTCGCTGCTGTCCTGTGCAGCCAGAGGCAGAGAAAACCATACCCGGGCACCGCCCTGGGGAAGATTTCCGGCACTCATGGTGCCGTTATGCGCCCGCACAATGGACATGCAGACAGAAAGTCCGATCTGCATGTGATGCGAGGAATCCGTATCCTTATAATGAAGCGAAAGCGTTCCGTCGAACATGTGAGGGAGGGTCTGAGCAGAAATTCCGACGCCGTCATCCTCCACGGAGAATACAGCATTGTTGCCATTGCGGCTGACTCTAATCACGATCCTGGTGGTCTTCTCCCCGTGCATAACCGAGTTGTCCATGAGATTCAGGAGAACCTGCTCGATCAGGATGGGATCCATCGGAACGATCAGAACCTCCTCCGGAATGCGTACAGTCACTGCAATATTCGGGCTGTGTTTTTTAAACTTCTGAACAGCACTGCTGACAATTTCCTCTGCCAGCTCCTCGGATTTGGAGATTCTGGCGTCGCCGCTCATTCTGGTGATGGAGAGAATATTTTCAACGATGCGATTCAGCCATTGCGCTTCCGTGCGGATATCACCGGTAAGTGTCTTTTTCTGATCATCATCCAGGGTGTCGTAGTTATCCAGAATGGCAGACGCAGATCCGACAATGGAGGTAAGCGGCGTTCGAATATCGTGCGAAACCGAGCGAAGCAGGTTGGCACGCATCTGCTCGCGCTCCATCTGGAGCCGAATCTGCTCCTGCTGCTTAATCTGCGTGGTAAGAGCACTGACGATCACGGCTACAGTCAGCATAACGGCAAAGGTCAGCGGATAGCCTGTGATTGTGAAATCAAGGTGAAGGTACGGGTAGGTAAAAATACAGTTCACGCCGATCACGGCAATAAAAGAGGCAACAATCCCATACCAATAGCCGTCAGTGTAGCGGGAAATAATGACAACCGCCAGAACGAAAATCAGCGGGACGTGGGAATCGGTAGATACGAACAGATGAATCACCGCGCAGATTGCACTGGTCAGGACCAGCACAAGCGCGGTGAAGGAAAGATTGCGGAGCACAGCGTGTGATTTGGATACTGTGTTGGCACCGGGCTTTGCCGGTGCATGAGAACGTTCAGCGGTCATATTAGAGCTCCCTCCTGCCGTTCTGAGAAAGAGTCAAGGAAATGCTGATCAAAGCAGTGTATTCTTGACTTCAAAAAGCCTCTAATCCGCGGAACAGGTATGAGGTATCAGAAAATCGGCTCTCCGGTTTTGGCCTTGTGCATGATCTTCCATACAAAGTAAACAGGGAGCCCGATGACAACATACATGGTCGCAGCAACACCCAGAACGGTTTCCAGAATAATCATTAACAGAATAAGAAGATTCATTGTGCAATTCCCTCCATAAAAAGTGACCGAAACAAAAGGACCGGAATGCCTGCTCCCGGGGAGCACGGCATTCAAAACAGCCCGAAAGACCTGGCAGCGGTTCAATGAGCGGCGGTTGTAACGCCGCGGTGATCAAACATCGAGAGAATAACACTATGAATTATGCATCGCTACGATTATACCAGAGGCTTAACGGGGACTTGACACGGGCACGGCTTTTCTTAGCGAAACCGTAGCGGGATACCGCGTCGTGATCTCCTGTCTCGGCGGCAGATGTTATGATTCTGACCAGATTTCACAAAAGAGCAGGACATTTTATGAAAAATGACTAAAATATTTCTAAAAAATTGGAATCCAGTTTTTGAAAAGCGTGCTATTATGTATGAGATTTCTATATGACTTACGAAGGATAGACGATTTGATATGAGTATAGCTAAGCCGCTGAGCCGGATCGCTTTGGATCCGAATGAGATCAAGGCGGATCGCAAGAGGGCCCGCCGGTACGATCAATGCGGACTGGGCGAGAAGGCAATCTATATGGGGAGCGCAATGCACCCGCGAAGGTTCTACATTCCGTATTCGCAGGTGACCAACGTTTTCAAACGGGTTGGAATGAGCAGCCCGGACGGAAAGGGCTTCCTGGCACCGGTCCTGTTCATTGTGGTTCGCTACGACGAAGGGAAAGAGCAGACATGCTCCTTCCGGTATCTTCAGGACGCGGACAAGATGCTGGATGATCTGGAGAAGAACCATCCGGAAATCAGTCTTTTGTCTCCGGAGGGAATCCGCAGGCAGAAGGAACGTGAGGAGACAGAGGCGAGGGCGCTGGCCAATGATCTGTCGGAAACCGCACGGCACAGCCGTAAGGTTCTCGAGGATGCCCGGTGGGAGGTGCACAAGCGCCCCGCAGTCTATGAGCAGCTGGCCGGCATGGCCAAGCTCAAACGACATGCCGATCTGATGAAGCCGTGGATTCGTTATGTGGCACTTGGAATGCTCATCGCCGGAGCGGTGACAGCGCTGGCCGGCATTGCAGTGATGACGGGCGGCAATAAGAACGTAGGGGCGGTGGTTTCGCTGGTCGGCGTTATGTTTGTTTTCCTGGCGATCAACAGCAAGGGACTTCCGAGCAAGCTGACGAACAAGAAGCTGCGTGATAAAGAATATGAAGCGTCCGTGGAGGCGATGAAGAATTCGCTGAAGCATTTAAGCGCATTTCCGATTCCGTACTGCTACGCACACCCGTATACATTCGACCGCATGATCCGCATTCTGCAGGAGCAGCGGGCAGAGACGGTTGAGGATGCGCTATCGGTGCTGAAGGCAGACCTCAAGGCGATGGATTCGTCTGTGGTTCTGTCGAAGGACGACTACCGGCAGGTGGTCGCCATTAAACCCTTGTTTACTGTGCAGGATTACAGATAAGGCCAATGTCTGCAGATTCTGTTGGTAATACTTTTTATGTGTGATTTGGTCACAGGTACCCAATCAATTTCGTGACCAAGAAGGAGGAGATATGGCAACATTTTTAATTGGCCTCGTAATTCTTTTCGGCGGCGGAATGCTGTACGGCAAGCTTTGCGAGAACGTCTTCGGACCGGATGACCGCGAGACTCCTGCTTATGCCAAGCAGGACGGCGTGGACTACGTCCCGATGAAGACATGGAAGAACAGTCTGATCAACCTGCTGAACATCGCAGGAACCGGCCCGATCCTCGGACCCATTCAGGGTATCCTGTTCGGACCCATTGCATTCCTTGCAATCCCGATCGGCAACATCATCGGCGGTTCCATGCACGACTATTTCAGCGGCATGATCTGCACACGTGACGGCGGCACACAGATGCCGGATTTCGTAAAGAACTACACCAACAAGGTTGTGTATGTTCTGTATGATATCTTTATCTGTATCCTGCTGCTCCTGGTCGGCGCGGTATTCATTTATACACCCGGCGATATTGCAGCTACGCAGGTCTTCGGCTTCGGCGGCACACCGCAGGAGGCGTCCACATGGATTATCTATACGGTTATCTTTGTGTACTACCTGATCGCCACCGTATTCCCGATCGATAAGATCATCGGACGCGTATATCCGATCTTCGGCCTGATCCTGGTATTCTCTGCAGTCGGTATCTTCATTGCCATCTTTGCAAAGGGATATCCGCTGATCAACCTTTGGGACAACTGGAACACCGTTGGTGTATTCGCAGCAGACGGCGGCTTTGATTTCGGCGGCTACTTTGGCTCCAGCCCGTTTGCGGCAGACGGCAATCACTTCCTGCCGATCTTCTTTGTAACTGTAGCATGTGGCATCCTTTCCGGCTTCCACAGCACCCAGACCGCTCTGGTTTCCCGCACCATGGAATCCGAGAAGAACGGCCGCATGACATTCTACAACATGATGGTTGTAGAGGGCTTCATTGCTATGTGCTGGGCAGCAGGAACCATGGCTATGATCAACATGGGTGCAACCGCCGGCGGCGTTACCATGGTTGACGGTGCCTTCAACGTTCTGAAGAACGGCGAGCTTACTGCTGTATCTGCAACCTCTGTTGTAGGTGTTCTTTGCAAGAATGCACTGGGCTCTGTCGGCGGCGTTATCGCCCTGATCGGTGTTATCGTGCTTCCGATCACCTCCGGTGATACAGCACTTCGTGCACTTCGTCTGACACTGTCCGATTCCCTGCACATCAAGCAGGAGAATAACAAGCAGCGCATCGGACTTGCTGTACCGGTATTCGTACTGGTATACCTGATCCTGATCTGGGCAAAGTTCGATTCCAACGGCTTCAATACCCTGTGGAGATACTTCGCATGGTCCAACCAGATGATCTCGCTGTTCGCTCTGGCATGCGTTGCAACCTGGATGTATAAGACAGGCAAGGTAAAGTATGTATGGATGCCGCTGATTCCTGCAGCATTCTATGCATTTGTAACCTGCACCTTCATCATGAGCCAGAAGATTGGCTTCAGCCTTCCCTGGAACATTTCCTATACCATCGGTGTAATATTTGCCGTAGTCTATGTTATCATCGTGATCATGAACGGCAAAAAGAAGGCAGCAGCCTAACAAACAGACATTCCGTGGGGATTGGTCAGGCTGTGCCCTCATGGAGAATAAGCAGTAGTAACGTAAAAGGCCGCCGGACAGGGTACGTTCGGCGGCCTTTTGCTGTGGACGTTATCCGGCCAAAGACGGGCAGCACGGAGTCGCTGCATTCGGCGGGATGCGCTATGCAGAAAAGAGGAGAAGATGGACACACTGGACTTTTTGCGGCAGGAGGGTATATCGAACAGCATTCTTGCGGAGGTGGAGCATTTCCGAAGCTTTTACAAGCTGGGAGATGGGCTGCAGAAGCGGATTCCTGCGCCGCAGTATTCGTATTACGGAAAGGAAATCTGGGAGCAGGCGCTTTCCACACTGCTCGCAGGAGAGAATCTTTTGCTGGTGGGTCCCAAGGCAACCGGCAAAAACGTGCTGGCAGAGGGACTTTCATCGGTGCTCCAGAGGCCGGAATGGGATGTTTCCTTTTATATCAACACCGATGCAGCCTCGCTGATCGGGACCGACACCTTTGAAAATGGGAAGGTAACGCTCCGCAAGGGGCCGATCCTGCAGTGCGCAGAGGAAGGCGGCTTTGGTATTCTGGATGAGATCAATATGGCCAAAAACGAATCGCTGGCGGTCCTGCACGCCACCCTGGACTTTCGCCGCATCATTGATGTACCGGGCTATCAGCGGATTGCGCTGCATGAGGCTACGCGCTTCATCGGCACGATGAACTACGGCTATGCCGGTACACGTGAGGTGAACGAGGCGCTGGCCTCGCGCTTTATGATCATTCAGATGCCGGTGATTACAGAGGACAATCTTGGGAAGCTGATTCAGGATAAATATCCGACCATCAAGCCGGATTATAAGGACCAGTTCGCAAAGCTCTTCAGTGACATCCGCAGGAAATGCGAGGGCGGCGAGATCTCCACAAAGGCACTGGACCTTCGCGGCCTTCTGGCGGCGATCAAGATGATGGAGCGGGGCCTTCCGGTGGTACAGGCACTGCAGCTGGGAGTTGTGAACAAGTGCTTTGACGATTACGAACGGCAGTTGGTCAGCGACATGATTACCGTACGTTTCCCCGGAGATCTGGGGAAGGATGATGTTTTTGCCTGAAAAAGAGAGAACAGGCTGAGCGAACATGGAAATCACAGAATTTGAGAAAAAACGAGCGGCCAATCTGATCTGGAACAGTGCACACGATTACACCATTGAGACCGGATTTCGCGTTTATGATGCTGACGGGAAGGCGGATATATACTGGAACAGCATTGTCGGCGCTGTTCATCTGCACTACAACTGGAAGAAGCTTCTGGCCTTCTACAACACCTTCCACGAAACCGTTAATCAGGGCGTCTATGAGAGCCTGTTCTGGCTGGCACTGGAAAATGCGGCCTATGAGAAGGAGAAGGCAGTGCGACCTGTTTTCCCTTATCTTCGCAGGCAGTATGCCCTGCACAAGGTGGATTCCATGCACGGTGAATTCTCGCTGGAGGATTCCGCGGGGCAGCGGCTCCTGGCGGTTACCATGGGGCATTTCCGAAGAGCACTGGGAGAGGATTGCGGACTGCCGGATCTGGTGGACCGAAAGCTTCTGGATGAGATTGAGCTGGGACCGGACCTGGATACAGATGGGATCATTGAACATCTGACGAACACGCTGGAGAAGTATTTTACCTACCGTTTGAACGGACCGGAGCTTCCGGGCGGGGACCGCAGGCTGTTTAATCCGCTGAATCTCTTTGTAATGCTTCGGAGGAAAGGACAAAGCAGGGCAGATATGGGTCCGGTGCGCCGCATGTCCTTTGGCTATGGCGAGCATGTCGCGGAGTATGGCAGTGAGGTGCTGGACCAGAGCCATCTGAGCGTGGCCTTTGCCAACTATACGGCGCAGACCGACGAAGGACTGAAGGAATACATTACCAATTATTTCGGCAAGCCGCTCTATAACGAAAAGGAAACGGCAAAGCTTCAGAAGGAGTATTGCTGGGGCAATCACACGGATGTCAAGCTGCATATCACAAGAGGAGAGTATACCGAGGATATGCTGAAATCCGGCTATGCCGGAAAGATGCGCCAGGAGGCAATCCGGCAGGGCGAACGGAACCGGAAGGCGTACGAGGAGAGAGAAGGAATCTACCGTGTGCAGCTGGAGAAGCTGACGGCGAGAATCCGCAATTCCATGCTCGTCCATCTGGAGGACCAGACTGTGAAGTCCTCGGCCGGACGCCTGCGGGGGGATCTTGTCTGGAGGGCGTTATATCTGGAGGATGATGAGAAGGTGTTCGAGAAAACCATACTGGGAGATACAGGGAATCTGACCGTGGATCTTCTCCTGGATGCATCCACCTCACAGCTGCATCGGCAGGAGTCGGTGGCGGCACAGGGCTACATGATTGCCCAGGCATTGACGAATTGCGGGATTCCGGTACGTATGTATTCCTTCTGCTCGATGAACGGATATACCGTGATGAATCTGTATCGCGATTATGAAGAGACGGGGAACAATCGCAAGGTTTTTGATTATTTTACTGCCGGAGCCAATCGGGACGGTCTTGCCATTCGTCTGGCATCCGGAATCCTGCAGAAGGATAATCACGCAGAGCACCGGATTCTGATCGTGCTGTCTGACTGCCGGCCCAATGACATGATTAAGGTTCGGACATCCACGGGACAGTATGAGGATTACGCTGCTGAGGTCAGCGCAGAGGATACCGCGGCGGAGGTGCACCGGGCGAGAATGGCCGGGATTACGGTTCTGTGTGTATTCACCGGAGAGGATACGGCGCTGCCAAATGCACGGCGAATTTATGAGCAGGATTTCACGAGAATCCGGCAACTGGATTTATTCGCGGAGGCTGTGGGCGGCATGCTGCAGAATCGGATTCGGCTGCTGTAGATGGGAAGTCAAGTTTTCCGGTGAAGCTACAGAAAAGTCCCTGCACCATACTCGTGCAGGGACTTTTCTGTGCAGCATTCGATTCATTCAGATATCCGCTCCGGCAACCGCTGCCGCATAGACGACGGTTGTCAAAAGAGCCTGGCGGGTTCCAAATATAAAGAAGTATAACTACTTCTCGTCGTGCTTTTTGTTATAGAAGTAAAATGCAGCAATAACTATCGCTGTTACAATACAATCAATGATAAATACACCGTTTCCGCTCATAAGAAGCCTCCCATTTATATTATAGTCTGATGCCTGTACAAAGATGCTGTGCGGCGCGGATGAGGGCAATGGAATGAAGTGTACTGGCCGCCGCAGCACCCTTGCTGCAGGTTTCCTATACCATAGCACCGGAATTCTGCGTTGTGTTGCGGACGGACACTGCCTTGACGGTATGTTAGCGAGGTGGACGAGATTCTTAGCGGAAAAGAGGCAAGGCGGCGGTTATAGTAAAGATACAGGGGCCGCATGACCGATTTCAATCGTGAATATGCCTGCAGGCAGTGGGTTCACGTTGAAATGTGGCAGCCGCTGTCCGGGATTTTTACAGTAATATATACATTTTGTAATTGTTTAGCACCCATCTCGATTTTCCTTCGGAAAACCTCGATGTGGCTGGC
>CAVFRZ010000074.1:0-9799 GCA_963624875.1 Anaerovibrio sp.
TTGAATCACTGCCGGGCATTGGAGCCTATACGGCAGCGGCCATCGCATCCATTGCCTTTGGTCAGCCGGAGGCGGCAGTAGACGGCAATCTTCTGCGCATTTATGCCAGAATGACGGAATACGCCGGAGATATTAAGAAAACAGACGCTAAAAGGGCAGCACATGCCTATTTCCAGGAACGGATTGCGGCAGCAGGAGGAAGGCCGGGAGATTTTAACCAGGCCCTAATGGACCTGGGGGCGATGGTTTGCCTGCCGAACACAGAGCCGCTCTGCAGTGCGTGTCCCTGGACGGAGAGGTGCCTTGCATACCGCACGCACAGCCAGCTGCAGTATCCGAAGCTGGCGATCAAGAAGCCAAGACGTATCGAGAACCGCACGATTGTGCTGATGACGGCTGGAGACCTTGTTGCTATCAGAAAGCGTCCGTCCAAGGGACTGCTGGCCGGATTGTATGAATTTCCGGGCATAGATGGGGAACTAAGCAGGACAGAAGTCTTGCAGGAGGCCCGCCGGATTGGCGTTCTTGGCGCGCCGGAAGGAGAGAAATACGGCGACGTTGCTGGGGACCAGGTGCTGGGGCTGGAGCGAATACCGGATGCCAGGCATATATTTTCGCATGTGGAATGGCATATGAAAGGCTATCATCTGCAGCTTTCCGGGCCGCGGGAAGCAGATGAGCTGATCTGGGCCACAAGGGCAGAGCTAAAGGACCGGTACTCCATTCCCTCTGCGTTTGAGGCATATCGAAGATGGCTGCTGGCGGTGCACGAGGAAAGGAACAAAAGCGATGCGGACGGAATATCCTGATTATTATTCGAAATTCCATTGCCTTGCGGAGGCATGCCCGGATACCTGCTGTAAGGAATGGGAGGTGGATGTGGATGAAGACACCTTCTATTACTACAAGGTGCAGGAGGGAGCCATCGGAGAAAAGCTGGCGCAGAATCTGAAGGAGGAGGGAGACTGCAAGTATATTCCGCTCCGGGAGGACGGAACCTGTCCGTTCCTTACGGGAGAGCATTTGTGCGAGCTGTGCAGCGCATTAGGAGAAGAGGGAATGAGTCAGACCTGCCAGGAGTATCCCCGCTATTACATGGGAATCGGATCCTATGAGCAGATTGATTTAAGCCTTTCCTGCATGGAGACAGGACGGCTTTTGTTCCTGCGCACAACGCCGATCCGGTACATTCGCGCAGAGGATGAGGAGGAAGCCTGGGAAACGCTGTCCCCGGAGGATGAAAAGCGGCTGACGGAGATCTTGCAGATCAGAGACGATCTGATTGCGGCACTTCAGAAGGAAGAATGTCGGGGAGCGATCTGCAAAGCCGGCGACATGCAAGTCCCTGCGGATACAGTAGGAGCGAAAAAGATGCCGGAGGTCCCGGAGATACCGGATATTCTTCCGGATGGGCAGGAGGATGCCTGTCTTTTAAAGCTGCTTCCCCGAATGGATGTGATGAATGCAGAGGGTGGCCGCATTATGGCACAGCTGCAGGAAGAGTATGAGGTGCTCCGGGAAAGAGAAGCAGCCTTTCGCGAAAGCTACGGGTCGCTCCTGCAACAGCTGTTTACGAAATTTGCGGTTTATCTGGTCTATCGCTACACCATCGATTCCTTCTATGAGGGAAGCCTGGATGCGGAAAAGCGCCTGTGGAAGAGGAGCCTTCGCCTGGTGCTTTTGATGTGTATTCACTACGAGTGGAAGGAGGGAGCATTTGGAGCAGGCAGCATGATCCAGATGACCCACCTTTTCTCGCGGCAGATTGAGCACAGTGACGAAAATGTGGAGCTTATGAAGAGCTGCTGAACGCAGCTGCGTTCGGTGCGAGGCCGTTGGAAAGCGGCTGCAGGCGGCAGTTGGCGAACAGCATGCGCACGGCCGCTTCGTATTCGATGCGGTTTTTGGCCTTGTGAATGCCCTTGACATAGCGTCCGTTGTCACAGAAGCTCTCGCCAAGGAAGGACCACACCTCCTTCATACAGTTGATGCGAATGCGGTCGTCGTGAAACTGTTCGTCATAGGAGGCGTACAGCTCATCGTGAAAGGCGCGAAGGTGCCGGGCATCCGGGTCTTGTCCGGTGACGATCCTCGTGACAAGGGCCGGATCGGACAGAAGGCCGCGGCCGATCATTACGCGGGAAAGGCCGGGGAATTCCTGCTCCAGGAACCGAATATCCTCACTGGTTCGGATGTCTCCGTTGTAGCACAGGGTAAGCGGAGGATGACCGGAGGTGCCAGGCGGCGCGGCGGCTTCCTGGCGGAAATAAGCTGCCCGGAACGCATCCAGCTCCGGCCTGCCTCGGTAAAGCTCCTGACGGGTCCTGGCGTGGACAATCAGCTCCGAGAGAGGGTAGCGCTCATACACGGCAAGGAGCTGTGCAAACTCCTCCGGCTTCTCCCAGCCGAGCCTGGTCTTTACAGAAACCTTTAGAGATGTAAGGCGCCCATCCGCGCTGCTGACAGATATCCTTTCGGCTCCGTTATAAACGGCGTCCAGAAACCGGTCCATGATTTCCGGTGTCCGCAGCATACCGGAGCCCTTGCCTTTTGCAGTGACGGTGCCGACCGGACAGCCAAGATTTATATTGACTTCTCTGTAACCCAGATCAGCAAAGGACTGTGCGCAATGAAGAAATTCACCGGCCTGATTGGTCAGAATCTGCGGAATCGTGGGAACACCGGCATTATTCTCCGGAAGAATGTCCAGCTTCTCGCGGGACTTGAGCTTTTTCGTGTAGGTTGCCACGACAAAGGGGGTATAATAGGCATCCATACCCGGGAAAAGCCGGTGATGCGCCTGGCGGAACCGGTAGCCGGTGATGCCTTCGAGGGGTGCAAAGTAATACTTCATAGGCTGGTAAACAATTATCCTTTAATAAAAGATGCCGGCGATTGGTTATAGTTCATGGATCGGCCGGCGACAGAGCTTTGCTGCAAGGCAAATGCCAGGCAGCCACAGGTGATGGTACCATAAACGCGAGCGAGGGTGGTATGAATATTACGATTTTGTGCATCGGACATATGAAGGATAAGGCACTTGCCAGCCTTCAGAATGAATATATCAAGCGCCTGCAGGCGTTTGGCCGGGCGGACGTGGTGGAGGTGAAGGATGAGGCCAACACGCACGCGGATCGGCCGGGCGAGGCGGAACTGATCAAGGATAAGGAAGCGGCACACGCACTGGAGCGTATTCGGTCATCCGATCTATGCATCCTTCTGGACCTGCACGGAAAGGAATGGTCCTCAGAGGGCTTTGCGGCAGAGCTGGACCGGTGGCAGCAACGTTCCTCCAGTCTGGTATTCGTCATTGCCGGGTCTCTTGGACCGGGCAAGGCACTCATGGACCGGGCGGACTGCAGATGGAAGCTGTCTGACCTGACGTTCACACATCTGATGACGAGGGTGCTGGTGCTGGAGCAGATCTACCGCGGGTTTATGATCAATGCAGGGCGTGCGTATCACAAGTGATACGGAATAATTCCGCTTGAAAGTTAGGAAATCTGCGCAGCAGCGATTTTGCGAATGGTCAATGAGTAGTTAAGGAAAATTCCGGCAGATCGCGCGGATTAGCCGGCAGAACGGGAAGGAAGCAATGAGAACATACACAGCAGCAGATATGGCTAAAATTTACTGTGAAAAGTGCAATGGCTGCGGCGACTGTTGTCACGGTATGACGGATACCATTCATCTGGATCCGTGGGATGTGCATCAGCTGACGGCCGGTCTTGGAAAGGGTTTTGAGGAGCTTCGGGCAGACGGCATCCTTGCGCTTCATACAGAGGAGAGTATGATCCTTCCACATCTGTGCATGCGTGAAAACGGGGAGGGAGCCTGTCCCTTGCTGACGGACGACGGGCGTTGTTCCATTCACCCATTTCGTCCGGGGTACTGCCGCCTCTTCCCGCTGGGGCGCGACTATGATGCTGCAACGCAAACGTTTCGGTATTTTGTTGTGGACAATGGCTGTGATATGCCGGGAAAGATGAAGATGAAAATCAGCAAATGGCTGGGAATTCAGGAACTTCCCCGCTACGAGCGGTACGTGTCGGACTGGCATTATTTCTGCAGGGATGTGAAGAAATATATGGAAACGGCAGAGGATGAGGAATTTGTGCGCCAGCTGAATCTGTTCCTCCTGAAGGTGTTCTATCTGACGCCGTATGTGGTGCCGGAGGACGGATCAAGGGATTTTTATGAGCTGTTTGAGATGCGGCTTCGACAGGCGAGAGGTGTGATTTCGTAAACGGTATATGGAAGAAAAAACAGCGGCCTTTCGGCCGCTGTTTGTCACTTACCAATGTACATGTGATCCGGGAACATATCTCCGAACTCTTTTAAAAATGCTGCAATCTCTCTAAGTGCCTTCATGATGAAATCCTCCTTTGTGTGATGGATGAATCGGCAGAAGAAATACGATTCGTCTGGATTATCGGTGAGGCTTTTTGTTTGCCTCTTTCTGATGCTAAGAATACGCCAAGGAATAAAATAAATGAAATACGTATATAATGCAGCTAAATATACTAAAAAGATATCGATACGGCGGGCGGCCATCTTTCCGAACGCAGGCAAAGAAGGTACAATACACTCCATGCAGGATTGGCATGCAATTGTCCTGACTTGTCCGGTCACAGTGAGATTTTATAAGGGAAAATCGCAAATATTCAGCACACATCTCGATTTTGATACTCGAAAATGCCCGCTGGCATTTTCTCCTTGTATTCAGAAAACCTCGATGCGGCTGGCCAGTGCCGATACTACTGCATTATGAATTAGGAGGCAGTGTACAGAAATGAATTTATTCATCAGTTCAGATATTGAAGGAACCTGCGGGATCAGTGACTGGTCTGAGATATCCGAAGGACAGTACCGGTATGAGGAGTTTGCTAAACAGATGTCCAGAGAAGCGGCAGCTGCCTGTGAGGGAGCAGGTCCGGATGCCGAGATTATGGTACGGGACGGACACGGCTCTGCACGCAACATTATTCCGTCCTATCTTCCGGATAATGCTGTTCTTATGCGAGGGTGGGACCGCTCACCGGCCGGCATGATGGCGGGAATCGATACCGGATTTGATGCCTGCGCCATGACCGGATACCATGCGCATGCCTATTCCACAGGAAATCCTCTGGCGCATACCTCGGAGCCGAATATTCATAAAATGCTGCTCAATGGCAAATACTGCAGCGAGTTTCTGTACAATGCATATTTTGCGGCATATTACGGAGTACCTACCATATTTATCAGTGGAGATGCCGCCATTTGCCAGGAAGCAAAGGAGCTGATTCCTGCAATTGTGGCAGTTCCGGTAATTCGATCTCTGGGCGGAGCCAGCATTTCGATTCAGCCGGACCGGGCTGTGCAGCAGATTCGTGAGGGCATGAAAAGGGCGGCAGCAGGTGACTGGAGCGCCTGCCTCCCCAAGCTTCCGGAGCATTTCTGCGCGGATATAGAATATAAGGAATATCAGGATGCGGAGAAGTTCTCTTATTATCCGGGGGCGGAACGGATCAATGAGAAAACTGTGCGATTCGAATCGGATGACTATTATGAAGTGAAGCGGTTCTTTATGTTCGCGATCTGATAGCGGCGATTTTATGACGAGGCTCTGAATAGGTACGAGAGTCTTTATAGGACATGAGTGAGTTCAGCTCATGTCAATCAAATGAACGGAGAAAACCAATGAAATACGATTTCACATCGATTGTTGATCGTCATGATAAGGATGCCATTGCTGTGGACATGATCCCATTTGAGCATGCCGAGGTTCAGGAGGGATTCGATCGGATTCCCATGTGGGTTGCGGATATGAATTTCCCCACTGCTCCCACCATTCAGGAGCATGTGATTGAGCGGATGGGGCATCCGATGTTCGGATACTTTTTCCCCAGCAAGGAGTATTATGATGCGATCATTCGCTGGCAGGCGAGGCGAAATGGCGTGGAGGGACTGACGAAGGAAGATATTGGATATGAAAATGGTGTCCTGGGCTGCCTGAGCTCAGCCCTGCAGGCCTTTACAACACCGGGAGAGAAGGTGTTCTTCCATTCGCCGACCTATATCGGATTCTCACACACCATGGCGGCAACCGGGCGAGAGGTGATAACGTCCTCTCTGGTGAAGGATGCGCAGGGGATCTGGAGAATGGACTATGAGGATATGGACCGTGTCATTCGTGAGAATCATATCCATTTTGCAGTATTCTGCTCTCCGCATAATCCATGCGGACGAGTATGGGAGAGAGAAGAAATCGAGAAGGCGATGGAGATCTTCCGGAAGAATGACTGCGTTGTTTTCTCGGATGAGATCTGGTCAGATCTGATTCTGAAGGGACATCATCATATTCCGACGCAGAGCGTATCGGAGGATGCGAGAAACCGTGTGATTGCGGCCTATGCGCCGTCGAAGACGTTCAATCTGGCAGGCCTGGTGGGCTCCTATCATATTATTTACAATTCGTACCTTCGTGATCGATTAGTGAAGCAGTCGGAGATGTCCTGCTACAACAGCATGAATGTACTGTCCATGCATGCGCTGATCGGGGCTTATGAACCGGAGGGTGAAGAGTGGCTGGAGGAGCTTCGAAGCGCCCTGACGGAGAATGTGGACTGGGCGTGCGCGTTTATTCAGGAGCATTTCCACGGCGTGCAGGTATCGAAGCCGCAGGGAACATATATGCTGTATCTGGACTGCCATGACTGGCTGGAGGAGCATGGAAAGGACATTGAGGAGTTGATTCGTGCCGGCATCTCTGTAGGAGTTATCTGGCAGGATGGAAGACAGTTCCGCAAGCCGGATACCATCCGTATGAATCTGGCGCTGCCGAAAAGCCGTGTGGAGGAAGCATTCCATCGGCTGGAAAAGTATGTTTTTGCTGGTTGATGGATGCGACCTGTGGCAGAACGCATTGCAAATGATACAGGTGATATCAGCGTTTGAAGAAGAGAAATCTATTTTAGAAGGGAAATATATTATGGAAGATATGCAGAATTCGCAGCTCCTTCATGAGCTGTTTCTGGCGATGATTCGATTTGATGACGGTGATCCGAAGAGAATACAGCATTTCACGAAGGTGCACAGCTATGCAAAGCTGATCGGGGAGATGGAGCACCTGGATGTGGATACGCAGTTTACACTGGAGGCAGCGGCGTATGTTCACGACATCGGCTGCCGGGTGGCGGAGCAGAAGTTCGGTTATCAGAATGGAAAACTGCAGGAGCAGGAGGGACCGGATGCCGCGGCAGAGCTGATGAAGCCGCTGGGTTTCTCTGTGCCGGTGATTGAACGGGTGCGATTCCTTGTCGGGCATCACCATACCTACAGCAATATCGAAGGGGCGGATTATCAGATCCTGGTGGAAGCGGATTTTCTGGTAAATCTGTTCGAGGACGGAGAATCCAAGGAGGTTGCCGGAAATGTGCGCGACAATATCTTCCGTACGGAATCCGGAAAAAAGGTGCTGAATACCATGTTCGGACTCGAGTAGCAAAGCCTATGCAGGCAGAGCCTGCGTCGATATCTTCAACCTGTAGTCATGATTCATGGGATTGTCGTGCATGGGGCATACGCTCCGAGACAGCATGGTAGGACACAAAGGAGACGGCATGAACCTATTTGATGTGGTAGGACCTGTGATGGTAGGACCGTCCAGCTCGCATACGGCAGGAGCGGTTCGGATTGGAAATGTCAGCCGAAAGCTATTGGGCGAGGAAGTCCGGAAGGCAGATATCGGGCTTCACGGGTCGTTTCTGGCAACGGGGAGCGGCCACGGAACGGACCGCGCGCTGATTGCCGGGCTTCTGGGACTTTCTGTGGACGATGACCGGATTGCAGACAGCTTCGAGCTGGCAAGGAAAGCGGGAATGGAGTTTCATTTCAGCGGAATTGATCTGGGAGAAGAAGCTCATCCTAATTCTGCAAGGCTGGTTCTGACCTCGACCTCAGGCAGGGAGCTGGAGATTGTCGGTGTCTCTGTCGGCGGCGGACGTATTCTGATCCGAGAGCTGGACGGATTGCAGGCGAATTTCAGCGGGGATTATCCAACACTGGTGGTTCACAACGAGGACCAGCCGGGGCATGTGGCAGAGGTGACATCCATGCTGCAGCATAAATCCGTCAATATCGCCACCATGCAGCTGTATCGCTCCGGACGAGGCGGACATGCGGTGATGGTGCTGGAGTGCGACCAGGAGATTCCCCGGGAGTCGGTTCGCTGGTTGGAGCACCTGGAGGGCGTTGAGAAGGTGACGTACTACAGCCCGGCCTAGCGCATCATTTGCAAACGATGCACCAATGCAGAGGAGATGACAGCATGTTTAAGGCATTAGAGGATATTATCGAGGAATGCGGCAAATCAGGTACTCCGTTCTGGAGGGTGGTGCAGGAGGAGGACTGCCGGGAATCCGGAATTACGAAAGAGGAATCCTTCGAAAAGATGACCGGCATTTATCAGGCCATGAAGGACTCGGATGCCAAATACGATGCGTCGCTTTGCTCGTCCAGCGGTCTCGTGGGGAAGGATGCAGAGAAGATCCGGCTGCGAGCAGAGAAGGGACAGCTTTTGTGCGGAACCTTTACGGCCCATGTGATGGAACGGGCGCTGCGCGTGGCGGAATCCAATGCCTGTATGAAGCGCATTGTAGCAGCACCGACGGCAGGTTCCTGCGGCGTGATGCCGGCAGTTCTTCTGTCGATGCAGGAAAAAAACGGCTATAGTGATGAAGAGATGGTACAGGCTCTGTATGTGGCAGCCGGGATTGGAGGCGTGATTGCGCAGAGGGCAAGTCTTGCCGGTGCCGAGGGCGGATGTCAGGCAGAGATTGGCTCTGCATCAGCGATGGCGGCCGGCGCAGCGGTAAGCCTCCTGGGCGGTGAGCCGGCTGCGATGGCAGACGCAGCAGCAATGGCTCTTTCGGGACTTATGGGGCTGGTGTGCGATCCGGTTGCAGGGCTTGTAGAGGTGCCGTGCGTGAAACGAAATGTGACTGGGGCCATGAATGCGGTGGCCTGTGCAGATATGGCAATGGCAGGGATTACCAGCCGCATACCGCCGGATGAGGTGATCGATGCGATGAAGTCAGTTGGCCACCTGATGTCGTCGGATCTCCGGGAAACGGGCCGCGGAGGTCTTGCCGGAACTCCCACAGGTCAGAGAATTCAGGAGAGAATCAGTAGCCATCAGAAAACAAATGGGGTATAATAGCCCCATTGCCAATATGTGCGTTTGCGTAGCTCAGCTGGATAGAGCGTCCGCCTCCTAAGCGGAAGGTCGCGCGTTCGAATCGCGTCGCGAACAGGTTTTGATGAGGAGGAGAATTTCAGAGCGAAGTTCTCCTCCTTTTTATCTAATGAGAAAAATCGCTCAGTTTCATTCTGGGGAGCGAATCGGATGACAGCACGATTTGACGTTTACGTTATGACAGCGAGGAGAATGGTTGCATAACATTCTCTATCATTGACCAATTAGGCCTCTGCGTTTACAATAATAAACGTTATTACGGAGGCGGATAAAATGAGAAAAGCTGCATATAATATACTTCCGGGAACGGAGGAAATACTGAAGACCATGGGCGAGCAGATTAAGCTTGCCAGACTAAGGCGCAGCCTGTCAGCGGAGCTGGTGGCAGAACGTGCGGGAATCAGCCGTGCTTCCTTGTGGAAAGTTGAAAAGGGTGAGCCGTCTGTTGCAATGGGAATCTATGCAGCGGTCCTACATGCGCTGAACAATCTCGACAAGGACCTCCTGCTTGTTGCAAAGGATGATGAAATGGGCAGACAGCTTCAGGATCTGAATCTGATC
>CAVFRZ010000075.1:0-9719 GCA_963624875.1 Anaerovibrio sp.
CCAACGAGGCACTGAAGAAGAAGCAGCTTCTCCCGAACCTTAAGTGCACCTATGGGGATGAGATCATCACAACACTGGACGAGACGTCTGAGAAGATCAGCATTTCTCTTGCCAAGCTGAATGAGGACACCAAGGCAGCGGAGAAGGAGACGGACGAGCTGAAGGCTGCAACGTTCTACCACGAGACCATTCTGGCCGACATGGATGAGCTGCGGGCTTCGGTGGATAAGGCAGAGGCCATCATTCCGGACGGATACCTTCCGTATCCTACATATGGCCAGATGCTCTTCTCCCTTCGCTGATAAAAGCGGCGGAAAGGAATACATGTTCAGCACCGGATTTCGTACATGAATACGTCCGCAGGCGGCCGATTCCTGTCGAAGCCGGTACTGAACAGATAAAACGTTACAGACAGCCAAGGAAGGGCTTATGGACAATTCCTGATCCGGATGTATAGGGTCAGGAATTGTTGCTGTCCTTTCGGAAAGCCAAAGAGAATCAGAGAATATGAAAACATTACAGGAACAGAAAAGAAAAAGGTTGTATGAGGGTCTTGCCGCTGAACACGATGCCTGCGGTATCGGCACCATCGTTAACATCGACGGACACAAGGATTACCAGGTTCTGGATAATGCATTGCATATCGTAGAGAAGCTGGAGCACCGCGCGGGTAAAGATGCTACCGGCAAGGTGGGCGACGGCGTAGGTATCTTAACGCAGATCAGCCATAAGTTTTTCAAAAAGGCGGCTCTTGAGGCCGGAATCAAGCTTGGCAAGGAGCGGGAATATGGCATCGGCATGTTCTTTTTCCCGCAGGACAACTTAAAGCGTACCTTTGCCATGCGTATGTTCGAGGTGATCACCAGAAAGGAAGGCTTAAAGCTTCTGGGCTGGAGAAACGTTCCGGTGCATCCGGAAATCCTGGGTGATCTTGCCAAGGATTCCATGCCATGTATCATGCAGTGCTTCATTGAGAAGCCCGAGGACGTGGAGAAGGGAATGGAATTCGACCGCAGGCTGTATGTGGTGCGCCGCGAGTTTGAGCAAAGCTCCGAGGACACCTACATCTGCTCCCTTTCCTCGAGAACCATTGTTTATAAGGGAATGTTCCTCGTGATGCAGCTGCGGAAATTCTACGATGACCTGCAGGATCACGACTACGAGACGGCCATTGCCATTGTGCACTCCCGTTTCTCGACCAATACCACACCGTCCTGGAATCGTGCCCATCCCTACCGCATGATTGCACACAACGGTGAGATCAACACCATCCGCGGCAACATCGACCGTATGCTGGCCCGTGAGGAGACCATGTCCTCGCCGGTGATGGAGAAGGACATCGATAAGATTTTCCCTGTGATTTCCGGTACCGGCTCGGATTCTGCGATGCTGGACAACACACTGGAGTTCCTGTACCTCAACGGGATGCCGCTTCCTCTTGCCATGATGGTGATCGTGCCGGAGCCGTGGAAGAACAACCGCTTCATGGAACAGGACAAAAAGGATTTCTACCATTACTATGCGACCATGATGGAGCCCTGGGACGGACCGGCAGCGATCCTGTTCTCCGACGGTGATCTGGTCGGAGCAACGCTCGACCGGAACGGACTTCGCCCGTCCCGCTACTACATCACGGATGACAACCGCCTGATTCTGGCTTCGGAGGTTGGCGTTCTGGATATCGCTCCGGAGCACATCGTAAAGAAGTCAAGACTCGAGCCCGGCCGCATTCTGCTGGTGGATACCGTGCAGAAGAAGATCATCTCCGATGAGGAGTGCAAGAGCCTTTATGCGAGCCACGAGCCCTACGGCGAATGGCTGGACGGAAACCTTCTGCATCTGTCCAAGCTCCCCATTCCGAACAAGAAGATTCCGACGCACGACCAGACTCTGCGGGATCAGCTCTACAAGGTGTTCGGCTATACCTATGAGGATGTAAGAGACGACATCCTGCCGATGGCGGAAAACGGCGTTGAGCCGACGGTTTCCATGGGACACGATGTGCCGCTGGCTGTTTTGTCCCGCCAGCATCAGCTGCTGTTCAACTATTTCAAGCAGCTGTTCGCGCAGGTAACCAACCCGCCGATCGATTCGCTGCGTGAGAAGGTGGTCACCGATACCACTGTATACATCGGCTCCGACGGTGACCTTTTGAATGAGAAGGCCGAGAACTGCCGCGTGCTGGAGGTGAATCACCCCATCCTGACCGGTGTCGACATTATGAAAATAAAGTCGCTGAACCAGCCGGGCTTCCATACCGAGACGATTTCGCTTCTGTACTACAAGAACACGTCACTGGAGCGTGCACTCGAGCAGCTGAACATTGCCGTTGACCGTGCAGCAGCCGAGGGCAAGAACATCATCATCCTCTCTGACCGCGGCGTGGATGAGAACCACGTGCCGATTCCGTCACTGCTGGCGGTATCCTCCGTGGAGCAGCACCTGGTTCGGACCAAGAAGCGCACCAAGGTCTCCATCGTTCTGGAGTCCGGCGAGCCGCGCGACGTGCACCAGATGGCAACGCTTCTGGGCTTCGGCGCCCGTGCGATTCATCCGTACCTGGCGCATGAGTGCATCTCTGAGCTGATCGATAAGGGAATCCTGGACAAGGATTACCACACGGCCATCGAGGACTACAACAAGGCACTTTTGTCCGGCGTTGTAAAGATTGCAGCCAAAATGGGAATTTCGACCATCCAGTCCTACCAGTCCGCCCGCATTTTCGAGGCCATCGGACTGTCCAAGGATGTGATCGACCGGTACTTTACCGGCACGGTATCCCGCGTCGGCGGCATCGGCATCCAGGAAATAGAAGAGGGCGTTGCATTCCGCCACGATCATGCCTTCGATCCGCTGGGTCTGGGCACGGATACCTCCCTTGACAGCATGGGCTTCCACTGTCTTCGGAGCGGTGAGGACAAGGAGGATCACCTCTACAGTCCTGAAACGATCATCAATCTGCAGCAGGCCGTCCGTAAGGGCAGCTATGATCAGTTTAAGGTGTACACAGATCTTGTGGACGATTCCGGTCATCCGCACACGCTGCGCGGTCTGATGGATTTTGTACCGCAGCAGGCACCGATTCCGCTGGAAGAGGTGGAACCGGTGGAGGATATCGTAAAGCGCTTTAAGACGGGCGCCATGTCCTACGGCTCCATTTCACAGGAGGCGCATGAGACCATGGCCATTGCCATGAACCGGCTGGGCGGCAAGTCCAATACCGGTGAGGGCGGTGAGGATCCGGCACGCTTTGGCACGGAGCGCAATTCTGCCATCAAGCAGGTGGCTTCCGGCCGCTTTGGCGTTACCTCTGCATACCTTGGCAGCGCTGTGGAGATTCAGATTAAGATGGCACAGGGGGCAAAGCCCGGCGAGGGCGGACATCTTCCGGGCAAGAAGGTGTACCCTTGGGTTGCCAAAACCAGATATTCGACACCGGGCGTGTCATTGATCTCGCCGCCGCCGCACCATGATATCTATTCCATCGAGGATCTGGCGCAGCTGATTTATGACCTCAAGAACGCCAACCGCTATGCGCGCATCGCGGTGAAGCTGGTATCCGAGGCAGGCGTTGGCACCATCGCCAGCGGTGTTGCCAAGGCTGGCGCTCAGGTCATCCTGGTATCCGGCTATGACGGCGGTACCGGCGCAGCTCCGATTTCCTCCATCCACAATGCCGGCCTTCCGTGGGAGCTCGGCCTCGCTGAGACGCACCAGTCGCTGATTCAGAACGGCCTTCGCGACAGAGTCTGCATCGAGACAGACGGTAAGCTGATGAGCGGCCGCGACGTTGCGATCGCAGCACTTCTGGGCGCAGAGGAATTCGGCTTTGCAACGGCTCCGCTGGTCTGCATGGGCTGCATGATGATGCGTGTCTGCAGTAAGGATACGTGCCCGGTCGGCGTTGCAACGCAGAACGAGGCACTCCGGAAGCGTTTTGCGGGCAAGCCGGAGTATGTCATGAACTTCATGCTCTTTATTGCCAGACAGCTTCGCGAGATCATGGCATCCCTCGGCTTCCATACTGTAGCGGAGATGGTTGGCCGCACTGACTGCCTGAAAAAGCGCGACAATGTGATCACCCAGAGAGCGGAGGAGGTAGACCTCTCCAGGATTCTGGATCCGGTTTATGCGCACGCAGAGGCAGCTCACTTTGACCGTGAGCACATTTATGATTTCCATCTGGAGAAGACAAAGGACGTATCCGTACTCCTTCCTGCCTTCCACGACGCACTCCGCAAGGCCAAAATAACGATTCCGTCGGCCGAGCATACGGCAGAGACAACCTTTGCCGGCACCGGCAGCGGTCCTGCGCTTCGCACCAATGAGGAGATGCAGCTCGCGGCGTCCAAGGTGAAGCCGATGGAGGTTTCTCTGAAAGTGTCCAGCACCGACCGGTCCTTCGGAACGATTCTCGGCTCAGATGTGACAAGAGTCTTCGGCGGATATCTTCCGGAGGATACCTTTGTCGTGAACGCAGAGGGCGGCGGCGGTCAGTCCTTCGGCGCATTTATTCCGAAGGGACTTACGCTTCGTCTGACCGGTGATGCCAACGACGGCTTCGGAAAGGGACTTTCCGGCGGCAAGCTGGTGGTGGTTCCGTCAAAGAAGGCGCCGTTTAAGGCGGAAGAGAACATCATTATCGGCAATGTGGCACTGTACGGAGCGACGGCAGGCAAGGCGTATATCTGCGGCGTAGCCGGCGAGCGCTTCTGCGTCCGTAATTCCGGCGCTGTTGCCGTGGCTGAGGGCTGCGGTGACCATGGACTGGAGTATATGACAGGAGGTCGTGCCGTGATTCTCGGACCCACCGGTAAGAACTTTGCAGCGGGTATGTCCGGCGGCATCGCTTATGTACTGGACAGCGATCACACGCTGTATCGCCGCATGAACAAGGATATGGATTCCCTGCAGGAGGTCACCGACAAGTACGACATTGCGGAGCTGAAGGATATTCTCATGGATTATGAGAAGGAAACCGGATCCGCGCTGGCAGCAGAGATTCTCGCGGATTTCCAGAACCGCGTATCGGATTTCAAGAAGATTCTGCCGAACGACTACCAGAAGATGCTGGCAGCCATCAGCAAATATGAGGAGCAGGGCATCTCGCATGACAATGCAGTCCTGGAGGCATTTGAGGAGGTGACCGCGTAATGGGCAAGGTAACAGGTTTCCTGGAATATAATCGCAAGAACAATATCGACGTTCCGGTACAGGAGCGTCTGACGAATTTTAAAGAGTTTCACCGGCAGATCCCGGAGGAGGAGAGAAAAAAGCAGGGCGCCCGCTGCATGAACTGCGGCGTGCCGCTTTGCCAGTCGGCAATGAAGCTCTCCGGCATGGGTACAGGGTGTCCTCTTCACAATCTGATTCCGGAGTGGAACGATCAGATCTTCCATGGACATTATGAGCACGCATTCTCCAGACTGATCAAGACCAGTAATTTCCCGGAGTTTACGGGGCGTGTGTGCCCGGCCCTGTGCGAGAAGGCCTGCATCAACGGCGAGTACGGCGAGCCGGTAACCGTGCACGACAATGAGCTGTTCGTGATCGAGACGGCTTTTGCCAACGGGTACCTTCAGCCGAGAGTGCCGAAGATCCGCAGCGGAAAGAAGGTCGCGGTCATCGGTTCCGGTCCTTCCGGACTGGCTGCAGCGGATGAGCTCAATCACAGAGGACATCTTGTTACGGTCTTCGAGCGGGAGGACCGCATCGGCGGCTTGCTGATGTACGGCATCCCGAACATGAAGCTGGATAAGAGCGTGATCTACCGCCGTCAGCACCTGATGGAGGCAGAGGGCGTGGAATTCCGTACCGGCGTCAATGTGGGTGTGGACATTACGGCCAAGGAGCTGCTGGCATCCTACGATGCCGTTGTCCTGGCCTGCGGGGCCAAGCAGGCCCGCGGCCTCAAGGGCGGTGATCCGAATGAGATCAAGGGAATTTACTATGCAGTGGATTTCCTGACATCAACTACGAAGAGCCTTTTGAACCAGGGACTGGAGGCAGACGGGACCTGGAAGGACGCAGAGTCCCGGGATGTGGACACATTCCTGAAGGGTAGCGATTTTATCAGTGCGGCAGGTAAGAACGTCGTTGTTGTCGGCGGCGGTGACACCGGAAATGACTGCATCGGAACGGTACTGCGTCATGGCTGCAAGTCAGTGACAGCACTCGAGATGATGCCGAAGCCCCCGGTGGAGCGGTCGGAGTCGAACCCGTGGCCGGAGTGGCCGAAGGTTCTCAAGACAGATTACGGCCATGAGGAAGCAATTGACCGATTTGGTCACGATCCGCGCGTGTATGAAACGACGGT
The DNA here is from genome assembly GCA_963624875.1 of Anaerovibrio sp. Taxonomy (GTDB): domain Bacteria; phylum Bacillota; class Clostridia; order Lachnospirales; family Lachnospiraceae; genus CAG-791. The sequence goes on from CAVFRZ010000075.1 coordinate 6,317, forward strand.
AAAGGAGTTCCATGCCAACAAGAAGGGCGAGCTCAAAGAGATTGTTACGGCGAAGGTGCGCTTTGAAAATCGCCAGATGGTTCTGGTGGAAGGTTCGGAAAAGACCATTCCCTGCGAGCTTCTTCTGATTGCGGCGGGCTTCACCGGCTGCCAGACGTATACGACAGAAGCCTTTGGCGTAGAGCTGACACAGCGCGGCGTGGTAAAGACGGCAGAGAATCTGTACGCAACGAATGTGCCGAAGGTCTTCACGGCAGGCGATATGCATCGCGGTCAGTCACTCGTTGTATGGGCGGTGGCTGAGGGACGCCGCTGCGCTCATGACGTCGATGCGTACCTGATGGGCTATTCGACCATGCGCGAGTCGTAAGGTGCTGAATGAATACACATTTACAAAGTTTTAAGAATTTGCCGCTAAAATCTTGTTAGAAATGCGGATTGCGTCGAATGGCATACAAGTATACAATCACGTCATCAAACAAGTGCTGCGAGTTGGCTGCATACATCGATTCAGCAAGGGAGCTGAGATCCGGAAATACCGGGTTTCAGCTCCCTTTTATTTTGCAAAGGACTTGCGAAAACGACGATGGAATCGGGCATGCGGCGGCTGCGGCAGGGAGGAGTGAGTATGGAAATCAATGTTAGTACTGTTGCATGGGTGCTCATCGCTTCGGCGCTGATCTATTTCATGCAGGCCGGCTTTGCTCTTTGTGAGGCTGGTTTGACGAGAGCCAAGAATACGGGCAACATTCTGATGAAGAACATGATGGACTTCTGCATCGGAACTCCCTGTTACTGGCTGGTTGGCTTTGGACTTATGTTCGGAAGCCTCAATCCCCTGATCGGTGGATTTGATCCTCTGATCCGCGGCGTCTACGATGCGACCAACAGCACCGTGCCGCAGACAATGCCTCTTTGGTGCTATGTCATTTTCCAGACGGTGTTCTGTGCAACAGCAGCAACGATCGTATCCGGATCCATGGCAGAGCGTACAAACTTCAAGGCATACTGTGTATACTCCGCAGCAATTTCTCTTCTGATCTACCCCATCAGCGGACACTGGGCATGGGGCGGCGGCTGGCTTTCCACGCTGGGCTTCCACGATTTCGCAGGATCTGCAGTCGTACATAATGTCGGCGGTGTGATTGCCTGCCTCGGCGCAGCAATGCTCGGACCCCGCATCGGCAAGTACGATCGCAACGGAAAGGCAAGAGCTATTCCCGGTCACAACCTGACCGCTGCAGCACTGGGTGTATTCATTCTCTGGTTCTGCTGGTTTGGCTTCAACGGCGGCTCCACTGCAGCAATGGCAACCGCAGATGATGCCATCAACGCTTCCACCGCATTCATGACAACGAACCTAGCAGCAGCAGTTGCTACAGTTGTTACGATGATCTTCACATGGTTCCGCTACGGCAAGCCGGATGTGTCTATGACATTCAACGGCGCTCTTGCAGGACTCGTTGCTATCACAGCAGGATGCGACTGCGTTTCTCCTGTAGGTGCGTTCTTCATCGGTCTGGTTGCAGGCTTCCTGGTAGTTCTGTCGGTTGAGTTCTTTGACAATGTAGCAAAGATTGATGACCCGGTTGGCGCTGTATCCGTACACATGGCCAACGGCATCTGGGGCACCATTGCAGTCGGCCTTTTCTCCACCGGAGCAGACGGAGTTGGCGTAGGTCTTTTCTACGGCGGCGGCTTCACACAGCTGGGCGTTCAGGCTCTGGGCATTGTTGCCATCGATGCATACGTACTGATCATCATGTTCGTCGTATTCAAGCTTATTGATAAGACCATCGGCCTTCGTGTTCCGGCGCAGGTTGAGATTGACGGTCTTGATATGCATGAGCACGGACTGGCAAGTGCTTATTCCGGATTCGCCATCACCGACGTCACCAACATGGAAATGAGTGTCAATGACAACACCGATCTTGGTGAGGGTGATTACGAGAAGGCCACCGATGTACAGAAGGATGCTGCTGTCAAGGTTGTTACTGCTCCTGCAGCGGTTCCGGAGCTGGATACCGGAATGCACAAGGTTTCCATCATCTGCCGTCTGTCCAAGTTTGATGAACTCAAGCGAGCACTCAATGAGCTCGGCGTTACCGGTATGACGATGACCCAGGTTATGGGCTGCGGCATCCAGAAGGGCTCCATGGAGCGTTACCGCGGTGCTGTTGTGGACTCCACACTGCTGCCGAAGGTAAAGGTTGAGGTTATCATCTCAAAGATTTCCGTAGACAAGGTTATTGAGGCAGCTAAAAAGTCTCTTTACACCGGCCACATCGGAGACGGAAAGATTTTCGTTTACAACGTAGCAAGAGTTGTAAAGGTTCGTACCGGCGAAGAGGACTTCGCAGCGCTGCAGGATGTAGAGTAAGCGTTCGTACGGCGATTTGAATTTAACAGTTTCGGCGGTGCTGCCGCAGGGCGGCACCCATTCGGCTCAGGCAAGAAGACATTCGTCTTGGGGCCTGAGCACCCCTCCGGAATCTATACCGTTTGAGCACAGCCTGGCGGTATTCATTCATCAGGGCCTCTGCACACACCTTCCTCCGTGCAGAGGCCCTTTTCATGTCTTGAGGGAAATTCATTATGTTCTGAGCACCATCCATTCAGATTTGTTGGTCCTTTCAAAGAAGTAGTTCGCTGTACTTCTATATGGCCGCTTGCATTTGGCTCGAGGCTTCTTTACACTTGTGAGGTTGTCATGAAAATGTCTGCGCAGCTGCGGCTGCGAGTAAAAGGAATACAGGCTATGAAACAGGAATGGAAGGATCAAATTGAAGCCGGAGAGAATCTGGAGATCACGGCGAGGGAGCTGGATGCGCTGACACCCGGCGAATATCTTCTGGTGGATACCAGGGACGAAAGCGACTATGAGCACGGCTTTATCCCTGGGTGCGTCCTCTTTTCGCCGGAGAAGGTCCGGACATATGCAGATGGCAGGCAGCTGACGCCGTTTTCGCAGGATCAGCGGATTATCCTTTACTGCAAATACGGGACCATCACCAGAGATCTTGCACAGGAGCTGCGTGAGAAGGGATTCTATGCCCAGAGCCTTGCGGGTGGCTATGGCGCATGGGCGTTGCACGCCATCCGGAAGCAGGCTGAGAATGAGATCCTGAGAGAGAAGATTGAAACCTCTCTGCAGAAGGGACGATTTCATAAAGATCTTCTGAATCCGTTTGCACGTGCCATCCTCAAGTATCAGCTGATTCAGAACGGGGATCACATTGCGGTCTGCATTTCCGGAGGCAAGGATTCCATGCTCATGGCCAAGCTCTTCCAGGAATTTCAGCGCCACGGGCAGTTTTCGTTTGAGCTGACGTTCCTGTGTATGGATCCGGGGTATAACGAGGCCAACCGGCATATTATTGAGAACAACGCAAGACTCCTGGGG
>CAVFRZ010000076.1:0-9587 GCA_963624875.1 Anaerovibrio sp.
CCCCAGCACCTCCGGGCATACCGGAATCACTCTGCAGTTCTTCACAAATTCATGCACAGCCTCGCTGTCATTGTTGCCGCCATTGTACTTACAGTTTTCACCTAAAAGGCACGCACTTACAAGAATTGTCTTCATAAAATTTAACTCAATCCCCCACTTGTTTTCTCTTACAGATGATATAAAATCCATTTGATTCCAGCAACTGTGCTGCCCGTGTTTGTCACTTACAAGCCAGTCAGCGACAAGTTTTTCAGCCATGTGCCGTTCAGGCACCAACGAGGTTTTCCATGAGAACAACACATCGCCAGAGTGCCGTCAAAGACCTTACCATCGGGGATCCGCTGAAGCTGATCCTCGGCTTTGCCCTTCCCCTGTTCGGCGGCATGCTCTTTCAGCAGTTTTACAGCCTGGTCGACACCTTAATCGTCGGCCGTTTTCTCGGTGTCAAGGCTCTGGCCGGTGTTGGCGACACCGGCTCCATCACGTTCATGATCATCGGCTTCTGCATGGGTGTGTGCAACGGCTTTACCATTCCCATTTCCCAGCGCTTCGGGGCAAAGGACTATGCGGACATGCGCCGCTTTCTTTCACATGCGATCTATGTCAGCCTCGTGTTCACGGTGCTCATGACGTTCTTCTGCTCCCTGTTCTGCCGCCAGATTCTGCAGGCCATGAACACCCCGGACGACATTTTTGATTATGCCTATGATTACCTGATCATCATCTTCCTGGGCATTCCCACGAACTTCCTGTACAACCTGTTCTCCGGTGCGATCCGTGCCCTCGGTGATTCAAAGGCACCGGTCTTGTTCCTGGTGGTTTCCTCCGTTGTTAACATAGCGCTGGACCTGTTTCTGATTCTGGTCATTCCCATGGGTGTCGCCGGTGCGGCCATTGCCACCGTCATCTCTCAGGCAGTATCCGGTCTTCTTGCTCTCTTCTATACCGTGAAGAAGGTCGAAATCCTGCGCATCCAGAGGGATGAATGGCAGTTTAAGCCCTACTATATAAAAATACTGCTGGCCATGGGTGTCCCCATGGGCCTGCAGTATTCCATCACCGCCATCGGTTCCGTCGTTCTGACCACGGCCGTCAACGGTCTCGGTTCTATGTATGTTGCAGCCCAGACCGCTGCCGGGCGCGTCTCCAACTTTTTCTGCACGCCATACGACGCCCTCGGCTCCACGATGGCTACCTACGGCGGCCAGAACGTCGGTGCGAAAAAGCTGGATCGCCTGAACAAGGGCCTGTTCCACGCCTCCCTGGTCGGCGTTATTTACTCTCTGATCGCTCTGGTGATCATGATCTTCTTCGGCCGTCCTCTGTCCGCTCTTTTTGTCAGCGGTGAGGAGGGAGCTCTGATCCTGGATTCAGCCCGGCTCTTCCTCGTAGTAAATGCCTCCTTCTATGTCCCGCTGACATTTGTCAATGTGGTGCGCTTCATGATTCAGGGCATGGGATATTCAGCACTGGCCATTCTCTCCGGCGTCTTCGAAATGATCGGACGCACGGCAGCAGCGCTCCTTCTTATTCCGGTTCTGGGGTATCTTGGTGCCTGCTTTGCAAGCCCGATCGCGTGGGTGCTGGCTGATTTGTTCCTGTTCCCCGCCTATTTCTATGTGCGGCGGAAGACATACCGCGCCTTTGGAATGAGCCTCAAATAATCGCTCCAATACGCACCTGCGTACGCCGTTTGGGCAATACATAACTCAGGGAAGCGCTGCAACGCAGTGCTTCCCTGTTTTTCATTCCAATATCTAATTCCTCATCACCCGATTCGCTTGCGGTAATATGCCGCCATCGTCGATCGTACATAGGCGAACACCCACGGCACCGCTATGCCAAAGGACAAAAGAGCCAGGAGCAAGAGCGGAAGGAAGCTGAGCTCCAGCATGAAGAGCTCCCACTTATGTCCCTTCATCATGCGAAGGCTCCGCTTTAAAACCTCTCCAGCGGTAAGATCCGGGTAATCCAGAAGAATATAGCAGCACGGATAGAAGCAAATAGAGACATACGCTACCGCCGCCGTTCCTGCCACCATCAACAGAAGCATCGCCGTAAAGCCGGCTCCGTTTCCGGCATAGAAGGAAGCGACCAGGGACGGGAGCATTGCCAGCAGGCCAAGGCCGCCCTGCACCAGTGATATCTTCACAAGCTTATCCTGGTTCTCATGAATTCCCAGGAACAGATCCGAGAAGACCGCCTCCTGCTGATACTGCAGCTTCATGAAAACGCAGGTAAGTCCATACTCATAAATACCTGCAAATACACTGACAAAGAGTGTCAAAAGCTCCGCAAGCACCGTAGCCAGAATACCGTTTCCCTCCGGCAGCACGTTGCTGATCAAAAGGCGCATGGCAATTATGATACCCAGGTACGCAATGCTGGCTCCCACCGCTATTCCAAGATGCCCCAGAAGAGCATTGCGGCCCTCTGCCTTACAGTCTGCTCGGAACAGGTGCGGAGTCATCGGACGAACCGTGGAATCAGTATGGATCCATCCGTCATCGCCGCCGTGTGCCTGTCCATTCTGCCCGGCAGCACCGCTGTTATTGTATCCGTACGGTTCCATCACGCCACCTCGCCTTCCTGTGTATCCGGAATCAGCATCGTCCCGCTTTGAACATCAATTCCATACTCGTCCATGATCTGTTCCATAAGATCGTCAAAGGAATATCCGTACATGGACTCCATGAGTCGATTGGCCTCTGCCCGGGCGCTTGAATCATGCAGAATCATATGGAAGCCGTATACCGCGGTGATACATACTGCAATATTCAGGACGAGACTGATGATCCCAATCGTAAAGGCCCGCCGTGCTCCGCTTGTAAAGCTTTCCTGCCTGCCCTTTGAGATAATGGCCAGTACAATCGCAATGGAGGCGAAAATAAACGGCAGAATCACCGGCAGAAAGACCGTACTCAGAAGAGACAGCATCGCCAGTACCGCTGCCGTTCTGCCCAGCTGACGGCCGTATTCCGGCTCCGGATGCCAGTTGGGATCCTTTGCCTTCTGCTGCGTTCCTGCAGTATCATTCGGATTTCCATTCAGATTCTGCCAATAAGGATTCTGATGCGGATCAATGTAATAAGAGTTCATATTGCCTTCTTTCCAGATGTCAGCCGCTTCGCAGCTTGTCCCTTGCTTCTGCGGTCATTATCGTTGAGTATAGCTTTTTTTGCGGTAAAGAAAAAGAAATGCGGGCCAGAATTCATGAAGTTTTCATAAGCAGCGGGCAACGTTACAATGGGAACGCTGATTCATGCGTTTCCCGCGCCGGATCTGTGCTGCGAAGCAGCAAATCCATTTGCAAATCCGTGTGATCCACCGGAGATTGCCGTGAAAACGCAGATTAAATCAGTATTTCCTCAGCTTGGTGCTAAACAATTACCCAGTTTTTTATGGTACACTGTGTCTGTATAACGATTCATATCAACCCGGAGGCATTTACAGCATGGAAAATAACACAAAACGAGTTGTTGTCGCTCTTGGTCACAATGCACTTGGATACACCACTACCCAGCAGTGGGATGCCGTACACCGCACGGCCAAATATCTGGCTGACCTGATGGATGCCGGCTGCCAGCTGACCATCACCCACAGCAACGGACCGCAGGTGTCCATGATTCACAAGGCTATGACAGAGCTTCACCGTATTTATATCGACTACTCTGCGGCACCGATGTGCGTCTGCAGTGCCATGAGCCAGGGCTACGCAGGCTATGATATCCAGAATTCGCTGAAGGCTGAGCTCCTCTCCCGCGGCAACTCCACGCCGGTATCCACCATTTTGACACAGGTCAGCGTGGATCCTTATGACGAGGCCTTCTACGCTCCCGGCAAGCGGATCGGCCGCTATATGTCCAAAGAGGATGCGGACAATGAGGTGAAAAAAGGAAATTACGTCACCGAGGAAGAAGGGAAGGGCTTTCTTCGCGTTGTGGCAACGCCCAAGCCGCTGGAAATCCTGGAGCTGGACACTATTCGTCTTCTTGCAGACAACGGACAGACCGTCATTTGCTGCGGCGGCGGCGGAATTCCTGTCATCGTGCAGGATGAAGCTCTGCAGGGCGCTTCTGCCGTTATTGAGAAGGATGACATTGCCGGTAAGCTGGCCAGTGATTTAAAATCCGATGTTCTTCTGATTCTGACCAGTGTTCCGAATGTATTCCTGCAGTTCGGTCAGAATGGACAGAAGGCGATCAGCTCTATGAATATCGCTGAGGCAGAAAAATATATCGCTGACAACCAGTTTGGCGTCAGCGATATGCTTCCCAAGATTAATGCGTCGATTTCTTATCTGCGCTCGAATCCTTCCGGCCGGGCTATCATCACAACCGCAGAAAACGCAACTGCAGCCCTTGAGGGCAAGGCCGGAACCGTTATTACTGCCTGACCTCAATCTTCGGACCACCATGGCCGTTCACATAATCGGCCGTGATGGTCACGTGTCCGATATTCTGATCCTTCGGAATCTCGTACATGATATCCATCATGAATTCTTCAATAATGGAGCGCAGGGCGCGTGCACCGGTATCCCGTTTCATTGCCTTTTGTGCAATGGCATGGAGCGCGTCCTGATCAAACTCCAGAAGAACATCGTCCAGTGCCAGGAGCTTCTGATACTGCTTGATGATGGCATTTTTCGGCTCCTGCAGAATGCGAACCAGCATATCTTCATCCAAATCCTGAAGCGTACACACAATCGGGAGACGCCCGATGAATTCCGGAATCATGCCAAAGCTCCGAAGATCCTCATTGGTCACCTTATCCAGCACCGCACCTTCCTTATCATGCGATTCCTTCAGCTGTGCAGAGAAGCCCATTGCGGTCTGATTGTGCAGCCGTTCACGAATAATTCCATCCAATGCAGGAAATGCACCGCCGCAGATGAACAGAATATTACTGGTATCCACTGTAACAAGCGGTACCATGCCGTTTTTCGAGCTGGCGCCGACCGGAACCTCCACTTCGCTCCCTTCCAAAAGCTTCAACAATCCCTGCTGAACCGCTTCGCCGGATACATCCCGCGCATTGGTATTCTGCTTTTTAGCCAGCTTGTCGATTTCGTCGATAAATACAATGCCTTTTTGTGCACGATCCACATCGTTGTCAGCCTCTGCCAGAAGCTTGGAGATACAGCTCTCCACGTCGTCGCCGATGTACCCCGCCTCGGTCAGGCTCGTGGCATCCGTAATTGCCAGCGGCACATCCAGGAGCCGGGCCAGCGTTCGTACGAGATAGGTCTTGCCGGCGCCGGTAGGACCTATGAGAAGGATATTGGACTTCTCAATCTCAATTTCATCCATGGTCCCGGTCTTTACGCGCTTATAATGGTTATAAGCAGCAACCGAAATGGTCTTCTTGGCCTTTTCCTGACCGATGACGTATTTGTCCAGCTCTGCCTTCAGAAGGTGCGGTGCCGGAATGTTGTCCGAGGTAAACACCGGCTTGGGGCCTTCTTTTTTCTTTTTCTTCACCTTCGGCTGACGCGTCATGCCGGGCATCCCGCCCATGCCGAAGATATCCCCCAGATTCAGGAAGCTCACCGTCGGGCGTCCCTGCGACTTCTCTCCGGAGGTGTCCGGCTCTGCGGGCTCCGATGGAGATTCCGGAGCGGCCGGCTCTGCAGGTACAGACGGCTCCTTGGGCTCCTCCGGCTGTCCCGAAGCAGGATGCTCTGCCGGTTCCTTTTCCGCCCTGCCTTCTGACAAGCCAAGATCTGCAGAGGAAGAAGCTGTATCGCTGCTGTTCTTCTCCTGTTTACCCTCTGGGTTCATCCACAGAGACATATCCGGGAACTGTCCCTTGGAAAGCTGCTCCATAAAGGAGGAATAATCGATTGTACTCGCCATATTGACCATCTTCTGCATACAGTCCGGACAAATGGACAGGCCACCCGGCATATCTACCAGGTGACCTGCATCCTTCTCCGAACGATGGCAAATAGCGCAATATCTGATATGCGTTGTATTGTCCTGTTCGTAATTACTCAATGATACTCTCCATCCATTCCTTCGGCGGCTCATAGCCAAGAATCTTAACGGTGGTTGCGGCAACGTTCGCAAGGCCGAAATCGCCTTCCTTCACCTTGGTTCCTTCCGGTCCGTTAAAGACTGCAAACGGTACACGGGCCAGAGTATGCGAGGTCTTCGGCTTCGGAGATCCATCCGGATTGCTTCCCTTATCATACATCTGGTCAGAGTTACCGTGATCTGCCATAACAAGGAGGCAATAGTCGTGCTTGAGGCAGGCATCCATCACTCGCTTGAGGTTCAGATCCACAGACTCTACGCCAATGATCGTAGCTTCATAATTGCCGGTATGACCAACCATATCACCATTAGGATAGTTGCATCGGATGAACTGGTACTTGCCGCTTTCAATGGCGTCTACAATCTTCTCCGTAACCTCGGTGGCCTTCATCCAGGGCTTCTGGTCAAACGGAATGACATCCGACGGAACCTCTTCCCAGTCCTCGAGCTCATCGGAGAACTTCTCGGAACGGTTGCCGTTCCAGAAATACGTCATATGACCGAACTTCTGTGTCTCGGAGCAGGCATAGGACTTCACACCCTTCTCCACCAGGAACTCGCTCATGGTGTGCTCAATGTGCGGCGGTGTCACAAGGAAATTATCCGGGAGCTTTAAGTCTCCATCGTACTGAAGCATGCCTGCATAATATACCTTCGGCTTCTTCGGCATCGGGAATTTATCAAATCCCTTATCCATATAATCAAAAGCCTTCGAGAACTCTACCGCACGATCTCCGCGGAAATTGAAGAGAATTACGGAATCTCCGTCATCGATCGGGCCAACCGGGTTTCCGTCTGCATCTGCAATGACAAAGCCGGGAAGGTACTGATCCGTATAGCCACCTTCTGCGCGGAACGCCTCAATTGCCTCCTTGGCAGATGCATACTTCGGGCCGTCACCCATCACATGGATGTGCCAGCCTCTCTCTACCATCGACCAGTCTGCCTCGTAACGGTCCATAGTAATCGTCATACGACCGCCGCCCGATGCGATGCAGCCATGGAAGGTATCATCATTGAGCTCCTGGAATACCGTCTCCAGCTCATCAACATACTGCAGAGCGGATGTCTCCGGTACATCACGGCCATCCAGCAGTGCATGCACGCGGACCTCTGCGATCCCCTCTTTCTTGGCCTCCTTGATCATGGCGATCAGGTGGGAGATGTTGGAGTGAACATTGCCGTCAGAAAGAAGTCCGACAAAGTTCAGCTTGCCGCCGTTCTTCTTCAGATAATCCACAGCGCCCTTCCAGGCATCAGACTCATAAATCTTGCCGGACTCAATGCTCTCGTTAACAAGCTTAGCCCCCTGAGAATAGATCTGACCGCAGCCAAGTGCATTGTGCCCCACCTCGGAATTGCCCATATCATCATCGCTGGGAAGTCCGACTGCCGTACCGCTGGCCTTGATGGTGGTGTGCGGCCACTTGGTCATAAGCTCATCAATCTGCGGCTTGTAGGCATGCATAACCGCATTTCCCTGGTCCTTCTCTGTCCAGCCAACGCCGTCCATTACTACCAGAACTACTGGTTTCATATCAAATCCTCCTTGTGAGAAACGTAACCCTTCGCCCCATCACGTTTTCCATCAGGAAAACCGCGATTCATCGGCATCAGCGTTTCCTCTTAAACAATTATCACCGTTCCCTAGTATATCGAATTCGAGGAATGATTTCCACAGCAAAAATACCCCTTCCGGTTTCCCGGAAGGGGTATTCTAACACCAAGATTGAATGGATCCTCAGATTACTTAAGAGTAACCTTAGCGCCCTCAGCCTCAAGCTTAGCCTTGAGATCATCAGCCTCTGCCTTCGGAGCTGCTTCCTTAACAACCTTCGGAGCAGACTCAACGAGATCCTTGGACTCCTTCAGACCAAGGCCGGTAACCTCACGGATAACCTTGATAACCTTGATCTTGTTCGGGCCAACCTCAGTCAGCTCAACGTCGAACTCAGTCTTCTCTTCCTCAGCTGCTGCGCCAGCGCCTGCTGCTGCAACAACAACGCCTGCTGCTGCGGATACACCGAACTCCTCCTCGCAAGCCTTTACAAGGTCATTCAGCTCGAGTACGGACAGCTCTTTGATCGCATCAATGAATTCTGCGGTAGTTAACTTTGCCATTTTAATGCCTCCTGTTAATTTTGTAATTCTACGCGGCACCATGCCGCCCAATGATTCGTGTTACAGACACGATTATGCCTCTGCAGGAGCTTCTGCCTCTGCTGCAGGCGCTTCCTCTGCGGGAGCAGCCTCGCCGTCCTTCTCCGCGATCTGCTTGAGTACACGTGCGAAGTTGGTGATCGGGGACTGGATGCTGCCAAGGAACTTGGAAAGGAGCTCTTCCCTTGAAGGGATCTTCGAAAGCTCGTCCAGAGCGGCACTGTCATATGCCTTGCCCTCAACTACACCGCCTTTGATTTCCAGCTTGTTTGCTGTTGCAGCAAACTTGCAGAGAATTCTTGCGGGTGCGGTTGCATCATCCTTCGAGATTGCAACTGCGCTGGGTCCGTCAAGATACTGATCAAGCTGCTCGAAATCAGTACCCTTGAATGCAAAACGCATCATGGTGTTCTTGTAAACCTTGTACTGAACGCCAGCCTCACGAAGCTGCTTACGAAGCTCTGTATCCTGCGCAACCGTCAGTCCTCTGTGGTCAACCAGAACAACGGACACTGCACCGTCGATCTTCTCGGAAATCTCCTGAACGACAGGTTTTTTCTCTTCGATCTTTGCCATTTCTTACCTCCTTATAGATTCTATTGCCGACTTGGGAGATAATGTAAAAAATCCCTCTGCCAACGACAGAGGGATACGAATTTCACTTCATCATCCTCGGCAGGCTGCTGTGCATTACGCCCTTACAGGCACCTGCTGTCTTCGGCCGGTTCTCCTCGAACCTTCGCTACTATAGCAGAACAAGACATCAGCGTCAAGAAGAACTTTTATGCATTCTTCGATTTTCTGTATCCGATTCCGCCAGCCAGCAGCGCTTGGCTATTATGATTAATACCGGTTTGCGATGATCTTGATTCCGGGGCCCATGGTGGTTGCCATGGAAATGCTCTTGAGATACTGACCCTTTACCGAAGAGGGCTTTGCCTTCTCAATGGCGTTCATCAGCGTGTTGAAGTTCTCGAGCAGCTGCTCCTCTGTGAAGGAAGCCTTGCCGAGTGTTACGTGGATGATGTTCGCCTTGTCCAGTCTGTACTCGACCTTACCGGCTTTGATGTCAGCGATTGCCTTGGTAACATCCATGGTTACCGTGCCGGCCTTCGGGTTCGGCATAAGACCCTTCGGTCCGAGTACCTTACCAAGACGGCCAACCACACTCATCATATCAGGCGTAGCAACAACAACGTCGAAATCAAGCCAGCCATCCTTCTGAATCTTCGGGATCAGCTCCTCACCGCCAACGAAATCAGCGCCGGCTGCAACAGCCTCATCAGCCTTTGCACCCTTTGCGAATACGAGAACGCGACCCGTCTTGCCGGTTCCTGTAGGAAGGACAACAGCACCGCGGATCTGCTGATCAGCATGACGGGAATCGCAACC
>CAVFRZ010000077.1:0-9555 GCA_963624875.1 Anaerovibrio sp.
TCAGCGCCCGCGCATGCGACAACCGTCGCTCCCATTCCAACAGCCAGCAGCAGTGCTGCCACTTTATTCTGCATATTGGTTATTCCTCCTTTTTCCTTCTTCACCATACGCCTGTCCCAGCAGGTTCAGTCAAATCCCGGGCTGCAATGTCTTAAATTTCATATTGCCCTTCAATCTCCCGCACTCTGCGCAGAAGATACTCATTGACCGGCATTTCCAGCCCAAGCTCTCGCCCCTGCCGAATTACCGTACCGGCAAACATTTCGACCTCCGAGGGCCGTTTTTGGCGCCGGTCCTGTCCCATCGACGGAACCGCATTCGGGTCCAGCGTCTTTTCCAGAGCAATATACTCTGCAAGCTCCTTCTCTCCTACCGAAATGCCCTTGGCCTGTGCCAATGCGCACACCTCGCGCATAGCCCCTGTCATCAGCGCAAATTCAAGACTCCCCGGCTCCAGACACGGTCCATATCCCTTATCCGCCACCATGCAAACCTGATTGCAGCCCACATTCAGCATGAATTTGCTCCAGATCCGGTGAAGAATATCCTCCTCTCTTACATAGGAAACGCCGCTTTCGTCAAAAAAGCTGCAAACCGCATCCAGCTTCACCAAGAGTGTCTGATGCAGCCCCTTGGCCTGTTCCTGTGTGAGAGGATTTTGTGCATCCAGAACTGCCAGCTGTTCCTCGAACGGTACGCCGATATACAAATACCCGTGCTGCGTATACGTCAGACTGGTACCGTATCGCTGTGCATCCATTCCCTGTGAAACATTAAACAGAACCTTTTCTCTTCCGAATTTCTTCCCCAGAAGTTCCTCGCTGTCCACACCGTTCATCATCGAAAGAAGGATGGTATCTTCACCCATGGATGAAGCCATTGTCTCCATTGCTGAAGCCAGCTGCGGGTATTTTACCCCGACAAGAATCAAATCCGCCGGTCCCTCCTCCTGTGCCTGTTCCGGAGTGAGCATATCAAAATGCACCTCTTCACCGTTTATCGTGTAGGTATCCTTCCGATGCCGGTCCAGCCGGTCCGCATCCATGACAAATTCGACTTTCCCGCCTTCCGGCATGTTCCGTCGCATCTGATCCGCGAACAAAAGTCCCAGGGCTCCCGCGCCGATAAAACGAACTATCTTCACTGTCTAGCCTCCTAATTTCGATAGGTATAAAAACATCGCAACTATTCTACCACACCAGGATGACAGCTGCTGTAGGTTCTCCGTTTTCTCAATCTCCGCAATTTTCTGCTGACTATCCGACTGTGCTGCAATCTACTGCATTTTCCCTTCTTTTCTCCTTTTCCGGGCACCAGGCCCTGCGATAAAGATATCTGCTCATCCACCCACGTGCATTCTGTCTTCAGCCGGATCGAGGCTTTCCGAAGGAAAACCGAACTACGACTAATTTGCGGTATACCGGGACATTATCATTTATGGCTTATAAAACGTAAAACTTTTTCAAAAAAACTGTTGACATCTTTCTCATAATTTCGTATATTGAATGAGCTGCAGCGATGCAACGGATGATATGGCGAGGTAGCTCAGCTGGCTAGAGCACGCGGTTCATACCCGCGGTGTCGAGGGTTCAAGTCCCCCCCTCGCTACGGTAGATTTGCCCTAAGAATGTTGAAAAATCAACACTCTTAGGGTTTTTCTTTGCTCTTCGTTTTGGGTCACTTGATTAAAAAGCATTCACAATAGCACTTTTCAACGCATCTTGATTCGTACATTTCTAAAATATCCCCTGACCGTCTGCGTCTCTTTTCATCCACCAAAATTCCTGACTGTATTGAATCCACCGAGCACACAAAAATACTGTGAGGATGACGAGCATCCCCACAGTACATTATGGCTGGTCTATCCTATTTGTATCTGTCCGGCACCTGCCATATTTCAACGCGGCCCCTCTGCTTGCAGGCAAATTCACAATTGAAAACTGTTTACTGCTGCTTGATCGCCGCCTGTGCTGCTGCCAGTCTTGCAATCGGCACACGGAACGGTGAGCAGCTGACATAGGTAAGACCTACGCGATTGCAGAATTCAATGGAAGCCGGATCTCCGCCGTGCTCGCCGCAGATTCCAAGGTGAATGTCCGGACGAACCTTCTTGCCCTTCTCAACCGCAAGCTGAATCAGCTGGCCAACGCCGTTCTGGTCCAGATGTGCGAAGGGATCCTGTTCGTAAATCTTGGACTTATAGTAATCCTGCAGGAACTTACCGGCGTCATCGCGAGAGAAGCCGAAGGTCATCTGCGTTAAGTCATTGGTACCAAAGCTGAAGAACTCTGCCTCCTGAGCAATCTGATCCGCCATCAGTGCCGCACGCGGAATCTCGATCATTGTGCCGATGTGGTAGGTAATATCGGAATGCTTCTCTTCCTTTACCTTTTCAGCAGTAGCAACAATTTCCTTCTTTACGAAGGAAAGCTCCTTCACATCGCCGACAAGAGGAACCATGATCTCTGGAACGATATCATAGCCGTACTCTTCCTTCACCTCAATGGCTGCCTCCATAACCGCTCTGGTCTGCATTCTTGCAATTTCAGGGAAGGTAACCGACAGACGGCAGCCGCGGTGTCCCATCATCGGGTTGAATTCCTTCAGATCATCGCACCGTCTTTGTACCTCATCGACCGTCAGATTCATCTCTGCAGCCATGGCCTTGATCTCATCCGGTGTGTTCGGTACAAACTCGTGAAGCGGCGGATCCAGGAAGCGGATGGTAACCGGTCTTCCCTCCATGGCCTTATAAATGCCCTTGAAGTCGCCTTTCTGGAACGGAATCAGCTCGTTCAGTGCAGCCTCTCTCTCCTCTGTCGTATCCGAAAGGATCATCTTGCGGATCTTCGGAATACGATCCGGGTTAAAGAACATGTGCTCGGTACGGCAAAGGCCAATGCCCTCTGCGCCAAGATGTACTGCATTCGCTGCATCCTCCGGTGTATCTGCGTTGGTGCGCACCTGAAGCACGCGGTACTTGTCCGCCCAGTCCATGATTCTCTGGAAATTACCGGAGATGGTCGCCTCTACGGTCGGAACATCGCCCAGATAAATCTTACCGGTGGAGCCGTCCAGAGAGATGAACTCTCCTTCCTTTACCTTGTGGCCGCTCAGCTCGAAGAACTTTCTCTCCTCATCCACACGCATATCGCCGCAGCCGGAAACGCAGCAGGTTCCCATTCCTCTTGCCACAACGGCTGCGTGAGAGGTCATGCCGCCGCGCATGGTCAGAACGCCCTCTGCAGCATGCATACCGTCAATATCCTCCGGAGAGGTCTCCTGGCGAACCAGAATGACGCGGTTTCCAGCGGAATGTGCAGCAACTGCATCCTCTGCGCTAAAGTATACACGTCCTGCAGCAGCTCCCGGGGATGCCGGAAGTGCCTGGCCGATTTCCTCTGCTCTTTCAAGCTTGGACTGATCAAACCCTGGATGCAGCAGCTGATCCAGCGATGCCGGCTCGATGCGGGTTACGGCTGTTTTCTCATCGATCATGCCCTCATCAACCAGGTCGCACGCAACCTGAATGGCTGCCTGTGCAGTTCTCTTGCCGTTTCTGGTCTGCAGGAAGAACAGCTTGCCATCCTCAATGGTAAACTCCATATCCTGCATATCCTTGTAGTGGTCTTCCAGCTTGTGCGCAATTGCAAGGAACTCCTCATAGCACTCCGGAAGATCCTCACCCAGCTTTGTGATGGGCTGCGGCGTACGGATGCCGGCTACCACGTCCTCGCCCTGCGCATTGATCAGGTACTCACCAAAGATACCCTTCGCACCGGTTGCAGGATTTCTGGTAAAGGCTACGCCGGTACCGGAGGTGTTGCCCATATTGCCGAATACCATGGACTGTACATTGACAGCGGTCCCCAGCTCGTACGGAATGTCATACATGCGGCGGTATGTGTTGGCTCTGGGGTTGTCCCAGGAACGGAAGACGGCTTTAATGGCCTCCATCAGCTGCACGCGGGGATCCTGCGGGAATTCCTCTCCCTGCTGATCCTTATAGAGCTTCTTGTACTCTGCAATAACATTCTGCAGATCCTCTGCTGTCAGCTCTGTATCAAACTTGTAGCCGTGCTTGCTCTTCTCACCCTCAAGGATTGCATCGAACAGTGTCTTCGGCTGTCCCATAACTACATCCGAGAACATCTGGATGAAACGGCGATAGGAATCATATGCAAAACGCGGATTTCCGGTTTTCTTCGCAAAGCCGACAACGGAAATATCATTCAGGCCAAGGTTCAGGATGGTGTCCATCATTCCCGGCATAGATACCGGTGCGCCGGAGCGGACAGATACCAGAAGCGGATCGTTCTCGTCACCGAACCTCTTGCCGCGGATTCCCTCCAGCCAGGACAGTGCATCAAAAATCTGCTGCTGCGTATCCGCGTTGATCTGCTTACCGTCATTGTAATAATCGGTGCAAGCCTCGGTGGAGATGGTAAAGCCTTGCGGTACAGGCAGACCAAGATTGGTCATCTCTGCCAGATTGGCGCCCTTGCCGCCGAGAAGATCACGCATTTTAGCATTGCCTTCTTCGAACTTGTAAACCCTCTTACTCATTTTTACCTCCAAACTGCAGCCCTTGCGGCTGACGTTTCATTATGTGAAATCAGTATACCCCATTTCTGACATCTCGCCCACCCTCTTCTTGCTCTTTCTTATACATCCTGTGCGAAAATAACAGTTTTAAAGCTTAATTTTTGGTGTATCTGTTACTGTAAATTCATTTTTAATGGCGAATCCATGGTCCATAGGCCCGCTTCCTCTGCCCAGATCCAGCATCGCCTCCAGTGCTCCGGAGACATATTCCTTTGCCCTCTCCACCGCCGGCTCCAGCGGATATCCTTTGGCAAGATTGGAAGCAATGGCGCTCGAAAGCGTACAGCCGGTTCCATGTGTATTGGGATTATTGATCCGTCTGCCGCTGAACCAGCGATAGGCACCATTCCAGTACAAAAGATCATTGGCATCGTTGCAGCTATGGCCGCCTTTGCATAAAACCGCACAGCCGTAGTTTTCATTAATCCTGCGGGCTGCCGTTATCATCTCTTCTTCCGATGCTATCGCACAGCCGGACAAGACCTCTGCCTCCGGAATGTTAGGCGTCAGCAGCGATGCCATAGGAAAGAGCTCTCTCTTCAATGTCTCTACTGCATCCTCATGGATGAGGCGAGCTCCGCTTGTGGCCACCATCACCGGATCCACCACAATATTTTTCGCCCGATACTGCCTTAGCTTCTCTGCAATCACAAGAACCAGGTCCGTCTCCGAAGCCATACCGATCTTGACCGCATCCGGCTCAATATCGGTAAAAACGCTATCCAGCTCCTGCCCCAGAAACTCCGGCGTCACTTGAAGAATCGCAGAGACTCCGGTCGTATTCTGGGCCGTCAGGGCTGTAATGGCGCTCATACCATACACACCATTGGCAAGCATCGTCTTAATATCCGCCTGAATGCCGGCCCCTCCGCCGGAATCACTTCCCGCAATTGTCAATGCAGTTCTCACTCTTCGTCCTTTCTTTGCAGCTCTTCCCAATGTGTTTTCAATTCATGAAAATCCTTAAGATAAAGCTTTGCTGACTTTTTCATTTCTTCCTGATTTCTTTCTCCGCAGGCATCATACACGCCGACAGAAAGGAATCCGGCGTGCTGCGCAGTGACCAGCGCGTAAAGGGAATCCTCAAAAACCAGCGTTTCCCGCGGCGCTGTATCCAGTGCCGCAGCAGCTTTGTAATAGATGTCAGGCTGATGCTTGCTGACACCCAGTTCTCCGGTCGTAAAGAGATTCGGCGCAAAAAAGTTCCACACCCCATTTCGTTTCAAAGCCCTTACAACATGCTCTCTGGGGCTGGAGGTTGCCAGGGCCATTGCAACCCGATTTTCTTTTAAAAGGCAAAGCGCCTCCATTACCCCGGGCTTTGTCAGAACCTCATGATAATAAAAATCACGCAGCATCCCTCCGATGCCCTGCACGATGTTCTCCTGCGTATCCGGCAGCGAGTAGGCTTTTTTCAAATAGGCCGCCCCTTGTTCCATGCTCATGGAGAAAAGAATCTCATTCAGGCCGGCTTCCGGCACAAGCCCCCGTTTTCTCAAATACCTTGCTCCCAGATCATTCCAGATTTGCATGGAATCCAAAAGGACACCATCCACATCAAATACAGCCCCCCGAATCATGCATCCACCATTTTCTGCGTAGCACTCTTCAGATCAGCAGCTGCTCGGCGAATATCCTTCTGCGCGTAAATGGCACTGATCACAGCAATACCGCAGATCCCGCTCCCGGCAAGTTCCTGTACATTCTGCTGTGTAATTCCGCCGATGGCAATCACCGGAATATGGACTGCTCGGCAGATGTCCTGCAGCGTTTCGCGGGAAACCGGCGTTGCATCGTCCTTCGAACCGGTAGGAAACACTGCGCCCACGCCCAGGTAATCCGCTCCGCGCTTTTCTGCAAGAATCGCCTGTTCAACCGTACACGCTGACACACCGATGATTTTGTCCGGTCCAATCTTGGCACGGACATCACCGGCCTCCATATCGCTCTGCCCCACATGAACACCATCCGCATCTATCTGCATACAGATATCCACATTGTCATTAATAACAAACGGCACGTGATATTTCCGGCACAAATGCTGCAATTGTCTGGCCTCCTCCAGAAAATGCTCATCATCCAGGTTTTTCTCCCGAAGCTGCACAAAGGTTACTCCTCCGTCCAGACTCTCCTTAACAACCTCCTGCAGATCACGTCCATCCAGCCAATGTCGGTCTGTAACTGCATACAAAAGAAGATTTTCCTTATCGCACTTCATAGACAGCCCCCTTATCCAGTGTCTCTGCGTCCATGTTGTATATGGCATCAATGATACGGTTGCGGTAGGTGGAATTACCCTCGCCTTCCCGCATGCGGCTCCAGCCGATTTCACCGGACAGGCCCATCGTGCAGACAGCTGCCGCAGCTGCCTCCAGCCGGTTCTGCGGATTTGCGGTTACAAAGGCCGCCATCATGCCGGATAGCTGGCAGCCCGTTCCCGTTATTTTGCTCATTTCTGCCCTGCCGTTCCGGATCACATAGCAATCCGTCCCGTCACTGACCAGATCAATGGCTCCGGTAATTGCAATGATGGCGCCGTATTCTCGCGCGAATTCTTTGACAAACAACACCGATTTGTCCAGATTCTCATCGGTCACAGCATCGGCTGCATCTGCATCCACACCTTTGGTCGTTCCGCTCCCTAATGCCAGCGTCTTAATCTCCGAGATATTACCTCGAATTACCGCCAGCGGAAGCTCTTCCATGAGCCGCAGAGCTGTTGATGTGCGAATGGCCGATGCACCGGCCCCTACCGGATCCAAAAGAATCGGATGCTGCAGATCCGCTGCCACTTTGCCGGCGGCAAACATCGCTTCAATTGTGCGTTTATTCAGTGTCCCGATGTTGATATTCAGGCCTCCGCAGATCGCAGTAATTTCTGCTGCATCCTCCGGTTCATCGGCCATAATCGGACTGCCGCCGCAGGCCAGCAGCACATTGGCCACGTCATTCACCGTCACGTAATTGGTGATGTTGTGAATCAGCGGAACACACTTCCTTACATTCTCGATACAATTGCCCAGCATAAAAGCCTCCTTACATGTGCGCAAAAAAAGCGGGTATGCCAACGAAGACATACCCGCATTCAATGATGCGATTCAATCTTTCCCTACGTTGGCATTATCCAAATCAGGTTATAGGTCTGGACGACTACAGTCCACTCTCAGCCTGCTGCGGCAAGCTCCCTTTTTTATACAGTGCACATCATAGCAGATTTCGTCGCGCTTTGCACTTACGAAATCCCCGTGAGATCCGGATTTGCCAAAAATTTGCTGCTTCGCAGCACAAATCCGGCGTGGGAAACGCTTTAATCAGCGTTTCTTTAAATCCATAATAAGTGTCGCATCCCCGAGCTTGCGAAACCGCAACATTTCAGGTTTTATACGCTTCCCGAAAGATTTTTCATTCGTAGCATTTTCTGGTCCCGTAGCTGCCATTATACCCGATCTCTTTCAGGATCTTCTTCATCTTCTTAAACGTAGCGTCAATGTCATCCTCCGGCTTGATCATAACGCAGACGGAGCCGTGCTCTACAATAACATTGTCCCATTTCTCCAGAAGCGCCACGGCGGCCTTCTCCGGTGTGACTTCATTCATCATCGTCGTCAATGTATGCCCCTCTCTCTGCAAGTGCAAGTTGTGCCCACCGGAAGGTACCGGCAGATGTAACCACGACTCGATTGTGCGGTTCCAGGACGATTGCATTCCGATATTCCACGTGGATCCTTTTGTGGTTGGGCTCTCCTTCGTTTCTTTCAATCGGAACTTTTACAGTAGATCCGACCGGATGGCAGTCTCTGTATGCGTATACGTCACTGATGGTGAGAACTTTTCTGCTCATGCGTCATCCTCCGGATTATCATTGATGTCTTCCCAATCGTCGCCCGTTACCAGCTTGTCCATTACATCCTGCAGAAATTCAACGCACTCCTTCAGGTCGCTTACCTTGTACCGCAAGTCTTCAATCTCTGCCCTGTACTTGCCGGTTCTGGCGTTCAGCAGGGCGACCGCCACAATGCAAAGTGATACGGCAGCATACAAAATGGCACCAAGTTCATTTGACATCCTTCTCTTCCTTTCCCGATACTCCGTCATATCTCCAGCTGGAGCACTTCTTATCCGTGCAGAAATGCATGGAAGAATATGTCTCGCACTCTGCTACCGGCAAGCCTCGCCGCCCCTTGTAGTTGTACCAGCGGCAGTTCCCGCAGGTCTTTTCCTGTACCTCCATGCTGTCTATCTCCCTGTGCTGCCAAAGCCGGAATCATCTCTTCCAGATTCCGATACCTCCAGATCATTCTGCAGTACCGGAACCGCCAGAAGCGTCGGGACAAGTACCATCTGCACCAGCTTGTCTCCCTTTTCAAATGCGTAGTCTTCGCTGGATGTGTTCCATATCCGGACTTTGATTGTGCCGCGGAATCCGCTGTCCACCACACCTCCCATGCAGATGATTCCGTGGTTGAACATGAGGCCAGACTTACTCTCCATTTTGCCGTAATATCCAATCGGGATCTCTACAGACACTCCGGTGTCAATCTTCCTCTGCTCTCCTGCATGAAGGACAAACTCCTCCGGTGTCCTGATATCAATGCCAGCATCATCGAAGTGCGCTCTTTCAATCGGGTACGCATCCCTATTGATCTTGTAGTTCATGTTTATTCTCCTTAATCTGCATCTTTCTCGAAAAAGTGCAGGATAGCCATAAATGCGAGCATGGCATTAAGCCCTATCCCGAAGATGATGATTGAAAATGTAATTACTATTGCAGTTACCATTTAAATTCCTTCATTCAGCAACTCAAACCGGATCTAAAATATGGGTAAAAATCAATGGGTTTCTCCTCGCGATGGCAAATGGGCCGTGCACGGTGAGGGCAATCAACGCGACACAAAGCTATTTGCCACGCAGGGAGAAGCTGCCAATTACGGAAGGTCCATTGCAAAGAAT
>CAVFRZ010000078.1:0-9229 GCA_963624875.1 Anaerovibrio sp.
ACTGTAAACGGGTTCCCGGTATGGTCTTATTCCCTTCTTGAAGACGCGGATATTCAGGGAAATGACATTCTCAGCAGTGTATCCGAGGCATCTACGATTGGACGTGATTGGCATCTGGGCTACTCCTATGGCAGCCAGATTGATTCGGATGTTATGAAACCGATGATCGAAAAGGTCCTGTCCGGTGAGGATGTAACAGAATCTCTTCAGTCGGCATCAGATACTCTGGATTCCATCATCAAATAATCGTGCATTCAGGTATTGTAAGTTGGGATATTGATATTTAGAAACGATGTTCCGGCGTGCAATGTGAGAAGGGTGCTTGCATAGAAAACACATATTTCCAGATCGCGGGGCTGTTGCATATTCCATGCGACAGCCCCGTTTCTACAAAAGGAGTGCGTAATGAAGAGCACAAAAAAATTGTTGGCCTCAAATCAAAAGGCTGCCTACCTTTTTATTCTTCCGGCGATGATCGTCTTGACGATCTTTGTTTTTTTGCCATTGGTCAGCGCCTTTGCGCTTAGTATCCTGAACATCGATATATATATGAATGACATATCCTTTGCGGGATTTCAGAATTATATCAGGCTGTTCCAGGATGAAAGGGTATGGAATGCTACCAAAAATACATTGTTTTTTTCTGTGATGGAAATTCCTGCGCAGCTGTTGCTGGCTTTATTTTTGACCATGCTGATGTTGAAAAACTCCGCATTTCATAAGGCACTCCGCGCAACGTTTTATATTCCTTATGTATGCTCAATGACGGCAATCAGTATTCTCTGGTCGATGCTCTTGAATGCAAATTCGGGAATGCTGGCATATATGCTTCGGCAAATTGGAATTATAATGCCGAATTTTTTAAACAGTACAACCTGGGCATTGCCGGTAGTTGCAATGGTAACCGTATGGAAAAACTTTGGATATACGGTAACGCTGCTTTCGGCGGCAGCATTAGATATCCCTGCTTCACTATATGAAGCGGCTGACCTGGATGGTGCAACCGGCATCCAAAAATTTTTATATGTAACAATTCCGTCCATCAAGAATACGATTAGCTTTTGCCTTGTAACGATTTTGATTGCAGCGCTGCAGGCATTTGATCAGATCTATGTCATGACCGGCGGCGGGCCAATGAACAGCACAGAAACGTTGGTGTCATATATATATGACAGAGGTTTTCAAACAACGCATGATCTCGGTTACGCCTCAACGATTTCTGTATTCCTGTTTTTGCTGATCGCAGTGATTACATTTGCAACAAGGCGGTATACCGTCCAGGCGGAGGCGGATGAATGAACACAAAGCACAAAAGAAAATTTACAGTCGGGGATATCGTTCTGCTGCTGGCGGCATTGCTGGTCCTCTTACCGGTGATATGGCTGTTTGTATCCTCATTTAAAACAGATGCAGATGTAATTAGCTGGCCGCCGTCATTTCTTCCGAAGCAGTGGGTGGTGACGCAATATCAGTATGTGATAGGAGTTATTCCTGTTGTAAGCATGCTGAAAAATACAGTGATCTTTGCGGGATCCGTTACATTGATCAGTCTGGTGATTGATTCTCTGGCAGCCTATGCCTTTGCGAGAATGCATTTTAAAGGGAAAAATGTAATTTTCAACATCATTTTGATGACAATGATGGTTCCTTTTCAGGTAATTATGATTCCTTTGTATATGGAGGAGTATACAGTTGGAATTTTGAACACCTATGCCGGATTGATTCTTCCGAGAATAGCCAGTGCGTATGGAATCTATCTTCTGTCTTCTTTCTTTATGGGGATACCAAAGTCTTTGGAAGAAGCGGCAAGAATTGATGGAATGACGGACATTAAGATTTATGCACAGATTATTGTGCCATTGTCGAAACCGGCATTTGTAAGCCTTGGAATCTTTCATTTTATGAATAACTGGAATGATCTTTTATACCCAATGATGCTGACAAGCTCGGTTGAAATGCGTACATTATCTGCTGGTCTGGCAATTCTGGTTGGAAATCACTCGATAAAATACGGGCCGACACTTGCTGCAACGGTGATTTCCGTTACACCATTACTGATTTTGTTCCTTGCAGGACAGCGCTTTTTCATGGAAGGAATTGCAACAACCGGGGTAAAGGAGTAGAGGAAAATCGAAATGAGCGACGTAAAAATCATAGCAAATGCAGCTTTTTTAAAATCTGAAATTAGTCCGTGGATCTATGGTTCATTTGTAGAACATATGGGACGAGTGGTTTATTCGGGTATCTATGAACCGGATAGCCAGTATGCAGATGAAGACGGATTTCGAACGGATGTCCTGGATAAAGTAAGAGAAATGGGGGTCACCTGTGTTCGCTACCCGGGAGGAAACTTTGTCTCGACCTATGACTGGAGAGATGGAGTGGGGCCGAAGGAGAAGAGGCCGCGTAAGAGGGAACTGGCCTGGAAAAGTATTGAGACCAATGAGGTGGGGACAGATGAATTTATGCGCTGGGCGGGAAAAGCAGGTGTTTCTCCGATCTTCGCTGTAAATCTGGGGACAAAGGGAATCGAAAACGCGGTGTCACATTTGGAGTACTGCAATCTTCCTGCAGGGACATTCTATAGTGATATGCGTGCTGAAAATGGACATAAAGAGCCATATCGTATTCCCGTTTGGTGCGTTGGTAATGAAATGGACGGCTCCTGGCAGATGGGACATAAAACTGCAGATGAGTACGCGAGGCTTGCTGCACAGACAGCGCATGCGATGAAGGCTTTGGATGACAGTATACAGACGGTTGTCTGCGGAAGCTCTTCTACATCGATGGCTACGTACACAGATTGGGAACGTATCGTATTGGAAGAAGCCTATGATTATGTGGATTATATTGCACTGCATCAGTATTATGGGGGGCAGGAAAAGGGAACAGCAAATTTCCTGGCTCAGTCGCTGGATTTGGAGAACTACATACGTACTGTCAGCGGAATTTGTGACACAGTAAGAAGTAAGCGCCGCAGCAAGCGAACAATTAATATCAGTATCGATGAATGGGGCGTGTGGGAAATTCCTGGAACAGAAGTTGAAAACGACGTAAACAGCAGGGGCTGGGAAATTGCTCCGGCATTCAGTGAACAGATTTACACGATGGAAGATGCCTTACTGTTTGCCAGCATGCTGATGGCAATGGTCAAAAATTCAGACAGGGTGAAAATCGCTTGTCAGTCACTTCTTACCAATATCAGTGCAGCCATAATGACAGAAAAAGGCGGGGAGTCCTGGGTGCAGCCGATTTACTACCCGTTTGCCTATATGTCGAAATATGGCAGAGGGGTCGTGTTAAATACGGTGGATCAGATTTCGGCCTATGATTCGGACGGAGATTTGATCCCGGATGTGGATTCAGTGGGAATATATAATCCTAAGACGCGAGAAGTCGTTTTCTTTTGGGTAAATAGAACGGATCGCAAGCAAAGTGTAGAGATTGTACTACAGGGATTTGAGAAAACTGAGCTTATCGATGCGGTAACGATGCACGCACCACTTAAGTCAACAAATCTGGAGCAGCATGATCTGGTAAAGCCGGAAGGCAATCAGGATGCGTATCGCGTAAAGGACAAGACACTGGAAGGAGAGCTGGAGCCGTATTCATGGAATATGGTTCGGATCCGTGTTTAAAAATATGTCGTTGCCGGCGCCATGTGCAAGTATTTGGCGGTATTCCTGATAAAAATAAAGTATCTATTCAGCACCATCTCGAATTTGCTATCGCAAATCCTCGATGTGGCTGGCCAGAGGCGCTTTGCGCCTTGGCCACCTGCCAATTTCAATCGTGAATGTGCCTGCAAGCAGTCAATTCACGTTGGAATGTGGCAGGTGCTGAACAGATACAAAATAAAGAGCACATGGTAAAATGGGAAGAAGATTTTGGGACGAGGAACTGAGTTAATGACGATGTCAGGAGCACTCATGAAACAGTGCGGCGGAGACATGTTGCAGTTCCAGAATGCGCAAGGCGGAGCACGGAATCAACAAGGGGGAAAGTCCAATGAGCAAAGCAACCGAAACTGTAAATTACACACCATGGATTGAGCAGCGGGCGGATCCGTACGTGACCAATGAGCATGGGGGCAAATACTACTTTACCGCCTCGGTGCCGTCCTATGACAGGATCATCCTGCGCTGCGCAGATACCCTGGATGATCTGCAGCAGGCAGAGGAGGTCACGATCTGGGAGAAGCACGAATCCGGCGACATGAGCCAGCACATCTGGGCACCGGAGCTTCATTATCTCTTTGGCGGGTGGTACATCTATTTTGCCGCCAGCGACAAGGACGACATCTGGAAGCTGCGTCCGTATGTCCTTAAGTGTGAGAGCGAGGATCCGATGAAGGGGCCCTGGACCGAGCTGGGCAAAATGAAACGCGCGGAGGGCGATCCGTTTTCCTTTGAGGCCTTTTCGCTGGATGCCACCGTGTTCGAGGACCAAGGCGTGTGGTACTACATCTGGGCGGAGAAGGTCAGCGTCGGGCAGCAGATCTCCAATCTGTACATTGCGCGGATGAAGAGCGCCAACGAGCTGGCGACGGCACAGGTGCTGCTGACAACTCCGGACTACGACTGGGAGCGGCACGGCTTCTGGGTAAACGAGGGCCCCGGCGTGTTAAAGCACGACGGCAGGCTGTTCATGACCTTCAGCGCCAGCGACACCAGCCCGGCTTACTGCGTCGGCATGCTGATTGCCAGGGAGGGAGCGGACCTTCTGGACCCGCGCTCCTGGGAGAAGCTCCGCCACCCCGTACTGAAGAGCGATCCGGAGCACGGACTCTACGGACCGGGTCACAACTCCTTTACCAAGGATGCGGACGGCAATGACGTGCTGATCTATCATGCGCGGACGACGGACAAGCTGATCTGCGAAGACCCGCTGTACGATCCGAACCGTCACACCATGAAGCGCACGATCGAGTGGGGAGAGGATGGCATGCCGATCTTCCAGTAAGCGGAGAACGAACGTTGGACGGCGAGCGGATTATTTTTCATGTGGATGTGAACAGCGCGTTTCTGTCATGGTCGGCGGTAAAGCGGCTGAAGGACGATCCGGGGGCAGTGGACCTTCGGAACGTTCCTTCGGCGGTCGGCGGCGATGTGGAAACGCGCCATGGCATTATTACGGCCAAATCGATCCCGGCCAAACGCTACGGGATCGTGACCGGGGAGCCGGTGGTGAAGGCACTGCAGAAGTGCCCGGGGTTGGTGCTGGTGTCCTCGGACTGGGAGGCCTACCGCACGTATTCAAATGCATTCATTCGGATTCTGCTGGAGTATTCGGAGCTGGTACAGCAGGCGTCGATCGACGAGGCCTATGTGGATATGACAGAAGCCGTTGACGAGGCGGTAAGACGGACGCCGAAGGCTCCCGGCGGTGATCGGATTGCGGCGGCTGCAGGGCCTGCGGAGAGAGATGATGTGAAACGGGCGGCATATGTGCCAACCGGATCTATGGACCAGGCGGCGGCGCGGGCGGCCGGAGCAGAAGGGAGCGCACACACGGCAGAACGGCGCCGCGTGGCCCTGACCCTTGCGGCTTCGATTCGGGAGGAGATCCGGACGAGGCTGGGCTTTACCGTGAACGTCGGTATCTCCTCCAACAAGCTCCTGGCCAAGATGGCAAGCGATTTTCAGAAGCCGGACCGGACCCACACGCTGTGGCCGGAGGAGGTTGCGGCGAAGATGTGGCCGCTGCCCATCGGCGATTTATACGGCTGCGGCGGCAAAACAGCGTCTCGCCTTGCCGGGATCGGCATCACGACCATCGGCGATGCCGCCGGTGCGGATCCGGCGATGCTGCAGTCCTTTCTGGGAGAGAAGAGCGGCGCGTATATTACGGCGGCGTCCAGAGGCATCGGCAGCGACCGCGTTCACACAGAGCACGAGGATGCCCGCAGCTACTCCAATGAGACCACCACCGCCGAAGATATCACGCTGCAAAGCTATGACCGGCTGACACCGCCGCTCCTGCACCATCTGTCGGAAAAGGTGGCCGGGCGCATGCAGCGGGACGGCATCTACGGCAGTACGGTGACCGTCAGTGTGAAAACGAATGATTTTCACCGGCGCTCCCGCCAGAAAAAGCTGGATTCCCCCACAAACGACGCGGCTGTGATCGAGCGGCACGCAGGGGAGCTTCTTCAAGGACTCCTGTATGAGAGAGACGGCATTTTTGACCGGGGCGTGGGAGTGCGGCTGATCGGTGTCGGCATGAGCTCACTGGATCACGGCGAGTACCGGCAGCTTAGCCTCGAGGACTTTTTGCAGGACCAGAAGAAGGAAAAGGCGGAAACGGCCAGTAGAGTCCGGCAGGAGAAGCTGCAGGAGATGCTGCAGAAGGTGCAGAGCCGCTACGGCAGCGGGAGCCTGCGGAAGGGAAATGAATTATTGTGACGCATATAAAAGCCAAGCGGCTGACAGGAAAAACCTGCCGGCCGCTCGGCTTTTATAATTCAGATGACGACTCAGAGCAACTTACCTGCAAGCCAAGCGACAGGGTGGCGGATGGATGTCCAGGTTCGGGGCCTTCCGAGGACCTCGGTGCTTGCGAGCGTCTTATGCGAGCTTAGCACCGCTAGGCCGCAGGGGAGTGAGAACGTCCCCGAACCGGACACCTCCGCCGGGACCCGTCGCAGGTTTGCATCTGAACTTCAGCAGCTTATTCACAAATCGTTACCTGATATTATGCTTCCGCACATACCACTCGTAGTAGATAAAGAACGCGATGGTGGAGATGGTCCAGCTGACGGGATAGCTGGCCATAACGGTCTGCATCACATGATGGAGCGGCACCATGGTGAAGATCCAGATCACGCGGATGACGCACACACCGAGGATGGTGATGATCGTGGGGATCAGCGCATCGCCCATGCCCTGCAGCGTGCCCGAGAGAATCTCGATGGTAATGTAGGTGATGAAGATCGGCACCATGAATTCGGCGATGGCAATGCTCTGGCTGATGACCTCCGGGTCGCTGGTGAAGATCCGTACGAAGAAGTTCCTTCCGATGTAGATTCCGCCGGAGAGGACCAGGTCGAAGATCGTCGTGATCAGCATGGCCTGGCGTGCACAGCTGCGGACGCGGTCCTTGCGGCCGGCGCCGTAGTTCTGGCCCACCAGCGTGGTGGTGGCAAGGCCGAGGGAGTTGATGATCATCCAGAAGATAGCGTCCACCTTGCCCCAGACGGTCCAGGCTGCAACCGTGTCAGTGCCGAAGCCATTGATGGCAGTCTGGATCAGCACATTGGAGAAGGAATACATCAGCGACCGGAGAGCCGCCGGGATGCCGATGCGCAGTATTTTGCCGGCATAAAAGGAATCCAGCCGGATCTCCCGGAGATTGACATGTACCATGCTGTCGGTGCGCAGAAGGTGCCAGAACGCAGCGACGGCGCTGACATACTGGGACAGGATGGTTGCCCACGCGGCGCCTGCAACGCCCATGTGAAGATATACGACGAAAACAATATCCAGCACGATGTTGGTGAGCGTTCCGGCCACCAGATACAGGAACGGCCGGCGTGAGTCGCCGATGGCACGCAGGATTGAGGCTCCGGTGTTGTAGAGCATGTTGCCGATCATGCCGCAGGCATAGATGCGAAGGTACGTCTCCGACATGCCGATGGTCTCATCCGGCGTGTCCATAGCGCGCAGCATCGGCCCTGCCAGAGCGAAAACAACGACGGTCAGCACCAGTCCCAGAATGAGTGCCAGTGCAATGCCGGTATGCACGGCCTTGCGCAGCTCATTCTCGCGGCGGGCGCCGTAGAACTGCGCGGCAACGACGGTGACGCCGGAGGTGATGCCGACGAACAGGCCGACGAACAGATTGATCAGGGTTGCGGTGGCGCCGCCGACGGAGGAAAGCGCCAGCTTGCCGACAAAGCGGCCGACAACGATTGCGTCAACGGTGTTGTACAGAAGCTGGAAAAAGGTCCCGGCCAGAAGGGGGACGAAGAAAATCAAAAGCTGCTGCCACAGAACCCCGGTAATCATGGGATTCTCTGCCACAGAAGCGGCGGATACCGCCCGGTGCTGCGCACCCTCTCCTGCGGATTGTTGATGATGTCCTGGCTGCTGCCCCATTGCAAAGCCCCCCTAAATAGTTATGATTGTGTTTAATAGCAACGACATTGTAAGACCGGCCCGCAGAAGTTTCAATAAGGAGCGTTAACTAACCGGAGACAGAAAATGAGCGTGAAATGATTGGTGAGTGGTTGCGGAAATTTTAACCGGCAAAGGTGTGCGGAACCGACGCAAAACAGTAAAAGGAGGGACAAATGGATCCGATTCGTACGAAAAGAAATGAGCTGCTGGCGCAGAGAGTGATCAAGGGGTTGGAGGCCCGGAATATGACCGGCTACTACGCTGCGACGAAGGAAGAGGCACTGCAGAAAGCGCTGGAGCTGATCCCCGAGGGAGCATCGATTTCCTGGGGCGGCTCCATGTCCATCGCAGAGATCGGGCTCAAGCAGGCTGTGGTGGACGGGAACTATGAGGTGTTTAACCGCGATACCGCAGCGCCCGAGGACCGGAAGGCCGTGGAACGCGCTGCCTTCGGAGCAGACTGGTTCCTGGCCAGCGCCAATGCAGTGACCGAGGACGGAATTCTCGTGAATATTGACGGCAACAGCAACCGCGTAGCCTGTCTTGCCTACGGCCCGGAGCACGTGCTGTTCGTGGTCGGAATGAATAAAATAGCAAAGGATCTCGACGCAGCGCTTTCCCGTGCGAGAAACGAGGCGGCACCGGTCAATGCCACTCGCTTCCAGGGGAAAACGCCGTGCTGCACGACCGGTGCCTGCGCCGATTGCCTCTCGCCGGATACCATCTGCTGCCAGTTCCTTGTCACCCGCTACGAGCGGCATACAGGACGGTACCACATCATTCTGGTGAATGATGATCTGGGATTTTAATATCAAGGAGAAAAGACGGTAGAGCTTCCTTGCCAGCCAAGCGATAGGGAGCGGAGAATTGTCCGATCGGACATCTCCGCCCCCTGTCGCTGTACTTTGCGGAATACAGGCGTTACTTACTCGGCTTCATCACATTCCTGCGGAGCCACAGCATGTAGCTAAGGCACAGCACGATCTGCACCAGTGAGGAGCAGGGCGTGGACAGGCCGATGTGGAACAGCGTAACCGGTTCGATGCGGCTCATAAGGAAGGCCACCGGCACGCGGACGCAGAAGGCGCCGATCAGACCCTGGATCATGACAA
>CAVFRZ010000079.1:0-9219 GCA_963624875.1 Anaerovibrio sp.
TTCTCCGTCAGCTCAAAGCGCGGCTCCTTCGAATCATAGGCCATATAGTGTGTCGTCGTTATTGCGATGTCGTTGTGCCCAGCCGACACAATGTCGATGTAGAGCACCGTGACATCCAGTGCATCCGCCCGGGAACGGATCGGACGCTCCGGCGCCGCAATCCGCATGCCGTGAGGAATCTCCTCCACGGTGAAAGCCTGCGAGGCAAACGATGCCTGCACATTCTCACTCCGAAGCCAGTAACCATCTGTAAATTTCATGTTGTACCCCTCCTGGTCGTTACCGCCTTGTTTAAGAAATGCTGATGTAATCAGCGTTTCCTTGTCCTCAATACAACCGTCTGCAGAACCGGCAAAATGTCGCCTGACACCGGCATTTCGCGGTTCTTAAACGTTTACGTTGATTCTACATCATCCCAACAGATCTTGGAACTGTTCTACATCGATTTACGGGATATTTTTTAAAAATCGATGTACTGGCTACAGTATAATTTCGCTCAGCTTCCCATCCCTTGCAAAGGCCGGAAGAACGTCCTTGGGTGCCGGAACGATGTACTCTTTTCCACCCTCATAGACCTTATTATCTGCAAAAGAGCGCCAGCTGCCAGCCGGGAGATACACCTTCCTTTCTGTCATATTTTCATACAGAATCGGTGCCACCAGAAGATCTGCTCCGAGCAAATATTCATCATCAATATTCCATGCCGCAGCGTCATCCGGGAATTCGTAGAACAGTGGCCGCATCACCGGATCTCCCTTTTCGTGAGCTGCCTGCATCGTTTCTCTCATATACGGACGCAGCTTCTCCCGGAGTTCCATGTACTTTTTGCAAATCTCATAGATTTCTTCTCCGTAGCTCCACACTTCATTGTCCGCTCCGGACGGGCACTTTCCGCCCTTTACACTGCTCATCGGCTCCTGAATCGGTTCCCGGAAGCCATGAAGCCGCATCACCGGACAAAAGGCGCCGAACTCGAACCACCTTGTGAAAACCTCCTTAAAGGCATCATCATAGATATTGCCCCCGTGGAAGCCGCCGATATCCGTCGTCCACCACGGAATCCCGGCAATTCCCATAGAAAGTCCCGCGCGAAGCTGATTTCTAAGAGACGCAAACGAAGAATCAATATCTCCCGACCAGACGAGTGCCCCGTATCGCTGAGAGCCTGCCCATGCACAGCGCAGCAGATTTACAATATTCTCCTGGCCTTCCTTTGTCATGCCCTCATAGGCCATGCGGGCATACTCTCTCGGATAGATGTTTCCAACCTCAACATCAGCGCCCTTGAAGTAGCGATAATGCGAGAACTCATAACCGCCGTACCCCGGTTCCCCGTTGAGCTCCGGCTCCGCCTCATCCAGCCAGAAAATGTGAATTCCCTTTTCATAGTAGTTCTTTCGTATCACATCCCACACATAGCTGCGGGTCTCTTTATTGGTAACATCAATAATGGCAGCATTGCCCAGCTGTCCCAGGCGCTTTCCGTGCTCGGAACGGATCAGACCTCCGGCCTCCTTGAGATGCGGATAGCTGGTAGATTTCTCCTCTACGGTGGGCCAGATGGAAACCATCAGGTGAATTCCCATCTGCTTCAGCTCCTTCACCATGCCTTCCGGATCCGGCCAGTAATCCTCGTCAAAGGTCCAGTCACCCTCATAGGGCCAGTGGAAATAATCCACCACTATCACATTGATCGGAAGATTTCTTCTCTTATACTCTCTTGCGACCTCCAGAATTTCATCCTGTGTTTTGTACCGAAGCTTGCACTGCCAGAAGCCAAGTCCGTATTCCGGCATCATCGGAACCTTTCCGGACACCTCCGCGTATGATTGTTCAATCTCTGCCGGCGTATCTCCTGCCGTGATCCAGTAGTCCATCTGCTTCGTCGAAGCAGCCTTCCACTCCGTCACATTCTTTCCGAAGGTAACTTGACCGATTCCCGGGTTATTCCAGAGGAATCCATAGCCATTTGATGACAACGCAAAGGGAACCGAAGCCTGCGAATTGCGATGTGCCAGCTCCAGAACGCATCCTTTCATGTCCAGATACGGCTGCTGATACTGGCCAAGGCCAAATATCTTCTCCTCGTCCACCGGCTCAAAGCGAACCGTCAGCGCATAATTATCCATCATGGCATAGGGTTCAAAGGTTCTGGCATAGATCTCCAGCGCAGAATTGAATTCCTTATGTCCCTCCTCCATCATGGCACGGGTTCTTTGGAATTCCTGCAGCAGGACCTTTCCCTCCTGATTATAGAAGGTAAGCTTCCCCGATCCGGAAAGCTCGGCGCGAATCTTGCCATTCGTCAATACGGCCCCGCTTCCATCCAGAGCAGCTTCGGAAGCTGTCTTTTTCGGATCTGGCAGGAGAGCAGACAAATCCTCATCCTCCAGCAAAGAAGCGCGCTGCGTTGCTCTGACGCGAATAGAATTTTCTCCCCAGGGTTCTATTACCAGAAGTTCCTTATCATATCGTCTGATTATCTTGCCGTTTTCAATTGTAATCATAGGTCTGTACCCGTAGGGCTGCCACGCGGCAGCCCTTTCATATCATGCTGCTGGGAGCAAATCGTTTTTCCCCCATGCTGCCTGGATTGCTACGCGCCATGCATTCATAATCCGCTCATTTTTCTACAAAATGCTCGAATTGCTACGCAGATTTCCTCGTACCCACTGTCCTTCACACGTGCAGCGTGTATCCGTTTCGTGTAAAGAGCGGAATCCGCTCCAGCGGCGTCTGAACGGTTACTACGCAGCCGCCTTCTGCCTCCTCACCGGTCCATACATTCGTCCATTTCGATCCTTCCGGCAGGTAGACGCTCTTACTGGTTTCTCCTGCCTCCATAACCGGGGCCACCAGCACGTTCGGTCCGAACATATATGCCGACTCATTTTCCCACGCCTTCGAATCCTCCGGGAAGTCATAGAACAGCGGCCGCATAATCGGATCACCCTTTTCGTGGGCTGCCGTCATGAGCTCGCGAATGTACGGACGCATCTGCTCACGAAGTTCAATGTACTTCTTGCAGATCTCGTACACCTTCTCGCCGTAGGACCAGATCTCGTTGGGCGCACCGGATACGCAGGTTGCGCCTCCGGTTGTACCGAGCTGCGGCTGGTACGGCATCCGATATCCATGCAGGCGCATTACCGGGCAGAAGGCGCCGTACTCAAACCAACGGACAAACACCTCATGGTAGCTCTCATCATAAATATTAGCGCCAAAGAATCCGCCAATATCCGTCGTCCACCACGGAATTCCGGCAATTCCCATGTTTAAGCCGGCGCAGAACTGATTCCGAAGGCTCTCAAAGGTGGAGTGAATGTCTCCGGACCACACCAGCGCGCCATACTTCTGCGAGCCCGCCCACGCGCAGCGCAGAAGATTTACGATGTTCTCCTGGCCGGCTTCCTTCATGCCATCGAAGAAGGTCTTCGCATACATGACGGGATATACATTGCCGATCTGCGTGTTCGGTCCGAGATGGTACCGATAGTTTTCAAAGTCGTAGACGGTATACTCCGGCTCTGCCTCATCCAGCCAGAAGATCTTCACGCCCTTATCGTGGTAGTTCTTTTTGCACTTTCCCCAGACATATTCCCTGGCTTCCGGGTTGGTCGGATCAAACTGGATCGTGTTGCCCTGATAGGTATTATCGATGCGCACGCCCTTCTCCACTCTGGTAAGAAGCCCCTTGGCCATCATCTCATCAAAGTTCTCTGACTTATAGTCCACCATCGGCCATACAGAAACCATGAGCTCAATGCCCATGTCCTTGAGCTCCCGGATCATTGCATCCGGATCCGGCCAATAGGTGGGATCGAAGCGCCAGTCTCCCTGCTTGGGCCAATGGAAAAAGTCTACAACGATGACATCGATCGGAATCTCTCTTCTCTTATACTCTCTGGCAACCTCCAGAAGCTCCTCCTGGGTCTGATAGCGGAGCTTGCACTGCCAGAAGCCCATGCCGTATTCCGGCATCATCGGGACCTTCCCGGTGGCATCCGCATAGGCGCGCTCGATTTCTGCCGGTGTATCACCGGCTGTGATCCAGTAATCCAGCTTCTTCGTCGAAAAAGCCTCCCAGCTGGTAATGTTCTTGTTGAAATTCACCTTGCCGATGGCCGGATTGTTCCATAAGAATCCATACCCAAGGGAGCTGATGTAGAACGGAACCGATGCCTGGGAATTCCGATGCGCCAGCTCCAGCTCTGCGCCCTTCACGTCCAGGAAATCCTGCTGGTACTGTCCCATACCAAAAATTTTCTCCCCGGCATTTCCTTCAAACCGCATGGTCAGCTGATAATCGCCGCCAATGATGGGCTTAAACTCTCTTTCTTCCACCTCCAGAGAGCTTGTCGTCGGTGCGAACATATCCTTGCGGTTGCGGACATATTCCTCCAGGAGCTTTTCTCCCTTGCTGTTATAGAAGGTGATTTTTCCGATATTATTGATAACCGCCTTGATCTTTCCGTTGCAGATGGATGCGCTGTACTCTTCAATTGTAATCTTCGCATCGGTTTTCTTTGGATTCCCTTCCAGTGCCCACAGCTCCTGCGGCATCTTGGGCTCCTTCGAGGCACGAACGCGCAGTGCGTTGTCTCCCCAGGGTTCGATAAGCACCCGCTCCGCGTCATAACGGTAGGTCAGCGCGCCATCTTTTTCGCCAAAATATCCCAGCAGAAACTCATTGGTTGTACGGAAATCTCCTGCAGATCCGCCCTCTTCCACCGAAACTGTATGTAATTCAGCCATGGTAGTTTCCTCCTGTCGTGCTAAAGCTGGCAGGGGCAAAATTTCTTTTGCCCCAACCGGTATTGAATTGCTGTGTTTATAAATTCGTGGTAATGGTTACTCCTTCACTGCACCTGCTGTCATGCCGCCCACAATGTACTTTTGCAGGAAGACGAACAGACAGATGACCGGCAGCACCAGAATGGTTCCATAGGCCATGATGCAGTTCCACTTGGTTCCCCATTTGCTCTGGAACTTGTAAATATTCGCTGTCAAAGGCCGCATATCCGACTGCACGTTGAAGGTCATGGAATATGCCAGGTCATTCCAGCCGTTCAGGAACGAAATAACCAGTACAGTAATGATACCCGTTTTGATGGCCGGAAGCATGATCAGGAAGAAGGACTGCACCACATTGCAGCCGTCAATGCGTGCCGCATCATCCAGCGAGGTCGGCACGCTCTTAAAGTACGGACGAAGCGTAACCACGATAAACGGAACCGATCCGGATGAAATGGCAATCGCAGGTCCCAGATACGTGCCCAGAAGGTGCAGCTGGTTGAAAATCAGATACATAGGGGTCAGCATCAGCGAGGCCGGCAGCATCTGCGATACCAGGAAGGTCAGCATGAAGGCCTTGCTTCCCTTTACCTTGTATCTACCCATTCCGTAGGCACAGGTAACACCAAAGCCAAGGGACAGGAACATGGATAAAAAGGCGATACACAAGCTGTTCTTGATGGAAGAAACAAATTCCGAATCCGAGAAGTTCAGGATCCAGGGTTCCAACGTAAAGTTATGCGGGTAGTAGGTGACAATCTTGCCAAAGGATTCCGCATCGGTCTTAAAGGACATGCTCACCAGCCAGTAAATCGGGAACAGGAACACAATGGCCACGAGGATGGCGATCACACACATCACAATATTCGCTCTCTTCTCCCTGGGAGTCATATTGGAAAGATCGATCCGATCAGGATTTCTTTTTTCTTTTTTCTCTATATTCTTTTTCGACGCTTCTGCTGTTTTCGTTGTAGTCTTCATTCGTCATCCTCCGATGCTACCATCTTGAGATAGAACAAGCCGATGATAAACAATATGACAAACAATACCATCGCCACTGCCGAGCCCTTCGAAAACTCGTACTGCTTAAAGGACAGGTTATAGGCATAGGTTCCAAGAACATCGGTCGCATTCAGCGGACCGCCGGATGTCATGATGAACATCAGGTCGAAGGCCTTGAAGGTATAAATAAAGCCGAGCATCAAAACAGCCATGATTGCCGGCCGCAGCAGCGGAAATGTTACGCGCCAGAATCTCTGCCATTTATTGGCACCGTCCACCTCTGCCGCCTCCAGCACCTCCTGGGAGATTCCTGTAAGGCCAGAGGTAAGGAGCAGCATATTAAACGGAATGCCCACCCAGCAGTTCATCGCGATGACGGCCGCCATCGCGGTTCCCGGCTGCAGTAGCCAGTCCACAGGGGAGGAAATGATACCAAGGTTCATCAGCAGTGAATTGACGACACCGCTGGACTTGTCGAACATATTTTTACCGAGCAATGCCGTAACCGACATCGGCATCATGTACGCAATCAGAATCAGCCCGCGGATCGGGCCTGCGAATGTAAATCGTTTGGAGAAAAACAGGGCCATAATAAAGCCGATGGAGAACTGGAACAGAAGGCACCAGAAGGTGAATACAAAGGTATTCTTCAGCACCAGCTGGAAGGTTGCATTATGAAACAATTCAATATAGTTCTGTAAGCCGACGAATACATCCGTTTTGGATGCAAAGGTCTTTACGTTGACATTTTTAAAGCTGAGTATGACGTTATAAACAAGCGGGTAACCAAGAATGACTACCATGTAGATAAATCCGGGAAGGATAAACGCATACCCTTCTCGATTCTTTTTCTGCTGCATCGTTAATTTCATGGAGTCCACTTCCTTTCTTGCCTTTGTAAAAAAGGGGCTGTCGCCGGATCCGGCGCAGCCCCTTTG
This sequence comes from Anaerovibrio sp., assembly GCA_963624875.1. Taxonomy (GTDB): domain Bacteria; phylum Bacillota; class Clostridia; order Lachnospirales; family Lachnospiraceae; genus CAG-791. The sequence continues at coordinate 6,735 of CAVFRZ010000079.1, forward strand.
GCATATCATTCATGTCCTTTGGAACAGATGACTGCTCTTAACGGATAATATCCTTACATTCATCCCCAGGCCGTCTCATAATCATGGCTGTAAACACCTATGAACGAACCGTCAGGGTTCCTTAATTTGTCTCCGGAAGCGGTGTCTCTGCCACGATCGGATCAATTACCGTCGCTGCCTGCGCTGCTGCATCTGCCGGTGTGGACTGACCGAGAATTGCTGACTGCTCTGCTGTCCATACTGCCTCAGAGATGGTGGGCCACTGCGGGTGAGGGCCACGAGCCACTGCAAAGTTCAGAGAATCATTGAATACCTTGTATCTCTCATCCTCTGTCCAGAAATCCTTCAGCTCTACCGCATCCTTGCGAACCGGAAGCTTGCCGGCGATTTCGCACCAGTCTGCATTGTTCTCAGCAGTCTGCATATACTTCAGGAACTCTGCGCATTCTGCAACGTGCTTGGAGGAGGAGCATACGCCGAAGTTCTCACCGCCGATGACGGTTGCCTGATTGCCGTTATAGGAAGGCATTTCAATGTACTTGTACTCGAAGTTGACGCTGTCCTTCAGATCACCGTCCAGCTGTGCAATGTGCCAGGTTCCGGATTCGAGCATCGCTGCCTTGCCTGCCACGAATGCGTTCAGGGCATCTCCCTGTCCCCAGTTCACAACCTCATTGGACATGTAGCCCTTGGATTCCAGATCTGCCAGGAATGTGAAGGCCTGAACGGATGCATCCGAATCGATATCGCCTACAGTTCCGCCTGCTCCGTACAGCCACGGGATGAACTGGAAGGTTCCTTCCTCATTGGAAATGGCACTCATTGCAAAGCCGTATACGCCGTTGGCTGCATCGGTTGTCTTCTCGCAAACCTCTTCAAACTCTTCCCAGGTAGTCGGCGGCTCCACACCTGCAGCATTCAGAATATCCATGTTGCAAAGGATTGCCAGGCAGTTGGAGTTGTTCGGAAGTCCGTGCAGCTTGCCTTCGGAATCCATGCAGGAGGAAAGCGGTCCGTCGTAGAACTGATCCAGATCCTCCCAGTCCTCCAGATACTCTGTAATGTCCGCAAACACGCCGAGTGAAATGTAGGAAGACATATCCGGCGAATCCACCATTCCGATGTCCGGAAGATCTCCGGATACCGCGCCGATGGTGTACTGCTTCATCAGCTCCTCACGGGATACATAGGTCGGTACAATGTAAATGTCGTTCTGCGACTCATTGTACTTTTTGATAACGGCGTTCAGTGCCTCTGCCTCATGCTCAAAATAGTGCCACAGTGTAACCTGCTCGCCGCCGTTCGACTCTCCGATCTGATCCGGTGTCGCTGCGGTATGATCGGTTGCTGTGGAGCCGGATGTCTCTGCTGCGGCCGTTTCTGTTGCAGCTGCAGCGGATGTGTCAGCAGACGTATCTGCGGACGAGCTGCTCCCGCACCCGGCAAGAAGTCCTCCGGCAAGGATTGCCGAAAGCGTTAATGCAGACATGCGCTTCATGGATCGTTTCATAAACTTACCCTCCCACTGATTGATTTTGTGAATACTGTCATTATCGCCCTTGCTTGTTTTGTGCAATATTCACTTGTTGTATACAGAATACAGTAATCAGTTGTGCATGTCGACCAGATTATTTAAGATATGGATCTGTTTTTAGGATATATTTTTAAGATTTTTCGAATGTCTTAAGATTTTTCATAAAAAAAGGCCCTGCATTCGCAGGGCTACAAATAATTGGACCGTTCCAGGAAATCACTGACACACATTCCCGTTTCCTCTTTAAAGCACTTTTGAAAATACTTATTGTCGGAAAATCCTGTTTTCTCATAGACATCATCCTTGGATGCCTCCCCATTCAGCAGGAATTCCTTTGCTTTTTCAATCCGATAGGATCGCAGAAATCTCGCGAAGTTTACTCCGATGCTCTTGGTGAACAGATAGCTGAAGTATTCTGCCGTCACCCCCAATGCCTCCGCCACATCCCGCTGCATGAGCTTTGTCTGGTAGGACTCTCCGATTATTTTCAACGCATGACGCACCGTAGGCTGTACATCGGGATAACGGTCCAGGAGCTCCGAATTCTGTTCCCAGGGCCGCTTTCTGTTCTGGAGCTTATCCAAGAGCTGGCGTACATCATCCTTGACAATCGGCTTTACCAGGTAATCCGTTACCCCAAGGGACAGTGCCTCCCTAGCAATGTCAAACTCCTCATAGGCACTGATAATCACAATCCGGAAGGAATAATTCATGGCCCGTATCGAACGGATTAGTTCCATTCCGTCCATTCCAGGCATTCGTATGTCTGTCATCACGACATCCGGCTGCTGCACCCGCAGCAGCTCCAGCGCCGCTCTTCCATCGGCTGCTATGCCGATGATTTCGACCGTCTCATCCTCCTCTTCCAGAAGATTCCGAAGACCTCTGGCTGCTCTTGGTTCATCCTCCACAATCAAAATCTTCATCATTTTCCTCTTCCTCGTTCCAGTC